>JANKMW010000232.1 GCA_024649985.1 Methanothrix sp.
TAGGTGGACAGTTTTATACCGCCATAATTGGACAGTTTTAGACCGGCGTTGACAAGATGAAGTCGCTTGTCATCTTACCTATGCACCAGCGGCTCTTAAGCCAAGGTTTTATCTCGTTTTTTTCAATACCCTATGAACACTCATCGAGGATATCGAATCCACTGTGCCCAATTCAACAACTCTATCTGCCAAGAGTTCTAGTGTCCATCTTGATCTGCCTTCAGGCGGATCTGAGCAGGCAAGAAGAGTCAGTTGTGCTTCTACTCGTCCATCTATCTTTGTAGGTGCTCCACAGCGAGGTTTCTCGTATATCGCAAACTCCAGGCCTCCAGTGCAGTATCGCTTTCTTATCCGACATATCGTAGACCTGCTCACTTGCAATGTATTTTGAATCTCATTATCTGAACGCCCTTCGCTCGTCATCAGCAGTATCCTTGCTCGAGTTAAGCTTCTCGCAGGTGCTACTCCCTTCCGAAGGTATTGTTGTAATTTAGCTTCGTCTCCATCCTTCAAAGTCACGATGTAGGTCTTATTTCTTGGCACAATCTTAATCTTGACAAGTCTTATATGATTTATAATTTATGTTTTGGAGCACTACTTACACACCCATATTATATAACATCAACCGGATAAACGGTCACCACCCTCCGCTTTATGTACCGCCCCCATGGACATATAGTTTATCCTCCTTTCTCGACCTTCCCTTCCATCTCCTCGATCAAATCCAGATACTCATTGACCAAAGCAATGCTAAGCCCCATGGCAAATGCCACCTCCTCCGGGGCAAGCTTGTCACGTAACACCTTCACCCGGTTGTAATCCCTTAGATACCGATCCACTGCTTCACCAGAATGATGGGTCCGCTTCGCGATTTCTGTCTGAGAATAGCTTTGGAGCATGTATCTTACGATCTCTTTTCATTGGTCATCGGTTAAGAGAAGAATCGCGA
>JANKMW010000233.1:0-312 GCA_024649985.1 Methanothrix sp.
AGGTTAATAGGTCGTGCCACCCGCAGCCAACGGCATCATCGACACCCTATTATATCCCCCGACGGAATTCCTCCTCCGACTCCGCCAGCCATTCGGCGCCGCAATTCTCCCGATTACGAGGTCTCCCATGGATATCATCGAGAAGCTCCGCGATATCGTCGGCGATAGAGCCACCGCCTCCCCCGCCGAGAGGCTCTGCTACTCCTCCGACGCCTCGATGGTGTCGGGCACCCCAGACTACGTAGTCCGCCCCCTCTCGACGGCGGAGGTCTCCGACGTCGTCGGCCTAGCCGCCGCCGAAGGGGTCCCCGT
>JANKMW010000233.1:322-909 GCA_024649985.1 Methanothrix sp.
GGGCGCCGGGACGGGCCTGGCGGGCGGGGCGGTGCCCCTGCGGGGCGGGATCGTCCTCGACCTCTCGGGGATGAACCGGATTTTGGAGATGGATCTCGCCAATCTGGCCGTCGTCGTCGAGCCGGGGGTGGTCCAGGCGCGGCTCAACGAGGCGCTGAAGCCACATGGCTTCTTCTTTCCCCCCGACCCCGGCTCGGCAGCCTTCTGCACCATCGGCGGCCTCATCGCCAACAACGGCTCGGGGATGAGGTCTGTCAAGTACGGGACGACCCGTAACTACGTCCTTGACCTGGAGGTCGTCCTCGCCGACGGCCGCGTGGTGAGGACCGGCTCGCGGACCCTCAAGGCGGCGGCGGGCTACGATCTGACTCGCCTATTCATCGGCTCGGAGGGGAACCTGGGGGTCATCACTCAGGCGGTCCTGCGCGTTGCGCCGCTGCCGAAGGCCCGCAGGCTCGTCATCGCCTCCTTCAGCTCCGCGGAGGAGGCCGGAAGGGCCGTCGCCGCGACCTTCGCCTCGGGGATCGTCCCGTCCGCCTGCGAGATTCTCGACAGGACGACGGTGGCGGTCCTGCGGCGGTGCGACC
>JANKMW010000234.1 GCA_024649985.1 Methanothrix sp.
CTATTCATCCTCGTCTCTCTATTCATCCTCGTCTCTCTATTCATCCTCGTCTCTCATCCTGGATAGCTCCGTCGAGGACCGATCTTCCGGCGGATGGGCTCCACCCATCTTTACAGCCAGCCCATCTTCTTCCAGTGCTCGTACTCGTGGGTCCACTCTTCCTTATTCGCTCCGACGACCCGTCCGAACCTCTCCCTCATCGTCCTGTGGAACTCCTCCTGCCCGGGGTGTATCGTACCCTCCTGGATCTCACGGACGAGGGTCTTGCCGAGCTGGCGGGCCTCCTCCAGCGCCAGCTCCATCCCTGCCGGATCCACCATATCGGCTCCCGTGCTCCCGACGGCCGTGGCCCCCATTGCCACCATGACCCTGTTGATGTAATCCTCCACCTCCTGGTGGCCCTGGCTTCCGGCCGTCGAGACCGAGGCGATGCGCTTTCCCAGGAGGAGCTGGCAGTGGACGGCGTCGGACATCCTGTCGATCATCGTCTTCATCTGGGCGGTCACCGACCCGAAGTAGACCGGCGAGCCGAAGACGATACCGTCGCTCGCCATCATCTCGTCGTACACCTTCCCGAAGTCGTCATTGTGGATGCACTCTCCGGTCTTGTAGCAGACGGCGCAGGCGTTGCAGTAGTCGATGGAGAGGGCGCACAGGTCGATGAGCTCCGTCTGCGCACCCGCCTCCTGCGCTCCTGTGAGGACCGCCTCCACGAGCTTCAGGGTCGTGCTCTTCTCCCCCTGGGGTGAACCATTGACTCCTAAAATCTTGGTCGCGTACCCAGATTACTGAATAGCGCTAACTGGTGACGTCATGGTTATTTG
>JANKMW010000235.1 GCA_024649985.1 Methanothrix sp.
CGATGAGATAATCGATGGAATCCCAGTAAAGAGGATAAAGAAGAAGGAGGACCAGATACGCGAAGCTCTTATTATCCAGTTAAGCTGCACCGATATTATTCTGATACGAGGCTATCTTGAGCAGATCGATTCAATCCAAAAAAATATCGAGGAACTGGAGTCCGAGATCAGAAAGAGAATCGCACCGCTTAGGAAAGACATGGCCATCGTAATGTCTGTTCCTGGGATAGGGTTCATCTCGGCATTGGTGATCTTGGCTGAGATTGGCAACTACAATGATTTTCATAAGGCCGAACAGCTTGCTGCTTGGTGTGGACTCGTTCCGTCGGTGTATCAATCGGCGGATAAGATATACATGGGTAGCATAACCAAGCAAGGCTCAAGACATATAAGGCGGGTTCTCGTAGAAGTCGCTCACGTCATTGCCAGGACAAAAGGTAGGTCTAAGCTCAAGAGTTTCTTCCTCAGGATAAAGGCGAAAAAGGGAACCAACATCGCAGCCGTTGCTCTCGCAAGAAAGGTGCTATGCGTACTGCATCATCTCCTCACAGCACAGGAGATGTACCAAGAGGAGGAAAAGGACGGAGATGCTGGGTTAGAATATCTTGGTATTCCAAGTCAAGGAATCTCCCTGGACGATATGATTCGGCACCTGGCAAATGCGGGGTATGAAGTGCGAAAGAGAGCACCAGGGGCTGGAGGATAACAGCCCCTGTTGTCGATTTAATAGGGTTTTACATGGGAAAGAAGAGCGAATTGAAGCTCTTGCCATGATAATGGTCCTGACGCTCATGATATATTCTATCGCGG
>JANKMW010000236.1:0-379 GCA_024649985.1 Methanothrix sp.
ATCGAGCGTGAACGACGCCAGGTATTTGATCTACCTCCCCAAAAGATCGAAGTAACCGAACACCAAGCAGAGATGAAAATTTGCCCCGGATGCGGCCATCTTAATGAGGCCACTTTTCCTGAAGACGTTCGACAGACTACACAATACGGATCTCGGTTGAAGGCCTCCGCCGTCTATCTGAGCCAGTACCAGCTCATACCATACGATCGACTGAGCGAGCTGTTCATAGATATCTTCGGGCATAACCTGAGCCAAGCCACTTTGGTAAACGCGAACCTTTCCTGTTATGAGATTCTCGAACCGGTGGAAGATGAGATCAAAAAACAGTTGATCGATTCGGCACTATCTAGAAATCGAGTGATATTCAGCTTTCGGGAAC
>JANKMW010000236.1:389-683 GCA_024649985.1 Methanothrix sp.
GGAGAGGTCTTCGTAGTCGGTCCCGATCTGTCGCTTCTCATCGTAAAGCCAGGCTGGGGTGTCTCTCATCTTCCTACTCCGCTTCGCCGTCGGATTTATCGATTACGATTGAGGAGATCAAAAAAGAATTTTGAGTTCTTTTCAGACCGGGAGGGTGATGGTTAGATCGCTAAAACGGTTTAATGGAAAAATGATAGTTGTAGCTATCGCTAACAACTATATCGGAAAATGGCGCAAGCGGCACTATCTAGAAATCGAGTGATATTCAGCTTTCGGGAACAAAATGCCGTTTTA
>JANKMW010000237.1 GCA_024649985.1 Methanothrix sp.
GGTCCGCGACCTTCGGCCGATCTTAACCTTTTCAAAAGAGATATATCCCCTGGGCTCGTTTAAGTCACGAACGGCCAGCAGGTGATGCCATTGACCGATGACACCCCAAAGATCCATCCAGATCGCCCCTCCCTCGACGATATCGTCAGGGCTCTGAGGGAGATGGTGCCATATCTCGCTGGGCGCTACGGCGTGAAGCATCTGGGCGTCTTCGGCTCTTATGCCAGGGGCGAGGCGGACGATAGAAGCGACCTTGATATCCTCGTGGAGTTTGAACGTGTACCCCCTACCCTCTGGGAGCTCATCGCCCTCGAAAGAGAGCTTGGAGATAAGCTGGGAGTCAAGGTGGATCTGGTGATGAAAAAGAGCCTAAAACCCGGAATCGGAGAGGCTATCCTGAAGGAAGTGGTCGCCGTTTGAGGGTGGGTTCATAGCCACCTTTAACTTGACCGGGTCGATCAATCGATATATAAGTACACATAAGCGATAGTCTGCCAGAACATGGAGATCGAGAAATGAAGAAGGTAAGTCTGACCGCCACGATATGGGAAGAAGAAGGTGCCTACGTCTCAAAATGTCCCGAGCTTGAGGTCGCAAGTTTTGGAAGTACACCAGAAGAGGCGCTTCAAAACCTGAAAGAAGCTGTAGAGCTATACCT
>JANKMW010000238.1:0-348 GCA_024649985.1 Methanothrix sp.
GGATACGTAGGCCAAAACTTTCCGTGCCTATGCCTAAACATGGGGAGGTCAGGTTGGATAGGACCAGTTCACCCCCCATGCATCTCTTCTTTCTAGCCGAGGACGGGAACGACGCCGGAGGGGACGACGCCGGATCGGCGCTGAGGTCGAGGTGAGGTTGGGAGGACCGCCGAGGGCGTTAGGAGCGGTCTTCCCCCGCTAAAAATACATTTTAAATTTTATATTAAAAATCCAATTACTTCGACGACATCTCCACCGCCTCTATGCCGCCGCACGACCTGCGGCCCTGGTGGCCGGCCCTCCTCAGGGGCGGCGGGAATGAAAGGCCGCCGGAGTGAAGAGCGAGAT
>JANKMW010000238.1:358-577 GCA_024649985.1 Methanothrix sp.
CATGGGGAGGTCAGGTTCCCTGGCCTTCCTGCCATTCTGAAAGCTCCTGGCGGACCTTCTCCGCCAGATGGCTCTCAATCTTCTGGAAGATCCGCAGGGCCTCTTGAGCGCATTGGGCGGCTTCCTCGTTTTTGACGATCTGATGCAGGGCTTTGGCTTTGGCAAATAGGGCCTCGCCCTCTCCTTTAGCGCATTCGATATCTTTGAAGATCTTCAAAG
>JANKMW010000239.1 GCA_024649985.1 Methanothrix sp.
TCCTTGAACGTGACAACTTTTAATCCCCCTTCACCAATAAGCAGTCTTTTATATATCATAAAATTTTCGGTCAGGGTTAACTATTATCCAAGAATAAATCGGCATCTATCTTTTACGCGTAATTCGAGTATCTTGGAAAGGGGGCTGAATAGTTACACCCTGACCTCCCCAGCGTTTAGGCACACATATGAAGAGCATCCAGGATTTCGCGCTGTTTTTTGGATATCTCAGTGGCCATCTTCTCTCCATTCGGCAAGACCATGATCTTAATTTTTTCCAGCTCAGTAAGCAATCCTTCGACGGAGTATCTTTTATTCAGCTCCGCATCGATCATCATCTTCATCAACTTCATCCTCAATATCAATGCGATGAATGCGATAAACAGATACCCCCTTAGACTGCTGTTAGTCCTCAGGTTGGTTGGCATCAACTCGATGTCATTCTTTAACACGTCGAATCCCTTTTCGACGACATCCTTACTTCGATAAAGTGAGAGACATTCCATCCAAGAAAACTCGCCTCGATAAAGCAGAATAAACTTGCCCATTTTATTAACGGCATGAGAGACTGCGT
>JANKMW010000023.1:0-6937 GCA_024649985.1 Methanothrix sp.
GCTTGCTGATTACTGATTGACAAGAGGGAAAAGGGAATTTGTGGGGAAGGAGGGAACAATTTATTTGAGCAGATGAATTAAATCCTGCAAAGTCATCGTTGAAAACAGCATTTCTATTTAAATTAAAGAATAATTTTTTTAATAGATTATATTCAGATTAGTCGGATTTTTGAAACTCTCCATTGAGGCCGGTTCGTTTTTAGAACCAGGATCTTAAAAGGAGGGAGGAGCAAAAGTCGTTAACGGAGGGTAGAGGGAGAGAATAGCTCACGACTTTTGCCATACCCATTTACGTCATTTGACGAATATATACCTTTCGGTCTATTTATAAGCGGGTCGCCTCCTCCGCCTCCTTTGGGGGCTTGTCCACCCGAAAGTCGATGACGATGTTGTACTGGTGGGGGGCGTAGCTGCGAACGACCCCGCGGCGGAGGATCTCGACTTCTACGCCTGCGTCCCTCGCCGCATCTTCGACGAAAGCCGTATCTCTGGCGTAGAGGTTGTCCTCGGGGGCGATGGCGTAGTAGTGGACGACCCCGCCGTCCTTCGCGATTTTCATCGCCACCCCCAGGAAGTCTCGGGCGGAATGGGGGAGGTTCATGATGATCCGGTCGGCACAGTTCTCGTACCGCTCTGCCAGATCTGCGGCATCGGCCTCCATGATGACGATCTCGTCGATCCGGTTGAGGCGGGCATTCTCCCGCAGCAGCCTCACAGCATCGGGGTTCTTGTCGACGGCGACGACCTTCGCCCCCCTCTTCGCGATGAGGAGGGCAAAGGGGCCCACCCCGGCGAACATGTCGAAGGCCGCCTCCCCGGACCTCACCAGCCCTGCGACCCTGAGCCTCTCTGTCCCCAGGCGGGGGGTGAAGTAGGCCCTCTCCAGGTCGATTCGATACCTCAGGCCGTGCTCCTTGTGGACTGTCGTCGTCCGCTCCTCCCCGGCGACGGGGCGGAACCGCCGGGTCCGAAACTCCCCCTCCACCGCAGAAAGAGGCGATATCACCGCGCGGACGTTCCTGTGGACTGCCATGATGGCGGCGGCCGCCACCTCATTCGGGTCCTCCAGGATTGCCACGTCCCCCACCACCTCGAAGGACGGTTTGTGACCGAGGAGCCCCTCCACCGTCTCCTTCGGAGCCTCGTCCTGGAACTCTGCCTCGACGACCTCGAACTTTCCGATTCCGGCGAGCTCCTCTCTCGCCTCGCAGGAGAGCTCCAGGATGGGCATATAAAGGTCGCCGCCCTCGGTCCTGATCTTCCGGGACCGGTCGAAGGCTCCGATCTCCACGAGCCTCCGCCGAAAGCCCTCCCCCTCACCCCTCCTGACCTTCAGCCCCAGAGACGCCATAAGAGTGCCTCACTTTCGGCCGTCGGCCCTGCTGATCCCCGACGCCTCCATCTGCTCTCCCTTGATGGCGGCGTAGATCTCTTCCTGGCTCGGTCCCTGGGTCTTGACATGCCTTCCTCCGGCGGCGATGGCGATCTTCTCTGGTAGCTTTGAGCCTTGGATGCCGACGTCCACCACCAGCAGGTGTACCCCCGACCTCCTCAGATCATGGCCGACCTCCTCCGCCTCCCGGCCCGGATCCCCCGCTACTTCCAGAGGTACGTTGGCGGTCCCGTCGGTGATCAGGACGAGGATCGGGACTGCCGAAGGCTCCCTCTCCCGTTCCCGGGCGAGGAGGGCGGAGCCGGTCAATAGGCCGCTGGCGAGGGGGGTCGTCCCGCCGTACTCGATCCCGTCGAGGCGCCCCTTCGCGGTCACCGCCGCCGGGGTGAAGGGGAGGACGACCTTAGCCACCCTCCCCGAGCAGGAGACGAGGGCCACCCTATCCCTCCTCTGGTAGGCGTCTTTCAGAAGCTCCATCACCACCTTCCTGGCGACCGACCCCCACTCCTCCATGGAGAAGCTGGAGTCGAGGACGATCCCGATGAGGGTGGACACCTTCCGGCGCCTCACCTTCTCCCGGAGGTCCTCTTCCCTTATGACAACTCCTCCGCCCTTGGCGCCGCCTCCGCCGGGGCGGGCCAGCGCCGCCCTGATGGTGGGGGCTAGGGCGACGTCTTTCGCCTTTCCCCGGGGCATCCGGGCCCGGACGTACCTCCCCCTCTTTCCCGAGGCCAGGACCTCCGCCCTCCTCCCCGGGGCCGGCGACTTCGAGGCGGTCCTCTTCTCTGACCTGGCGAAATGGTCGAGGATGCCGGCGAGGTCGCCAGAATTGAGGCCTCCTCCGCCCCGGCTTGACGACAGAAGGGACAGAAGGGCTTCGGGGTCGATCTCCACGAAGGTCTCGTCCCCCAGGAGGATGACGGCGTCGATCTCCTCCGTCCTGATCGACGGCCTTCGCGTATCCAGGATCAACCTGATCTGCGAGACGTCTTCGACGGTGATCATGCCAGCCCTCGCCCGAGGGATCCTGATCCCCAAAGCGGGCCCTCCGGAAAAGAGGACTTTGCAGCCGTAATCTCGATCGAGGTTTCTTCTGAAGATGGCTGCCACCTCCTCCGGAGGGGGGTGGGGGGGCTTTGGCGCCGGCGGGACCATCAGGCCACCATCGATCGGAGCCTCTCGGGGCTGAACTCGCCGTCGTCGAAGGGGGTCTTCCTCATCCGGTGGGGCAGGACCATCTCCGCCGCGGCGACGATGTCCCCGTTCTCGACCCTCACTCTCCCTTCGAAGGCGGCGTTCGTCCTCGCCGCCCGCTCGATCATGATGTCCGCCCGATGGCCGTCGACCCCGAACTCCACGGAGATCTTAGCGATCTTCAAAAGCTCCCCCCTCCCACAGCTCGCCCTGGGGAGGGCCTTTTTCGCGGCGACGATCCTGTTGGTGAGCCTGTTGGCCTCAACCTCGAACTCCTTTCTGAACTTGGCAGGGTCTGACGCGAATCTGTTGGACCTCTCGATGATCTCGACCCTCTGCTCGACGTCGGATATCCCCTCGACCTCCACCTGGAGGGCGATCCTGTCGAGAAGCTGGGGCCGCAGCTTCCCCTCTTCGGGGTTCATGGACCCTACGATGATGAAGCTCGCGGGGTGGCTTGCGCTCACCCCCTCCCTCTCCACGACGTTCATCCCCATGGCGGCGGCGTCCAGGAGGGCATCGACGACGTAGTCGTCCAGGAGGTTGATCTCGTCTACATACAGTATCCCCCGGTTAGCCTCCGCCAGGACCCCGGGCTCGAAGGCCCTCTCCCCGCCCCGGAGCGCCCTCTCCATGTCCAGAGACCCCACCACCCGGTCCTCCGTCGCCCCCACGGGGAGGTCGACGACCCTCATGGGCCTCACCTCCGTTGGGAGGATTCCTTCCTTCAGCCGTTCGGCGCACTCCCAGCAGAGGTTCTCCCCGTCCCCCGGATCGCAGCCGAACCTGCAGCTCGTCACCACCTCGATCCCCGGGAGGACCTCCGCCAGCCCCCGGACGGCGGTGGACTTGGCCGTCCCCTTCTGCCCCCTGATCAGGACCCCCCCGATGGAGGGGTTGATGGCGTTGAGGATGAGGGCACGCTTCATCTTCTCCTGGCCGACGATGGCGGCGAAGGGGTATAGGAGCCTCTTCGACCTCAAATGGGCGAGGGCGAAGCCCTCTCTTCCCCCGTCCATCGGGGCGAAGGAACCGCCCTGTGACCTCGACGACCCCTCTCCGGCTCCGATCCCATCCCCCTCTCGGGCGGACGAAACTTTCTTCGAGGGCGCATCCTGACCCGCCTTCGAAGCGATCCTGTCGGAAGGTCCCCCCTCACTTCTTTCCCTTATGACGCCGGTTATCCGCAAAATTGCCACCTCAATAGTACCTGAGCATAATCGCCGAAAGGAGGGTCACTATGAGCAGCGACAGCCCCAAAAAGTAGAGTCCGAAGAGAGGGTTGAGGTTCTGCCTCCTCTTTTTGGTCGAGATGTTGTTTAGGTAGACGAGAGATATGCTCATCGTCACCAGGAAAATGATCGCCGATATCAGGATCACCGATCCCGCCACGATGACGTACTCCGCAGTCCAGGTGTAGGATGTGGCGTACAGCAGGTCGAGGAAGAAGTCCTTGCCGTTCCTCTCGTAGGCGGAGGTGACCCAGAGCATTGTGTAGGCGATCTCCGCCGCCCCCATCACCGCCGAGGTTACGGCGATGCCCAGAAGTGTGAAGATCGAGCCTATATCCGAAACCGATACGTCTATCTCCCATTCCCTCTCCAAACGAGTTCACCGGGAACGGATACGTCCTGGTGGATTAAAAGGGTTTAGATCGTCCGCCATCTTGACCATTTAATATTTTATTGCTGAGGGTGAGATCCGGCGTCCGACGACATCCCAAACCCAGCCGCCGGGGCCAAAAGCGTCAAATATAATACTGCCACAATTTGCAATTGTGTTCGCGATCAGGATAGCCTTAAATCGATCCAGCCCCATCATCATCATCTAAGGTGTGAGACGTGAAAGAGATTCAGCTCAAGGTGGCGAAGGCCTACCCCAACGACTCGGCCCGAGGGATCGCTCGCCTCGACCCCAACGCCCTCCTGACCTTGCGGCTATCGCCGGGAGACATCATCGAGATCGAGGGGAGGAGGACCTCCGCCGCCAAGGTCTGGCGTGCCGACCGGCAGGACTGGAGCCAGGACTACATCAGGATAGACGGCTTCATCAGGCACAACGTCGGTGCGAGCATAGGGGATCGGGTGAAGATCAGGAAGGCGAAGGAGGCGGAGGCGCTCAGGGCCGTCCTCTCCCCGCCCTCCGGAGCTCACACCTACTACGGCGAGGACGCCGTCGAGCAGATCAAAAGGCAGACCCTGAAGCGGCCCATAGTCCGGGGGGACATCCTCCCCATCATGAGCACCTCGGGCCACCCCTTCATAGGAAGGATGGAGGCGGTCCCCTTGATGGTGACGGAGACCGATCCCGATGGCGTGGTGGTGATCACCGAGAGGACCGAGTTATCCCTCCTAGATCGACCGGCGAAGGGCTTCGGCTCGGTGAAGGGGACGGGGATCACATATGAGGACGTCGGAGGCCTCAGAAACGAGGTCCAGCGGGTAAGGGAGATGATCGAGCTTCCCATGAAGCACCCCGAGATCTTCACCAGGCTCGGGATCGAACCGCCCAAGGGCGTCCTTCTCCACGGCACCCCTGGAACGGGAAAGACCCTCATCGCGAAGGCCGTCGCCAACGAGACGAACGCCAGTTTCTTCTCCATCGCCGGGCCCGAGGTGATGTCCAAGTACTACGGCGAGTCTGAGCAGAGGCTCAGGGAGATCTTCGAGGAGGCGAACCGGAGCACCCCTTCGATAATATTCATCGACGAGCTCGACTCCATTGCCCCCAAGAGAGGTGAGGTGAGCGGGGAGGTGGAGAGGAGGGTCGTCGCCCAGCTCCTCGCCATGATGGACGGCCTCAAGGAGAGGGGGCAGGTGGTGGTGATCGGAGCCACCAACAGGATCGACGCCATCGATCCGGCTCTGAGGCGTCCGGGGAGGTTCGACCGGGAGATCGAGATAGGCGTCCCCGACAGGACCGACAGGAAGGAGATCCTGGAGATCCATGTAAAGAACATGCCCATCGACGGATCGGTGAAGATCGACGACCTCGCCGACAGAACCAACGGCTTCGTCGGAGCCGACATATCCGCCCTCTGCAAGGAGGCGGCGATGAAGGTCCTCCGAAGGCACCTGCCGGAGATATCCTTCGACGACGAGATCCCCAGTGAGGTCCTCGACGGGATGTCGGTGACGGTCGAGGACTTCGAGAACGCCCTGAAGGAGATCGAACCCTCGGCCATGAGGGAGGTCTACGTAGAGATCCCCGACGTCAGCTGGAAGGACGTCGGAGGGATAGGCCCCCTGCGGCAGGAGATCATTGAGTCGGTGGAGTGGCCTTTGAAGCGCCCCGCCAAGTTCCAGGAGATGGGGATCAGGCCGCCCCGGGGCGTCCTCCTCTACGGCCCCCCCGGCACCGGAAAGACCCTCATCGCGAGAGCCGTCGCCATGGAGACGGAGGCGAACTTCATATCCGTCAAGGGCCCCCAGCTCCTCTCAAAGTGGGTGGGCGAATCGGAGAAGGCGGTGAGGGAGGTATTCAAAAAGGCGAGGCAGGTCTCGCCCGCCATAATCTTCTTCGACGAGCTCGACGCCATAGCCCCCATGAGGGGGATGGAGGAGGGGCACAGGACGAGCGAGCGGGTGGTAAACCAGCTCCTGGCAGAGCTAGACGGCCTGGAGACCCTCAAGGACGTGGTGGTGGTCGCAGCCACCAACCGGCCGGACATCATCGACCCCGCCCTCCTCCGGTCCGGGAGGTTCGACAGGCTCCTCTTCGTCGGCCCCCCGGATCGGGCGGGGCGGCTGGAGATCCTCAAGATCCATACGTCGAAGACGCCGAGCGGAGACGACGTCAGCCTTGAAGAGCTGGCGGAGCTGACGGAGAGCTATGTGGGGTCGGACCTCGAGTCCCTCTGCAGGGAGGCGGTGATGCTCGCTCTGAGAGAGGACCCGGAGGCGGGCGAGGTGGAGATGAGACACTACCGGGAGGCTCTGAAGAAGGTGAGGCCCAGCTTCGAGGAGAATATGGTGCGGTACTACGAGCGGATCAACGAGAGGTTCAGAGGAGGGGTCAAGGTCGACCCGTCCTCCTATCTGGGGTACCGGTGAGGTGGGTCCATTGGCCAAGATCTACGCCCGGAGCCTCGCAGGAAAGGAGATCGTGACGATGGGGGGGACGGTCCTGGGGGAGCTGGAGAATATCATCCTCGACCCCGAGACAGGGAGGCTCATCGACCTATTGGTGAAGCCCGATTCGGAGTTTGACCCCACCAGGTACAGAAGGGAGGGGAAGCTGATCCTCGTCCCCTTCTCCTCGGTATGCGCCCTGAAGGACTACATCGTCATCGACGAGAAGAGGGCTGAAAGGTGAGGTGGCCGGACCTCCAGAGTACGGACCTTCGGATTG
>JANKMW010000023.1:7036-18188 GCA_024649985.1 Methanothrix sp.
GCGGATCGACAGATTGCGGATCGACAGATTGCGGATCGACAGATTGCGGATCGACAGATTGCGGATCGACGGAGACGGGGGGGGGGCGGCTTGATAAAGCCGATCACCGGCCTCTTCCTCGTCTTCTGGGGGCTGGTGAAGGTCTTCCAGGGCTGGTTGCTCTTCGACGGCGGCGACTTTGCCGGGGTCGCGGTGGTCCTCTTAGGCGCCCTGGCGGCGTTGGCGGGGGCTTTATTTCTGGCCGATTCTCTATGGTGAAAGGCGACCATTCCCCATGGGAGAGGCTCTGCTGCTTAGATCTCTCCTCGGCCTGGAAAAGCTTAACTTTCTTCGCAGCAACTCTCAGCCGATGACCGAGAGGAGATCTCGTCTGGTGGTCGGAGTCATCGTCTTGATCGCGATCTTTGGAGCTGGTTGTTTGACAAAAGATGAGGATGCTGGAAAGAGGATGGAAGAATCCGGGGGGGCGATGGTCCTTTTGGAGACGAACATGGGAGACGTGACGATTCGGCTTCGCGACGATATGCCCGTCACCGCCGGGAACTTCAAAAAGCTCGTCGCCGACGGCTTCTACGACGGCGTGGTATTCCACCGGGTCATCGACGGGTTCATGATCCAGGGCGGAGACCCCACGGGGACAGGCCGCGGCGGTCCCGGCTACGCCATAAAAGATGAGTTCTCCCGCCAGAACCGAAACGACAGGGGGACGGTCTCCATGGCCAACGCCGGCCCCAACACCGGCGGAAGCCAGTTCTTCATAAACCTCGTCGACAACAACTACCTCGACAGGATGCATCCGGTCTTCGGTGAGGTCGTCGGCGGCATGGAAGTCGTCGACAGGATGGGGAAGGTGAAGACCGGCGCCGGGGACAGGCCCCTCGAAGACGTCGTCATCGTCAGGGCGAGGGTCGTCTCCTGAGCCCGTCTCCATTTTCAATTTTTTCTATTCCCATTCTGGCATATCCGATTCCGGGATCGTACGGCAGCCCCGTCACAACATGTAAATACCCTCTCCGACGATTCGGTAAGAAATGCGAGGGGGGTCACCGGGGCTGGATCGAGGAGAAGTGCAGGAGGTCGCAGGCGTATTCGCCGTAACTCTCCTCGGCCTCCTCGTCAGATTGGCGCCCATGAGGGGGGCGCTCGTCGGCGGAGACGTCCTATTTTACGGCTCTGACTCCTACTACCACATGAGGAGGGTCCTCTACACCGTCGAACACTTCCCTTCCACACTCTGGTTCGACCCTTACCTCAACTACCCGAAGGGGATGGAGCTCCTGTGGCCCCCCCTCTTTGATCAGCTCATAGCCGGGACAGCCCTCCTCCTGGGCGCAGGATCTCAAAGGTCGGTGGAGATGGTGGGGGCGATCGTCCCTCCCATCCTCGGTTCTCTCGCCATCGTCTCCCTCTACCTTCTGGCCCGGGCCCTCTTCGGCCGGCGGGTCGCCCTCATCTCGGCCCTCTTCTTTGCCCTCAACCCCCACCACGCCAGCGCATCCATATTCGGCCGCCCCGATCACCACGTATTTGAGACCTTCCTCCTGGTGAACATCCTCCTCTTTCTGGTCCTGGCCCTCAAAAGCAAGGATAAACGGCTCTTTTATGCTGCCTGCTCCGGGGTTTTTATGGCCTCTCTCGCCTATACATGGATCGGGGCCGGAGCATATATCGGGACGTTCCTCGTCTACATCGCAATCCAGGCCACCCTCCACCTCCGCCGAAGGACCTCCTCTGAGGACGACCTTTCGATCTTCCTTGCCGCCTTCGGGGTATGCCTGATACTGATGATCCCCTTCTGGAAGGAGGCTTGGCTCACCCCCTCTTTCTTCACCGCAGCCGCCCTTCTCCTGATGACATCGATCATCCTCCTCTTATCCCGGACCTTTCGGGAGAGGGACCTCCCCTGGCCCGCCTTTCTCCCGGCGGTCGCAGCCCTCGGCTACCTCCTCCTGATAGCCGCCTACGCCCTCGGCCCTTCTATGGGGGCATCTCTCCTCTTCAACGAGGCTTTGAGCTACTTCTTCGGCGGTAGCCTCTCTCATAAAGTGGCGGAGGCAGCCCCCCTTTATGCCGCCGTAAGACCTCTCTCCGTCACCGGTTTCAATCTGACGATCGCCGTCATGGGGTTCGCCTGCCTCTGGAGGTCGAATATCGATAAAGATCAGCTCCTCTTCCTGGTCTGGACGGTCTCGATCCTGATCTTCGCCCTCTTCCAGAACAGGTTCCTCTACGTCTTATCCGCCAGCATGTCGGTCCTCATGCCCCTCTTCTTCTTCAGAGCGGTGGCGATCTTCGACGCTTCGAGATGGGGTAGGAGCGAGGACCTTTCGAGATATTTCGGCCCAGCCCTCCTCATCCTCCTCCTAATCCCATCGGCGGCGACCGTCTCCGAGGGGCTCTCGGTCCGTCCCGCCATCGTTGAAGACGGCTGGGATGCCCCCCTCCTCTGGCTCGCGGAGAACTCGATGGAGACCCGAAGCTTTGGAGAGCTGGAGGAGGCCCCCGAGTACGGCGTCCTGTGCTGGTGGGACCGGGGCAACTGGATCTTATACAGGTCGAAGAGACCGGTCGTAGCCAACGGATTTCAAGCGGGGGCAGAGGATGCGGCCAGGTTCTTCCTCTCCGGAGGCGAGACGGAGGCAAAGAGGATCCTGGATGAGAGGAGGTCGCGGTACGTGGTGACGGACTCGAAGATGGTGGGTTCGGGGCTATCGGCGATCCCGTTGTGGATCGGCGAAGAGCCCACCGATTACGTCAGGAACGACGGTGCAGGCCGCCAACATACAGAGAAGTTCATGAGAACCACCCTCGCCCGCTGCCACCTGTACGACTGTCGGGAGATGAGCCATCTCCGGCTGATCTACGAGTCTGAGCCGATGGGGTCGGCCTCTCCGGCAGACCAGGTCAAGATCTTCGAGGTGGTCGCCGGTGCCAGGATCGTCGTCGCCTCCGGAGCGGACGAGGAGATCATCGCAACCCTGAACTTGACCACAAATCAGGGAAGACTGTTCCAGTACGCCATGAGCGGGACGGCTCAAAATGGGAGGTGCGAATTGATAGTCCCCTACTCGACAGAAGGGGGCGGCGCGGTCCGGGCCCTGGGACCCTACATAATATCCTCTGGGGGCGAGAGGAAGCTCGTCTTTGTGGCGGAGGAGGAGGTAATCCATGGGAGGGTGATGATGGTCGAACTTTGACACTTCCATCCTCCAAAAGTATTAAACCCGCTCCGACCTCTATCGGAGAGGTCAGAGCTTTCCAGGGCAGATGGGGGTCGCCACCAACCCCGGATGCCAAGATCTGATCGGTGGCTATTTCAAAGATGCTGATAACGCAGATTGATGCGAGGATTCGCTATGAAATTGTCTCTTCCATTCATGCTCGCCATCGCGCTCGTCGTCATCGCCGCTTCTGCCCAGGCCCAAGAGGTGACGGAGATATATTCGGACCTCAGCTCCTGCGACGTCACCGTCACGGGAGATGCGGCAGGTTCCATCCTCCAGGTCGATCTATCATCCTCGAAAGACGGTCTTATCGAGACCAAGACCCTCGGTCTGGACGGTCCCGGCACCTGGATAGTCGCCTGGGGGGTGCCGGAGGCTTCTGAGGGGTCTTATGACGCCTGCGCTAAACTGATAAGAGACGGAGTGACCGTCTCCGATATGTGCACCAGCTTCTATTACGGCGGAAGAATCGCCATCAGGTTCGACGTTCGGGACGTCCACGCCGACCACAGGGGTATGACCCTTCTGATATACTCCGAAGACATGGCGGTGGTGGACATATATTATATGCTCGTCAAGGACGGCCGGGCGATGTACGTCTCGAAGAGGGGGTCGGTCCCTATAGCCGGTTCTTTCCGTTCTCCTACTGACCTGAGCCTTGAGTGGAAGCAGATCCTCGAGAAGGGGGAGGAGTACACGGGGAGGGTGAAGATCGTCGAGAAGAAGGACGGTCAGACGAGGGCCTTCATGAACAGCTTCACCGCGAGAGAAGACGCCGAGATCACCGACACCTACAGTGACGAGACCGGAGCCAGCGCCACGGTGATGGGCAGGTCCAGAGTACCCTTCGAGGGTTTCCTGAAGTTCGACCTGCATAGAAGCGATACCCTCCTGACCAGCGTCCAGGAGAGGACGCCGATCCTCCTCGCCGGCGACGACGAAACTGTAGAGATCTCGTGGAACGGGACCCTGGAGCCGGGGATCTACCGGCTGACGGTCCAGCTCCTCGGAAGAGAAGGCGATCTCCTGGACGTCGAGGAGAGGATCATAGAGGCGACGATCCCTCTCAGGCCCCAGACGATCGAAATCCCGGAAGACGAGGGTTCGGGCACCTCCGAAGCGGCGATTGCCGTCGCCATCCTCCTCATCGGCGCCGCAGCGGTCCTCATCGTCCGCCGGAGGAGAGGCTGAAGAGCGATCCATCGGAGGGCTGGGCCTAAGAGGAGGCGAAAAGATGGCAACGACCGTGGAGCCGAAAAAGGGGGCTCAGCCCCCTGCCACCGCCCTGTTTTTGAGAGCGCCGAGCCCCTCTATCTCCACCTCCACTACGTCTCCGGCCTTGAGCTGACCTACGCCGGGAGGCGTCCCCGATGCTATGACGTCGCCGGGGAGGAGGGTCATGATGGTGCTTATAAACTCCACCAGCTCTGGGACCGAGAATATCAGGTCTGAGGTGACAGAGCTCTGTCTTGCCGTCCCGTTCACCCTCGTCTGGATCTTCAAGGAGGCGGGGTCGGCGTCGACGACGTAAGGCCCCATCGGCGCGAAGGTGTCGAAGCTCTTCGCCCGGGTCCACTGGCCGTCCCGCCTCTGGAGGTCCCGGGCGGTGACGTCGTTGAAGTTCATATACCCCAGGATGTGATCGTCCGCCTCCTCGGCGGCGACGTTCTTGCACCTTTTGCCGATGACCGCTGCCAGCTCCCCCTCGTAGTCGACCTGGCTGCTGGAGGGGGGGATCACTATATCCGCCCCTGGGCCGATGACCGACGTGGGGGGCTTCAGGAAAATGATCGGCTCCTTCGGCAGATCCATATTCAGCTCCTTGGCGTGCTCGACGTAGTTGAGGCCGACGCAGACGACCTTGGTCGTCTCCCAGGGGGCGAGGATCTCCACCTCATCCAGGTCGTAGAACCTCCCACCAGCCTCGATGGACCTTCCAGCCACTCTACCTCTATAAACCGTATCTTCGAACTGAAACCTGACCATCAAAAGAGAATCACCTTCGCCATCATTTTTTTCTCCCGCTGGGACCTCTCTTGTACCTGCCAAACTCGGTCCCCACCAGCTCGTCTGCCCTGATCACCGGCCCCTCGACGCAAGGCCTGATCCCTGAAGGATCGATGGAGCAGGAGCCGCAGATCCCCATGCCGCATTTGAAGTACCGGTCTATCGACGCCTGGATCTTCGTCTCCATACCTCGGCATCTGCCGATCACGTCCGCCATCATCGGCTCCGGACCGCAGAGGTAGATCTGGTGGAACTCTTGCAGGTTCAGGCACGATAGCCCCGCCGAGGCCCGGCCGCAGATGCCCAGAGAACCGTCGTCCGTCGTTATGACCAGCTCGCCGATCCTCCGAAACCTCTCCCTGAAGATGAGGTCGCCGCAACACCTAACCCCCAGGATCGTCGTGACCTCGATCCCCCTCTCCTTTGCCGCCTCCCCCAGAAAGGCGAGGGGAGCGGCCCCGACCCCGCCGCCGACGAGGAGGATGCTATCGCCTAATAGGGAGAAGCCGTTGCCGAGGGGTCCCCGGAGCCCCAGGCCGTCGCCGACTTCAAGGTCGAAGATCGCCCTCGTCGCCTCCCCCACCAGCTGGACGGTGATCCCGTCTTTATAAGAGATGCTCATGGGTACCTCGTCGACCCCCCTAACCCAGACCATCAGGTACTGCCCCGGGACCGCGTCGAAGGCGAGGTCGAACCGCAGCGTCCGGACGGTGGGGGTCTCGGGGACGATCTCGACGATCTCTGCGTTCTTCGGCCTCATGAAAACCTCCTGGCGGCGCCGACCAGCTCCTCCAAGGTCATCCCCTTCCGGTCGAGGTAGATCGCGAGCCCCTCGGAGATGGACCTGAATATGCCGTACCCTTCAGGCTTCCTCAGGGCCGTCCCCACCTGGACCCCGCAGGCCCCTGCCATGATCATCTCCGCCGCGTCCTCCCACCTTGATATTCCCCCTACCCCGATGACGGGGATATCCAGGGCACCCGCCAGGTCGTAGACGGATTTTACCGCCACGGCCTTTATGGCAGGTCCTGATAGCCCTCCAAATCGGTTTCCCAGGATCGGCCTGCAGGACTCGACGTCGATGGCCATCGCCTTCAGGGTATTTATCGCCACCACGCCGTCGGCGCCGCCGCGCTGGGCCGCGAGGCCCAGGGCGGTGATCTCGGCGACGTTGGGGGTGAGCTTCACCCAGACGGGGACGGAGACGCTCCTCTTCACCGCCCGGGTGATCTCCTCGACGTTGCAGGCCTCACAACCGACCTCGGCGCCGAACCTTTCGGCGTGGGGGCAGCTGAGGTTCAGCTCGAAGCCGTCGGCGTCCAACCCCGTCGCCACCTCTCCGAACTCGGAGGTGGTGGCGCCGAAGATGCTGGCGATCACCGGAACACCGCCCTCTCTGCCGATATCGATCTCCTCCTGGAAGGAGCGGTAAGACGGGTTTGGAAGGCCCATGGCGTTGAGGAGCCCCCCCTCCACCTGGACGACGACGGGCCCCCGGTGGCCTTCCCTCTCGGCCACCCCCACCGACTTGGTGACTACCGCCCCGGCGCCCGAAAGCGCCGCCCTCCTGAGGGAAGCTCCCGTCGTCCCCAGGATCCCCGCCGCCAGCATGACGGGGCTGTCCATCCGGATTGCTCCTACATAACCCGAAAGGGATGCCATAGCTGAAATTCGTCGAGAGAGGATAAAAGCCTTCTCAGAGAGGAGGAGGGATCCAGGGGATGGCTAGCGAGGACGGCAACATCGTCGGACCCAAAGATTTTTCGCCTATTAGTTCAAGAGAGGATGGTGGACGTGTTGAGCCTTGAGGTCCGGTCTTCTGTCCACAATGCTTCTGATCCTCCTTTTTGCCGGCTTAGTTGCATCTATCCCGGCGGCAGGCGACGGGGCGGCGGGGGGCGGCCGGATGGAGGATAAAGACGGCGGGTTGGATATCTCCTCCGCTCCCAGTCCGACGGAGGTGAGCCGCGGCGAGACGGTCACCTGGAACGTGACGGTCCATAACCCCACCTCAAAGCCGATGAAGGACGTCTTTTTGATGGTCACCTTCGACGCCGAGGTGGAGCCGGTGGCAGCCTCCATCGCCCCCGCCCCCTCATCCGCCTCCCTCTTCAGGTTCGAGGAGGTGGGAGCCCGAAGCTTTGCTACCCTCTCCCTGGTGGTGAGGGTTCCCAGGCCGGAGAGGAGCTTCGTCATGAGCAGGTCCATCACTGGAGAGGGGTTTGTCAGCGTCTCTGAGGAGTACTCCACGAGGAAGGAGCCTTATGAGATCAGGTGCGAGGTCGCCGCCTGGGGAGAGGGGACCGATGGGCCTGTCCGAAACTCCTCCGTCGTCTCGGTCCTCGGAGAGGAGGGCGCCGTGGTGAAGGTCCAGGAGACGGGGAGCGGAGAGTACAGCAGCCGCGAGGAAGTGAGGGTCGATGAAGGGATGAGGTCCATCGAGATCTCCAGGGATGTCTCAGCGGAGCACCGACCCTTCGCCCTGGACCTTTTGGGGGATGGATCGGGGAACCGAACCACCCTCTGGTCAGAGATGATCGACCTTCGAAACTACATCGTCGGAGACTTTTCGCGGTTCGGCCGGGGGAACGCCACCTTCCTGGACGGCTGGCATTACGCGAAGCTCGACAGAAACGGGACCGTTATATCTTCGGGTGAGGGTTTTGGGAGGATCCGCCAGGCCGAGATGATCGGCCCCTAGACCCCCCATCGAAGCCCCTATCCATCCTCCGCCCTGGGGCCGACCCCCCTTCCCTCCAGATCTGGCGGGATCTCTAGGTCTCCGATTCTGAATCCGCATATTACGTCGCCGTCTCCTCTCCGGGCAGGTCGCTGGCGGCCGTAGTCTCCGGATCGTCCGTTTCGGCCCTCTCGCCAGTCTCGATCTCGGACCCTCTGGGAGCTCTGGCAGCTTCCATCATCTCAGCCCCATCGCCGTTAGAGATCGGGGAGGGTTCGGTGGAGTCTATGACGTTCACAGGCTCTGCGGGGTCGATCAGCGTCACATGTCCCGTGCAGTTGATGACGGTGATATTTCCCGCGGGGTTGACCAGGGTGATGGGCACCGTCAGGTTCCTCAAAATCACCGGTTCGCTGTAGTTGATCATCGGCATGCCCGCCCCTTCATCCGCCCCAGTCAAAGAACCCTGGGATATCGAGCTGCCGTTATCCTCGTTCTCCGGGGCGCCCGCCTCGGTGGGTTTGACGTCGACGGCGGGTTTATTGGGGTTGACGTTTATGCTGGGCTTTGTGGGGTTGACGTTTATGCTGGGGCCGGTGAGGCTGACGTTCACATTCGGCCTGGTGGGGTTTATGTTGACGTTCAGCGGCGAGATCTTCACGTCGACGTTGGGCTTTGTCGGTTTTATGTCGATGTTGAGGCCGCTGGACTTCTTCTCCTCTTCCGCCACAATGGTCTCGTTCTCACCGGAGCCTTCGTCATGAGGAGGCCACCAGTCCGCAGGGTCGAACTCGTTGGCGGGAGAGTCGTCCACCTCCGCCATTCCGTAGTCCACCAGCATCCTGTTAAAGGTGGGGGATAATACCGGTCCGCCGTTGAGGCCGGATAGGCGGAGGACCACCTCCAGGTTGCCGTCGGCGTCTCTTCCGTCTTCAGACCCGTCGTCGATGTCCAGCCAGACGGTCTTGTTCAGAAGAATGGCCACCGCCAGGTCCTTTGCAGATGTACCTTCGCGGGTCGAGACGTTAATCAGCTCTGCGATCGACTCGTCGACCGGGACGTCGATGGATGCGTTATCCAGCTCTGCGATCGACTCGTCGACCGGCTCGTCGATGGATACGTCATCTAGCTCTTCGATGGACTCGTCGACCGGCTCGTCGATGGATGCGTTATCCAGCTCTTCGATGGACTCGTCGACCGGCTCGTCGATGGATGCGTTATCCAGCTCTTCGATGGACTCGTCGACCGATCCTTCCACCCACGTCTCCAGAACCTTCAAATCCGCCAGGGTGACCTTCACTACGCCCTCTTTGACCCTGGGATCGGCCTTCTCGATCCTTACCTCGAAGGTCTTGCCGTCGATGATGCTGATTACCGTGCCGCTGGCTTCATCCGGTCCGGCGGAGGCGACCGCCGAGAACAGAAAAAGTAGCGATATCAGATATGAGATCTCTTTTGCCCTCATCAAATTCCCCCTTCTGTTGGTATTCTTCACGTTTTATAAGAAATACGTTTCGATCCTTCCCGGATGAGGCTGCACATCCAGTCGACGGAGAGAGGCTGAGATAGGGTCGATGATGAGATCTTCCTATCACATCTTCTTACCGCATAACTTCATATCGAGGGGGGGGGCGGATCGCGCCCATCATCGGAGGCTTCAAGCGCGTACAGTCGGGTCATCGGGTATGTAGATAGGCGCAATCTTCCAAAAACATTTAATAGTATGGCGACCATAATAAATCAAATGGCGTTGAGTCTTCGGCCGGGCTTCTGAGGCGGTAGATCCTCCAATTTATGGTTGAGGGCTGGACGAGACCGAGATGCTCCCGGCGCTAGCGGGGTGGTGGAAGTGGTAGAGAAAGTTTACATGGAATTCAGGAAGATGGAGAACGGGAGGAAGGTGGGGATGGAGTACATGGGCCGACATTTCGATTACGGGGACCGGGTTGAGCCGTCAGATCTGGGCATCTCCGTCAACGTTGCAGAGGATATGGCAGCGAAGTCCGAGGGGAGCATCAAGATAATACGGAAAAATAGGTAGCTTTCCGGCCGCCGCTTTTGGGACGGACGACGCCGGGAAGCCCGGCCTTCCGACGAGGTTGGGCGTCATATCCGACCAACCCACCGCCTTCTCTCTTTTTGCGACTTAAGAAAACGTTCTCTTGCGGCACAATGACCGGCTATTTTGATCAAAAAGCCTGTGCCGGATCACCGCGGGAGTCTACCGGCGGGCCGGAGTACGGCCTGACCTTCGAGGACCCGACCCCGGAGCATCCGACTTTCGGGGACCTGGCCTTGGAGCATCCGACTTTCGGGGACCCGGCCTTGGAGGATCCGACTTTCGGGGACCCGACTTTTGCACAACCGTCCTTCCTAGCCCCCTCGGAGCTGTCCCCTGCCTCCTGGGCCCGCCCTTCGCACCGGAGCCTGCCCCTCTCTTTGCGTCCTCCGAATGATACCGGTGCTCCATCTCTCCGATCTTAGCCCTCGTCAGCTTCTCGATATCCCGGAGGTGTCCCCTCTCTTCGGCGGAGCAGAACGAGTATGCGGTGCCGGATGCCCCCGCTCGTCCAGTCCTGCCGACCCGGTGAACGTAGCTCTCGGCCTCGTTGGGGAGGTCGTAGTTTATGACGTGGGTTATATCCTCGACGTCAATCCCGCGAGCGGCTATGTCGGTCGCCACCAGAACCTGCAGCCGTCCAGATTTGAAACCGCTGAGGGCCTGGGTCCGCTGGTTCTGAGACTTGTTGCCGTGGATGGCGTCGGACCGGATCCTGTTCTTGGATAGCACCGATGCGACCTTATCAGCACGCCGCTTCGTCCGGGTGAAGACCAGGACACGCTTCAGGTTTTTCTGTTGGAGAAGCCCGAGGAGCAGCGCATCCTTGTTGTTCTGATCCACGAAAAACATGCGCTGTTCGACGCTCTCCACCGTCGTAGCCTGGGGAGCCACCTCGATTCGGACGGGGTGCGTGAGAAGCCTTCCGGCCAGCTCGCCGATCTGCCGTGACATGGTGGCCGCGAAGAAGAGAGAATGACGCTTCTGTGGAAGCTTCGAGACGATCTTGCGCACGTCGTTGGCGAAGCCCATGTCCAGCATCCTGTCTGCCTCGTCGAGGACGAAGAACTCGACGTCCTTCAGATTTATGTAACCCTGGTCCATCAGGTCGAGCAGTCGGCCTTGCGTGGCGACGAGGGTGTCGACGCCTCGAGATAGGGCCCTGACCTGAGGTCCCTGGTT
>JANKMW010000240.1:0-270 GCA_024649985.1 Methanothrix sp.
GCATTATACTCACTTATGCTGTTATGGTATTTAAAGATTCATAGCTTAAGGAGGGATACGATTCATACCCGGCCTAAAGACCGGGGTTTTCTCTACCCCTGCACCCCGCCTCTATAAATAATTCGATGTCATGAGAGTCCACCATGGTTCAAGTAGAGATCCTGATTCTGGGGCTGCTTCTTCTGGTGGCGATCGCGGGTGCCTTCAGCCTGGTGATGAGGTCTGTGAAGTTTCTGGCGGTGAACACCCTCTTCGGCCTCTTCATCCTCT
>JANKMW010000240.1:280-521 GCA_024649985.1 Methanothrix sp.
ATACCTTATACCCTCCCGGTCCTCCTCGTCTGCGCCGTCCTGGGCGCCCCCGGGGCGATCGCCGTCATCATACTGAACCTCTTGGGCATCGCGTTCTGAGCTTTCGGGCATCGGGATCCCGGCGGATTTCCAGGAGGATGGATAATCTCGGAGCCGGCCTTTCCATCCTCCCCACGGAGGTCACCGGTCGATGCAGCTCTTGGAGCCGATCTTCCCGTAGGTGTGGAAGTAGTGGACGACG
>JANKMW010000241.1 GCA_024649985.1 Methanothrix sp.
AAGCACTGAATGTATAATGGCCTCGCAAGGGGTACTGAATGCAATCAAACTCTGAATACTGACATATAGGTTTGGCAGTCAGACTACGGGTGATAAGGTTCGTGGTCAAAAGGGAAAGAGCCCAGACCGCCAGATAAGGTCCCAAAATTGATGCTAAGTGGAAAAGGAAGTGGAGATGCACAAACAACTAGGAGGTTGGCTTAGAAGCAGCCATCCTTTAAAGAGTGCGTAAAAGCTCACTAGTCGAGTGAATCTGCGCCGAAAATGTACCGGGGCTAAGCATCATACCGAATCTGCGGATTGATAATTAGATTATCAGTGGTAGGGGAGCGTTCTAACAGCGGTGAAGCATGATCGGAAGGACATGTGGAGTGGTTAGAAGTGAGAATGCCGGTGTAAGTAACGAAAAGATAGGTGAGAATCCTATCCGTCGAAAACCCAAGGTTTCCAGGGGAAGGTTCGTCCGCCCTGGGTTAGTCAGGTCCTAAGGTGAGGCTGAAGAGCG
>JANKMW010000024.1:0-10388 GCA_024649985.1 Methanothrix sp.
TTGTGATAACCAAAGATGTAGAGGAGGGAACGGCCTGGAAAGTGGAAGTGGTATCATCGGTTTAATGAGACCAAAAAAAGAGAATGATATATAGAGCAAATCAGGTGGAGTGAGGAGGCGTCCAGCCACCTCTTAAGCATCTAACCACCAGTGATTCACAGGGTCAATCTTCTTATCAGCTCTTGCGATCCTCTCCAGTTCGAAATCTCCAAACAAATGGCTAAGTCTGCCATCGTCCCCAGTATCCGCAGTTTCGATCATACAACATCCACCGGAGATGATATCTAATATAAAATTTTTCTCCATATAATAAATAGGACTCCGCTGTGAAAACGTTTCAATATATTCTATATTCCAGCGTCGTCTTCGTATCTCAAATCAAGCTATGAAAATTGCTAAAAGAGGGTATATGAGGAACTTTTAGCAGAGCGCCACGAATGACGTGTCAAACGGCATTTTAAGCGATCTTGGAGGGATCAATCCGATTTTTTTAAAGCTCTCTGTCCACAAACACGTTTTCAGAATAAAGAAGTTGGCCCGGCTCTTTCGAAGCCGGCACCATTTTATAAATTTATAGATTTTTTCATCCGGCGGGGACGAACCCGGACTCTGCCACGATATCCTGCCCCTGGTCGCTGAGGACGAAGTCGATGAACTTCTCTGCGTCGGGGCCGGGATCGCCGAAGGTGTAGAGGTGGAGGGCCCGAGATAGGGGGTAAGAACCGTCCTTTATACTCTCCTCCGAGGGCGCTACGCCCTGGTAGGCTACGGCCCGGAGGGAGCCGCCTTCGACGTAGTTCATTCCGACGTAACCGATGGCCCTATTGCTCCTGGTCACCGCAGTCTTCACCTCGGCATTGCTGCCGTGGTACGTGGTGACTCCAGGGGTCTCGGCCTCAACGCTGCCCATAACCATACCGTTGAAGGTGTCTCTGGTGCCGGAGCCGACCTCCCTCGCCACAGCGTAGATCCTCTCGTCGGGACCGCCCAGGTCCTTCCAGTTGGCCACCTCGCCGGCGTAGATCGCCTTCAGCTCCTCCTGAGATAGGTCGGTGACTCCGGCGTCGTAGATTCCCTGGCTCACCACCACGGCGATGGCGTCGTAGGCTACCGGAAACTCGACGAACCGGTCACCGTAAGCGACGATCTCCTCCGGCTTCACATCTCGGGAGGCCATGGCAATATCCGCCATCCCCTCGGCGACGTTCTTGATTCCGACCCCGGACCCGCCGCCGGTGACGGTGACGCGGACCTCATCCTGGATCATGTTCCACTCCTCGGCACAGGCCTCCACCAGGGGCATCACCGTGGTGGACCCGGCGACGGCGACGGTGGCCGCCCTCAGGGGAGATGCCTCCTCTCCATCCCGGTCGATGCATCCGGAGAATATGAGGATCGACCCGATCGCCAGGACGGCGATCAATAGGCGTACTTGCGGTCTATTCATAAAGATCCCCTACTTACAGGTGCAGGTTATAAAATTTATCACAATAGGATAAATAGACGGCGTTACGCCGAGTTATCGATTATACAATATATAGCCTATATATTTAATGATACAATATGCTGCCTATATATTTAATCCCCTAGTCCATATATTTTCGGGTTTGGGGTGGGGCCTCCTGCGGCCTTACCCTCTCCAGCACCTCTTTGGGATCGTACCTTATCCTGACGATCCTGGATCTCCCCCGGTGGCCTGGGCCACTGAAGTCGGTATCCACGAGCCTTGCGGCGTCCAGCTTGTTTAAAATCTCGTGAAACCTGGTATACCCGGCCCCGGTCGAAGCCTGAAACCTCTTATAAAGATCGCCGGCCTTCGAGGTCTCCATCTCAGCGGCGATGGCCAGGAGGAGGAGCTCCTCATCCCGGAGGGGCTTTAAGGCGCTCGAGAGGTGGACGAGCCTCGACCTCTCGTAGGCCCGGCCGACGTCCTCGCTGGATATCGATCTCGACGCCCTCCGCTCCGCCTCCATCCCCCCCCTCTTCAGAAGGTCGATCCCGACCCGGAGGTCTCCGGCCCGTTCGGTGAAGTCGGAGATCTTATCGATGATCTCACTGGATACGACCCCTGGATAAAAGCCCAGATCAGCCCGCCGTTTTAGGATGTCTCTGATCTCCTCCATCGAATAGAGGGGGAAGCTGACCTCCTCCGCCTGGAAGACCGAGCCGACCCGCGGATCGAAGACGTAAGTCAGGGCAGGCTCGCTGAGGATGGCGATCACTCCGGCCCGAAAGCCGGGGAAGGTCTCGTGGGCCCGAAGGAGGGTGTAGAGGACCCGGTCGACCTCCTTTTCTGGGAAGAGGTAGTTGACGTCGTCGAGGGCCACCACCAGGACCCGGTTCTCCTTAGCCATCGTCCGGGCGATCCTCTCCAGGACCCTCTTGAAGGAGACGCCGCTCGTCGGGGGGGAGTGGCCCAGGAGCTTGCTATAGATCCGGAGGAATATGGCGTGTCTTGTATGGTCCATCTGGCAGTTGACGTGGACGGGGACGACCTTAGACGAGTGGGCCTCCATCTCGCTGAATAGCTTGTATATAGCCGTCGTCTTCCCGGTCCCGGGGGGGCCAAGGCAGAGGGCGTTGACGGGACGAGCCCCCTGGAATGCGGGCCTGACACAGAACTTGAGCGCCTCCATCTGAGACTCGCGGTGAGCGAAGTGCTCGGGCATGTGGTCGAACTCCAGGACATCCCGGTCCTTGAAGATCGTCTCGTCCCAGAGGAGGATCTCTCGCTTCATATCTCTAGCACCCAAGGGCTCATCCGAACGGAGATGAAGCCTTTCCAGACAGAAGAGTAGTTGGATCGGCGAGAAATAAATAAGGTTCCCCGGCCCGAACTCGTCGAGAAGTCGGGCCACTCCAAAGAAGCTCCTAATCCGAGAGGGTCCGATGGATCGCTCTCTTCAGAGCGGCGCTGACGAGGGCGCCGTCGGCCTTCCCCCGCAGCTCCTTCATGACGAGCCCCATCATGGGGCCCAGGGCCGCCTCCTCGCCCCTCTCCCTGACGAATGCCTCCTTCTCGGCGACGATCCTGGCCACCACCTCTTCGACGCCGCCCTGGTCGACGCCCAAAAGCCCTGCGGCCTTAGCGGCCTGGGCCGCTGAGAGCTCGGGGTTCTTTGCCATCGTCTCCAGAAGCTGGGGGATCCCCTCTTTCGCCAAGCTGCCCCCGGCGACGAGGGAGAGGGCGTCAAGATATCGGTCTTCGGTCAGGTTCGATATGGATACCCCGTCCCCCTCCAGCTCCCTGGGGATCATCTCGAGGGTCCTCACCACCAGAGCTGGAGAGAGGGATAGGTCCCGGACCGCCTCCTCGAAGAGGTGGAAGTACGGCGATTCTGCCATGAGGGTCGCAAACTCGCGGCGGAGGCGGTACTCCTCCTCGAACCTCGCCGCCCTCTCGTCGAAGAGCTCAGGAAGATCGAGGGACGCAACGTACTCGGGGGCCACCAACACAGGAGGAACATCAGTCTCGGGATACATCCGTGCAGACCCCGGAAGGGGCCTCATGTACTCGCTCGTCCCCTCGGGGAGGGCCCGCCTAGTCTCCTCGGGAACCCCTATTAGGGCCTCCTGTGCCCTCTCCAGGACCGCCTTCATCGCCGCCTCGGCCCGGTCCCGGAGGGCGGCCACCATCACCACCGAGTCCCCCTCCCCGGCCTCCAGGCTCCTGCGGACCATCTCCACCTCTTCGTCGGTGATCCCGTAGGCTGGAAGCTCGTCGGAATGGAAGATCCCGCCTACCCCCGCCCTCTTGGCCCGGTCCGACAGTTCGGAGCCGAGCCGCCGTCCCGGCTGGATCTCCTTTCCCAAAAGACCCGCAAAGCCCCCGAGCCTCACCGCCAGGACGGCGCCCCCCCTCTTCAGGGCAGCCTTGATCACCTTGGACCCGGTCCCGGCGAAGATCTCGGTGACGTCGGCCACCCGGCGGTGGACCCTCGCGCCCCTCCCCTTGAGCTCATCTTTAATCTCCAGGAGGAGCTGCTGCCTCCTCGCCTCGACGGCCACGATCGTCTCGATGAGGTTCAGCTCCTGGACCCCCTTTATCTCCACCCTCGCCCCGTCCCGGATGGAGACGTTGACGTCCTGGCGGATCGTCCCCAGACCCCTCTTGACCCTCCCGGTGGACCGGAGGATCATCCCGAGCCTCCTGGCCACCTCCCGGGCGTGAGAGGGGGAGACTATGTCGGGGGAGGTGCAGATCTCCACGAGGGGTATCCCCAGCCGGTCGAGGGAGTATACGACCTCGTCCCCCCGGACTTCGACGATCCGGGCCGCCTCCTCCTCCAGGCAGATCGTATCGATCCCGACCCTGCCGGAGGAGGTCTCGATCCCGCCGTGCGAGGCGATGTAAGCGGTCCTCTGAAAGCCCGAGGTGTTGGAGCCGTCGATGACGATCTTTCTCATGGTGTGAACCTCGTCGGCGATCTGCATCGAAAGAAGTTTCGAGACGACGAGGCCAATCTCCAGCGCCTCGGGGTTCAACTCGCTGGGGGGCTCCTCGTCCGCCTCCACTAGGCATGTAGAATCGTAAGAACAGTATATGAACTTCCGGGAGACGAGAACCTCTTCCAGGGCGGCCCTGTCGATCTCGCCAAGCTCGCTTCTGGCCGGTCGCAGGCGCCTGAAGAACTGATGGTCCGACTCCCCCACGTCTCTGATGCTTGTGGGGCAGCCGCAAAAGAGCTTGGCGGCGGTATCAAGCTGCTGATGGATCTCGATGCCGCATACCAGACCCAGGGAGGCGAAGTCTGAGCTTTCAGGCATAAAGAGACGACCTTACCGCCTCGCTTATATATCTGCCTAAGTCGGTGCTCAATCGGTCCCCGGCGCCCGGGGAGGCCTCACCCTCTTGACCGCCTCTCGGATGTCCTCCGCCTTCACCGTCTTCCTCTTGGCATGGTTCGCCCACTCGACGGCCTCTTCGGCCACCTCCATCCCGTAGCTCTCCAGAACCTCTGCCAGGGCGTCCCGCGCCCCTTCGCTGACCCTTTTCGCCCCGGCCTCTCGGATTAGTCTGCTGACCGGTGCCACCGGAAGTATCGCCATTTGAGCTCCTCTCCTCCAATAGAATTCGGCCCTGGCCGTCAGAAAACGGGTTAAACCAGCCTCTTGCCCAACTAAAGAGCCGAATAGACTGCATGTTGTCCATCAAATCTCTATATATAATTTTCGTAAACTCCCAGCCAATATTATTCCAGAAAACCGAAGAAAAATGATTTTATAAGGATATACGGCCAAAATTCCCCCAATGACAGTTTATTTTAGTTCCGGGAAGATCGTGCCGTCGAAGGAGGCCAAAGGTTATTTAGGTTTCCGGCTCTTTGCCCTTGAGCGATATATCGACCTGGGGTGGCGAAATATGGATTATAAGATCGAGAAGGCCGTCGTATACGACGGCCCTGAAGATACCTACGGCCCCTGCGGATGCGGCATGGACATGGCGATCCTCCCGGTCCTCCTGCCGAAGATATGGTTTGAGGACGAGTTTCCTGCGGGGGCCGACGACCACGAGTTCTGCAGGGGGCTTGACTGCAGGCGGATCATGGGGATGAGCTGCAACAACATCTTCGAGCACGAGATGGGGGGGGTGACTTACCTCGCCAACTTCTCATGCTGCCGGGATTGCGCGCAAAAGGCCGTCGATTCCGGGTACGCTGTCCGTTCGGATAAGGGGTACCCCGTGGTGCTGAGATGAATCGTCCTTTGATATGGATCGATTTGGAGAAGATGGATCTATGAAGTACGTCGTTTACACCACCGCCGCCTGTCCGCGATGCGAAGAGGTTAAGAGGGTCCTGAAGGGATGGGGGATCGAGTTCGAGACGGTGGATATGGCCACCCCCGAGGCTATGACGGAGCTTCGGGTCAACGGGGTATTCACCCTCAGCGCCCCGGTCCTCATGGCCGGGGACGACTTTTACACCGTGGAGGATCTCTTCGATGGCGAGGCCATCAGAGACCTCGAGGCGATGGGGCTTCGCAGCTGAGCCAGCCCATCAACTCCGCCTCAAAACTCCATCCCTCGAACTCTATTTATGTCGAAGATGGCGGTTTTTGCGACGTGCATCACCGCGAAGGTCCCGGCCTGGATGGGGTCTGTCACCACCAGGTCTGCGTAGTAAGGGACAGACCCAGCCATCTTGAGGGCGATCACCGGGATTCCCGCCTCTTGTAGCCTTTCGACCTCCTCGGATATTCTCCCTCCCATGAGCGCTCCTGCCAGGACGAGGACCGAGGCCCTGTGGAGGCGGCCCACGGCGTTGACGGCGTCGGCTATGGGGTCTTCCCCCACCAGCGGGATCGTGTCGACGCTGATCCTCTCGCCCCGGAGGTTGTGCCGATCCGCCTCGTTGACGGCTCCGACGGCAGCCTGAGCCACCTGGGCTCCGCCGCCGATGATGATCACCCTGGAGCCGTAGATCTCATCGAAGGACTGGTGGACCGAGACCACCAGGACCGCCGGGAGAGCCTCCAGATTCTCCAACATATCTCCCGCCAACCGGTCGATCTCCATGTAGACGGTGGCCTTCCCTTTGTTCACCCCCCGTTCCAGGACGAACTGCTGGGTGTACTCGATGTTGCCGCCTAGGCTCGCGACGACCCCCGCTATATCTCGAAGGACCCCCGGCCTGTTCTCGCATATTACGTTCAATGCGGTGCTCATGATAACCTCATAGGTGAAGACGGATGGGAAGATCGCCCACCCGTCATATACCTTTGCTCAACTGGTAAACTTTAATATGACGAGTGAGTACTCGTCACCTGATGGAGTTTTGTCCCGATTGTAAGAGCATGATGATGCCGTCGGAGGGCGTGCTGGTCTGCAGAAGGTGCGGCAAGAGGGTGGAGATGAAGAGAGGCGATCGTCTCGTCAGCAAGACCGAGCAGAAAGAGCGTACGATGACGGTCATCGAGGACTCCGAGGGGGCGGGACTTCCCACCACCAGGTACAGGTGTCCTGAGTGCGGGAACGATACCGCCTACTGGTGGCTCCGGCAGCTCCGGTCCGCTGACGAGAGCGAGGTCCGCTTCTTCAGATGTACAAAATGCAACTTCACCTGGAGAGAGTACGACTGAGGGGATAATCTATATTTAAGATAAAAATTAATCTCTCCGACCCGGATAAAATTGATCTCTCCGACGAGGGGGCTTACGAGGATGTTCAAGGCAGTGATAAGCGCAGAAACCCTGCGAGATGCTGTGGAGGCGGTATCGTCTCTTGTCGACGAGGTGAAGTTCACCCTGTCAGAGAACGGCGTTGAGCTGAAGGCTGTGGACCCCGCCAACGTGGCCATGGTCTCCTTCAGGCTCAACTCCGAGGCCTTCGAGTACTTCAAGGCGACGCCCGGCGAGATCGGAGTCGACCTGGTGAGGCTCACCGACGTTCTGAGCATGGCAGACCGGGGTGAGAACGTCACCCTCGAGCTGGACGAGGAGAACCACAAGCTGAAGATAGGGGTCACCTCCCTCTCCTACACCCTCAGCCTCATCGACCCCAGCGCCATAAGAAAAGAGCCGCGGGTGCCGGAGCTGGACCTCCCTGCCCACGTCATCCTTCCGGGCGCCCACCTCCGAAAGGCGGTCAGGGCGGCCGAGAAGGTGAGCGACCACGTCGTCCTCGGCGTCGCCGACGAGCCCGAGGACCAGTTCTACATGGAGGCGAAGGGGGATATCGACTCCCTCAAGCTGACGATGCCGGGGACGGAGCTATTGGGGCTGAAGCCGGGTAAGGCGAGGTCCCTCTTCTCCCTCGACTATCTGGCCGACATGAGCAAGGCGATCGGTAAGGCCTCGGAGGTGAAGCTGGAGCTGGGCGTCGACTATCCCCTGAGGATCAGCTTCAAGCTGGGCCAGGGCGTCGAGATCAACTACCTGCTGGCCCCCAGAATCGAACAGGAATGAGCCTCGCCGACTACCCCTTCTCCCGAGAGGCAGCATTGAGGGTGGCGGAGACGGGGTACTCCCTGGAGGGGCTCGTGGTCGAGCCGAACCCGCAGCCTCGACTCTCCCGCCTCGTCAGGAGGAGGGCCCTCGACCGGGTCCTGGGGTCTTTGAGGGGGGAGATCCCCGATTCAGCGGCCCACCCTCTGGCGGAGCTCTTATCCTACCCCCTGGCCAGGGTGATGGTATCCTGCATCAACGACGACCTTTTGATCCGGAGGTACGCCCTCGCCGAGGCGAAGCTCGCGAGCCGGAAGATGGTACGGGAGGAGCTCGGCGACCTCCTCCTTTTGGCCCGGGATCTGTCGGTGGATCCGAGATACGACCCAAACGGCCTCTTTGTCCACTTCTCCGACTACCTGAAGGCGGCCTCCGGGATGAGGAGCCCCGGCTGGAAGCTGGTCAACCGATCCCTGGAGGCGGGATGGGTCGCCGTCACCGACCACGAGCTGGCCCGGCTCCTGGAGGAGAGGGCAAAAGAGAGGGTGCAGAAGGGGCTACCTCTGAAGGTACCCCCTGAGATCTGCGAAGGGCTCGGCCCAGACCTGACCCAGGTGAAAGAGGAGCTCCTCTCCAGGAGGGCCAAAGAGAAGGTGGACCTCGGGGAGGTGACGGAGGAGGCCTTCCCTCCCTGCATCCGGGGGTTCCTCGGAGAGGTGGCAGCTGGGACGAACCTCGCCCACACCGCGCGGTTCGCCCTCACCACCTTCCTCCTGGCCGTGGGGATGAAAGTCGACGAGGTAGTAGCCGTCTTCAACACCAGCCCCGACTTCGACGAGGAGCGGACCCGCTACCAGGTGGAGCACATAGCCGGAAGGAGCGGAACCGCCTACAAGCCCCCCTCCTGCGCCACCATGGCCACCTACGGCAACTGTCCCGGCGAGGACAGACTCTGCCGGTGGGTGAACCACCCCTTGAGCTACTACGAGAGGAAGGCGAAGAAGAGAGGGTCGGGATGACGGTGCCCCTCGAATACAGGCCGATGAGGTCGGGGGAGGAGGAGGTGGTATGCGACCTCGTATCCCGGGCATTCGAGGAGTTCGTCGCCGACGGATTATCCCCTGAAGGGCGGGAGGAGTTTTACGCCTACTCCGACCCCCATCTATTGATCCACAGGTCGCGGTGGAACCACATCATCCTCCTGGCTCTGGCCGAGGACGAGATAATAGGCATGATCGAGCTCCGGGACGACGGCCACGTCGCCCTCTTCTTCGTTGATGGCGATCACCAGGGCAAGGGGGTCGGCGGCGAGCTTCTGAGACGGGGGATTGGAGCCGCGATCATGAGAAATCCGGGGATATCGAAGGCGACCGTAAGCTCGTCGCCGAACTCCGTCGCGATCTACGAGCGGCTCGGGTTTCGCCGACTGGAAGGGTTAGAGGGCGACGGAAGCATCCCTTCTATCCCGATGGTCCTGGATCTGGGATGAAGATGGGGATGGTCTGCCGCGACCTTCGGAAGAGACGCCTCGATTTGGAAGTCTCGATTTGGAAGTCTCGATCTGGAAGTCTCGATCTGGAAGCGGCCCTGGAGCATCACCCACCTGATGCCGCCCTCCCGGCTAAAAGAGGGCTCCCAGGAGGAGAGCCCTCCAAAGAACCGCCTTTTGATGAGATCTTTCCCCTTCAAGGGAAGGCTCGAAATCCGGGAGATCCCGTCAATTTTCTTTCAGGTCCGGAAACTCTTCTCTAGGGACGGGGATCTTATCTTCGTTCCCTCCGGGGACCTCCTCCAGGGTCAAAGTCCAGATGGTGAATATCAGATCGCGCCCATCTATCTCCGTCTCGAAGAGCAGAGGGCTCTCGGTCCTGTAGAATTCGGCATCCGAGAAGTTAGCCGATTCCCAGTTCCATGCCCTCCCCACGGTGAAGTAGAAGTCGTATACCCCATCCTCGATCCCCCCGATCTCGAAGGACTCCCCCTCCCGGACGTAGACAGCGACCATGGGAACTGTATTATCTTCAGTCGTCAAGACGGCGACGCCGTCCCGGATGAGGTCGTCCCCCAGGGGGTTGTTGTTCTCCACCACCAGAACGCCATGGCCGCTTCGGAGAGTGTCGATGACGAAAGTCCCCGTCGCGGGCCTTCCGGAATCCTCGGCGGAGGCGTACATGCAGCCGATGCAAAGTAAGGCGGCAAGGAAGAAGCAGGCCGAACGTTGGTACATATTTCGCATGTTACGATCCCTTCCTGTAAATATATTCCAATCCCTTATCAGATGTTCTGATATTTATTTTTTCTTCATTCTGCGAAGATCTGGTTAGAAGAACCATAGATCAATCCCCGGATTTCTTGAGGGTTAGAAGAGGTTCATTTTTCCAAAATTATAACACTCCTACGCCGAGAGCATCCAAAAAAACCCGGACGTATTCTGCCCCCCTCTTCTCCGGACGGACGAGATAGACGATCTCGTCCTCGGCCCCCTTCCTGAAGACGAGCCCCTC
>JANKMW010000024.1:10398-17664 GCA_024649985.1 Methanothrix sp.
CTCCCGGACGGCGAAGCCTATATCGGCGCGGCCTGCTGAGACACAAGCTGCGGCGGCGGTGTGAGACCGAGCCGCTCCTGCGAACCTGACCGCCTCGTGCCCCGATTCCGTGAGGACCCTCCTGAAGATCCGGTCCATCTCCGACTCCCTCGACCATCCCAGAACCCTCATATCCTCGATACCAGCTAGGTCCAGAAGCGCGGGATCTTTTGCCATGATCACCAGATCGCGGGCGTATCCGCCGACGGGTTCAAGCCACCCCTCGTCCCAGAACGGTTCCTCTCCATCATGCCGCGATACTACGGCGATATCGGCAACGCCGTCCTCCGCCGAGATGACGCCCCGGCGGCTCCCGCTGGGGATAAACCGAATCGGGAAGGGGAGGGATGCGACGAGGGCTTCAAGCCTGGGGCAGTCCTCCCCCTCCATGAGGAGCGCGGCCTCCGGCACGTTCCCGAATAGATGGACCGTAACCACCTCCCCCCGGTCGAGGAGCTCGACCCGATCGGGGATGTCGATGACCCCGTCGGCGGCAGCGAGGGTGGTGATGGAGCCGCTCCCCTTGTCGATGGGCAGGACCCAGCCGCCGACGGCCGCAACCGTCAGCATCTGCCTCCTTCCTTCCGACCTGACAGGCCTGGCGAGGCAGCCGGATGTCGAAGGCTTGAGGTGCTCGGTACCCACCGCCCTTCTGATCGCCGGGGCCGCCAGAACGCCGAAGACGGTGAGGGCGGACGTCGGGTAGCCAGGAAGTCCGATGAAGGGCTTTCCTCCGATCGTCCCGAAGAGGGTGGGCTTTCCGGGCTGGAGGTTGACCCCGTGAAATATCACCTCACCCAGCTCCTCCACGACCCTGTAGACCATGTCTCCAATCCCTGCCGAGGTGGAGCCGCTGACGATGACGAGGTCGGACTCTTTCGCCATCGCCGATAACCCCCCGGCCATAGAGTCGCCATCGTCGGGCAAGATCCCGTAGATCCGGGGCGTCCCCCCGCACTCCTCCACGGCCGCAGCTATCGAGTACGAGTTTATGTCGTAGATCTGGCCCGGCGCGAGGACCTGGCCTGGAAGGACAAGCTCGTCTCCGGTGGAGGCGACGGCGACCCTGAGGGACCGGACCCGGACCTCCTTTCTCCCCACCGCCGCCAAAAGGCCGATCTCCCGGGGGGAGAGGACCCTTCCGGGGAGGAGGACCGTCTCCCCGAAGCCGACGTCTCCTCCAGCCCGCTGGATGTTCTCCCCGATGCGAACCGGCCGCCTTATGAGAAGGTCTGCGCCGTCGACCTCGGTCTGCTCCACCATCACCACGGCGTCCGCCCCCTCCGGGATCATGGAGCCGGTGGAGACCGCCGCCGCCTCCCCATCCCCCACAACCAACTCCGCGATCTTCCCCATGGGAACGGCGCCGACGAGGGCGAAGGCAACCGGCCGGTCCTCCCTCGCCGCCAGGGAGCCGGCGGACCGGAGGGTGAAGCCGTCCATCGCCGCCCGGTCGAAGCTGGGGACGTCTGCGGCGGACGCCACCTTCTCGGCTAGAACCCTGCCGAGGGCCCGCTCCAGGGGTACGGTCTTTTCCCCTGCCTCAGGCGCGGCGCCGAGGACGATCTTCCTCGCCTCGTCGAGGGATATGAGGGCACGAAACTCCTTCTGCATACTCTTCTTCCTCTCCTGATGGGCGATATAAGATTTGGCCGGAATTCAAATCCTCGCCACCCTCCGCCTCAGGAGGTGGTCTGCCAGGACGAGGGCGACCATCGCCTCCGCGACGGGGACGATCCGAGGGGGGATCGCCGGGTCGTGCCTCCCCTTTATCTCGATCTGCGCGGCCTTGCCGGTGAGAAGGTCCACCGTCCTCTGGGAGCGTGAGATGGAGGGGGTGGGCTTGACGGCGATCCTGATGATGATGGGCGAACCCGTCGATATCCCCCCGAGGATCCCGCCGGCGTTGTTCGTCGCGAAATTCGGCCCACCGGTCCCGGGGACGATGGGGTCGTTGCTCTCGCTGCCCCGCATCCGGGCCGCCTCTGCCCCCGCCCCGATCTCCACAGCCTTGACCGCCCCGATCCCCATGAGGGCGCGGGCGAGGTCTCCGTCGAGCTTATCGAAGACCGGCTCCCCGAGGCCCGGAGGTACGCCGACGGCGACTATCTCGGCGACGCCGCCGAGGCTGTCGCCGGCTGAACGGGCCTCATCGAGGACATCTATCATCTCCTCTGCGGCCTTCTGGTCTGGGCAGCGGACCGGGTTCTTCCCAGCCTCCTCTCTGAGGCTGGATATATCGTCCAGATTAGGGATGATGGCCCGAACTCCCCCCAGCTCCCGAACGTATCCCGCGACATCGATCCCCTCTCCGGCGAGGAGCTTCTTGGCCACGGCGCCGGCGGCGACCCTCCCGACCGTCTCCCTCCCCGAGGACCTCCCTCCGCCCCGGTGATCCCGGTGGCCGTACCGGGCGAGGTATGTCAAATCGGCGTGGCCGGGCCTCGGCCTGTTTCGCAGGAGGTCGTAGGCGCCCGACTGGGCGTCCCGGTTCCATACCAGGATCGAGATGGGGGTTCCGGTCGTCTTCCCCTCGAAGAGGCCGCTGAGGATCTCCGCCCTGTCCTCCTCCCGCCGCGCCGTCGAGACGGGGCTGTACCCCGGACGCCTCCGGTCCAGCTCCCTCTGGACGTCCTCCTCGGATAGGTCGAGCCCCGCGGGGCAGCCATCTACGACCGCCCCCACGGCCCGGCCGTGGCTCTCCCCCCAGGTGGTGACCCTGAATACGGTGCCCAAAGAGTTCCCTGCCATGACGATACCCACCGATCCGCCGGGATATCTCTTTTTGGTTTCGAAGATCGTATCGGAGATGGTATCGGAGAAGCCTGACGGCGATACTCTCCAAAAGGCTTATACAAACCGGTCTTTATCGATGAGAGGATAGAGATGAGCTACCTGGAAGATCTGAGAGAGCGGGGGCGCGAGGCGAACCCCTTCTTCGGCCTCATGGGGATCGAAGTCGTCTCCTTCGGGGGTGGTGAGGCGACCATCGCCATGGAGGTGAGGAAGGATATGCTGAACGGGGCCGGCTGGCTGCAGGGAGGGATATACGCCGCCCTCGCCGATGAGGCGATGGCCCTCGCCCTCTTCACCCTCCTCGACGAAGGGGAGACGATCGCGACGATATCCCAGACCACATCCTACTTCTCGGGGATCTCCGAGGGGCGGATATTCTCGACGGGGAAGGTCGCGAGGAGGGGGCGGCAGGTCGCCTTCACCGAGGGATGGGTGGCGGGGGAGTCGGCCGACGGCCCCGTCCTCTCCAAGACCTCGGCCTCATTTTCCATCATCAGGAGAAGGTGATCTCTGGGGGGCTCGGGGAAGGTCTTCTTCAGGAACGTAAGGCTTCGGCTATAAGCCCCGCCACAGAGACGGTGCTGACCGCCTTTTCGAGGGTGTCGGTGGCGATGATCGCCTCCACCCCGGCTCTGCACAACTTCAGGACGGCGCTCCCCGTCAGTACGGGATGGACGGAGCCGAGGTAGACCCTCTTCGCCCCGTTCTCCCGAAGGATCGATATCGCCTGGGCCATCGTCCCGCCGGTGGCGATCATGTCGTCGAGGATGACGACGTCCCTTCCTCTGGCGTCGATCTCCTTTGGGGCCATGGAGACGACGGTCCCGCTGTGCCTCGTCTTCTCCAGGTAGTCGCTATCTATCCCGAGCCTCTTCGCGGCGGCCCTCGCCATCCGGACCGCCCCCTTGTCCGGAGATATGATCACCGGATCGTCGAGGTCCATCTTCCCTATCTCGTCGGCGAGGAGGGGGGCTGCGTCCAGGTCCTCAGCCACATGCCTGAAGTTATTGAGGATCGACCGGTCGTGGATGTTGATGGTATAGACCCTGGACCCCTCCGCAAGGAAGGCGTCGATGGCGACGGCCATCGCCCTCGCCGATAGGGGCTCGCCGGGCGCAAACTGCTTGTCCTGGCGGGCGTACCCGAAGTAGGGGACGACGAGGTCGATCCTCCGCCCCCGGAGGACGTCCAGGATCTGGAGGAGCTGGATGATGTCCCGGTCCGAGGGGGTGCTGCAGACGACGACTACCCTGTCATCGAAGTCGGAGCAGACCTGGGTATAGGCCTCGCCGTCGGGAAAAGAGCTGTACTCGCAGAGTGCGAGATCTTCTTTGAGGATTTTCGCAACCCTGCCTCCCAGGAGCTGGGAGGAGGGACCACCGATTATCATCAATAATCGCCTCTAAATTTATAAATCCTATTTTTTATAACTTCGCCATTCAGGCCGCAGGTCTTACCCTTCAGCTTCCCACGACCTTCATTTCCACCTTCGCCGTGGGGACGATCACCGAACCCACCATCCGGGGGTCAGACCCGGCCTTCATCGACCCCAGAAGGTCGAAGACGTTGCCCGCCAGCATCAGAGATCGGATAGGCCGCAAAGCCACGCCGTCCTCGACCGAAAAGACGTTCCTCGCCTCCACCGAGAAGTCGCCGGAGACGGGGTTTGAGGTATGGGCACCGATGACCCCGGTGACGAGGTAACCCCTCTCCGTCTCAGCGAGGAGGTCCTTTGGGCTCTTTGAAGATAATATGAGGTTGCTGGTCCCGATCCGTGGGATCCCGGAGTACCCCGGCCGGTCGGCGTTGCCGGTGCTCTTCGCGGCCGTCGCCTCTCTTCCAGCGGTATAAGTGTCGTAGAGGAAAGAAGAGAGGAAACCCCTCTCCACAACCGCAGTCTTCTGAGAGGGGACGCCTTCGCCGTCGAAGCTGGAGGTGGCCATCCCGCCCCGGAAGAGGCCGTCGTCTACGATGGAGATATCCTCTCCGGCCACCGGATCTCCGATCCTCCCCGCAAGAGACGACCTCCCCTTCTGGACGAGATCCCCCAATATGGAGGGTACGAAGGCGTTTCCCAGGATGTCAGCGAAGGCCATGGGGGCGAGGAGGACCTCGGCGGTCCCGCTCTCCCCCCGAACCCCGCCGACGGACCGCTTCGCCAGGTCGCATGCGGACCTTCCAAGATCCGCGAGGTCTGGGATGGAGGTCCTGGAGTTGACAAAATCGTAGCCTGTAGCCACGGTCCCGTCTTCTCCCTTCGCCACAGTTTCGAGATATGCGGAAAAGGCCGTCCCCATCTCGTCGACCTCGATGCCGTTCGAGTTCATCAAGATCTCCGAGCCCCAGACGATAGATACGCCTCCTGATACCGGCTCCGCCCCCAAGACCTCCCCTGCTCCCTCGATGAGGGTGGCTGAGAGGCCGAGGCAATCTTCCGGCCCCATCTCGGCGAGGGCGGGATCGTAGACCTCCTGGGGCTGGCTCACCTCCTCGGGGAAGGGGAGATACCGCCACTTTTCGTCAGAACCCCGGGCCCGGGCGGCCCTGACGGCGCTCTCTGCCACCATCTCCAGCTTCGAGAGGTCGCTGGTGCTGGAGAATCCGACGGCACCTTTCAGCACGGCCCGGAGGCCGAGACCCCGGGAGAAGCTCTCGGAGGCCATATCCACCCGATCCCTCCGGAGGTCAACGTCGATGGATCTCGATTGAAGGCCGAAGACCTCCGCCTCATCAGCCCCTGCCCTCTCGGCGAGCATGAGGAGACGGCGGCCCCAGAGGTGGAGATCTTCGGTCATGACGAGATCATCCGATGTAGCGGAGGTCTTCTTCGCCGCTCGTCTCAAAGGGGGTCTGGGCCTTCTCCATCTCCCGGAGCTTGCCCACGATCCGCTCCATCTCCTTCGCCCGCTCCTCCAGCGCCTGCATGTCCACCTCGATATCGAGGGCCGTCGATAAGATCCGGAGGACCTCCTGAGCGCTCTTGGGGTCGACGAGGTAACCGCTGGTGGTGCCCATCAGACAGACGGCGTCGATATCCCTGAGCCTTCCGAGACCCAGAAGAAGGCCGCTGACCCCAACGATCCCACCGCCGGGCTCGTTCTCCTGGAAGACGACGCCTCGCCCCTTCATCTCCTCCACCAGATCGAGGCTGTTGGCCGCTCCCAGAACCTGGGGCTTGTCGACGAACTGGCCGGTGCCGTAACCCCCCAGGGTGTATATCCTCTCGACCCCGAACTCCTCGCAGAGGTCGAGGAAGGCGCCCGAGAGGTCGTAGTGGCCTTCGTTGGTGGCGCTCTGGTAATCTCCCACCAGGATGAGGAGGTCTCTATCCTCGCCACGGTGGGCGTATAGCTCGTTTCGGACCTGCTTTACCGTCCCGTCATCGAGGACGATCACCTGAGGGGGGAGGTGAGGTGAGTAGATCTCCATGATCTTTTCGGCTTTCAGCTCCTCGATGAGATGTTCGGCCACCAGCTTTCCGACGTGGCCGACCCCCGGGAGCCCCTCTATGAGGATGGGGCTTACAAGATCCAGGTCCTTTATTCTTCGAACGGTAGTTTCTTTCATTCTACCTCCTGGCGGAGCGCCCGCCGGTACTTGCCGTACCTATCCTCGGGAGAGAACCGTGCAGGCTTCGTCTGGCTGGTGGACTCGCCGCAGGCGGGGCAGATGTCCTTCAGGGTGTAAAGGTCGCAGACCCTGCACTTCTTTATCTTCGACCTCATGCTTGCCTGTGGAAGGTCCCTTCGCCGCCCTGCTTCTCGATGAGCTTTATCGCTGCCTGGGCCGCCTTCCGCAGCTCCGCTTCGGCGAGCTTGTAGTCGGGGGCTGTGACGTGGATCCTGTAACGGGGCGCGCCGACGTACCTCACGTCCAGGCTGACCTCTTCCTCTTTGGTCTTGGCCGCCTTCTTGAGCGCCTTTTTGATCTGCTCCACCCCGTCGGGGGCGGGGCTGGTGAGGTCGACGTAGCCTGTGATCTCAACGTAGGGGATCTTGACGTTCTCCTGAGAGATGGACAGTACCTTCTCTGCATCCTCGGTCCCGAGGCCGGCCTCGATGAGGGAGTCGATGCCGCTGACGGCGGCGTCTTCCAGGGCCACGTAGAGGCTATCGTACCCTTTGGCGAGGGTGCCCGCCACCTCGGCCAGATGGGGCTCATCCCCCTCGTAGGCCATCTGGAGCCACTTCCAGGCCTTCTGGTCAGCCTTCCACGCCTGGATCTTATCCCTTCTCTGGTGCTCGTTGACGTCTTTGAAAGAGAGATCGATGTGGTGCCTGGAAGGATCGACGTTGAGAACCTTGCAGACGATCTTCTGCCCTTCGCGAACGTGATCTCGGATGTACTTTATCCAGCCGCTGGCCACCTCGGATATGTGGATGAGGCCCCTCTTATCCTTGTACTCATCTAGGATGACGAAGGCCCCAAAGT
>JANKMW010000025.1:0-6763 GCA_024649985.1 Methanothrix sp.
GAGAAGAAGGAGTATAATATAAAGGGGAGGCGGGGGGGCTCTCCTATCAGGAGGCCGTGGCGCTCGCGAGCTCTATGCTGCCGTCCCGATCGCCGTTCCCCTCCACCAGGACGACCTGGTCGCCCTCGTTCCAGATGTAGATATACTTCAGCTCCTTTCCGACCGCCGACCTGATCTCCGTCACCTCGCGGCCGTTGACGACGGCGGTGCCGAACCGGTCGACCCCCACGAAGGGCGGCTTCTCGAACTTCGGCTGGCCGATGTAGTTATTCACGGCAGCCTCCGCCTTCGATTCACTCTCGCAGTCCATCACCGTTATCTTCGAGTCGTAGCCGCTGCCCATCTCTGCCCACTGGTAGATGCCGATGGCGGCCCGGACGGCGCCGATATCCTCATCTCCCCTGAAATCGGCGATCTCGTCCTCGATATTTATGCCGGGGGTCGAGTCGTCGATGACGGCGATGAAGGTGAAGCCCTCGGGGAGGTTCTCCGTCGGCACCCTCGGCCCTTCGCCTCCGGCCTCATCCGAGCTGATGCAGCCGGCGGTGAGGACCGTTCCAGCGATGATCAGCATGCAAACCGCGTACTTCAGGTTCATGAGAGCTAGGTAGGTCGGTTTAAGCCAGATAAAGGCTTTGCTGGGTGACTGCTCCCTACCCCTGAATGGGCAGGGCTTCCATCGATTCGATACGAAGAGATTGTAGCCCCAATCTCAGAATGATGAGCAAAATCTAATCGCTTATTAGCTATCCTTTCGTGGACTCGTCGGACAAGGCAGAGAGTTACGCCGAGTTCGAGGACGACGCGAAGAGGATGATCAACTGATGCGCCGATGACCGGAAACCTAAGCCGGCTCCAAAAATGCCCTCTGGGCCGAGATGTTCACCTCGACGATCCTGCCTTTTGCCTCCTTGGTCCTGCCCAGGATGTCCTCCATCAGGACCATCTCTCCTCTGGTGGAGAGGACGACGACCCCCTCCATCAGGCTCTCCTTCTCGCCCTTCATGAAAACGGATAGCTCGCACATGATAATTACCTCGAAAAATCCCGTAAATCCCGTCCATCTCGAAAATTTAAGTAGCAGGCGGACCCGGTGGGATTCGAACCCACGACCCCCGGGTTAGAAGCCCGGTGCTATATCCTGGCTAAGCCACGGGCCCGCTACACGACCGAAACCGTGATCGAAATCGAATTTCAGGCAGCTTCGGGGAGCTTCTGCCCCAGGGAGACCTTCAGCTGATCCTGGAGCTGACCGAACCGCTTCTGGATCCGCTCCTCCTGCTTTTCGAGGGTCTTCAGCCTCAGGTCGAGGACGTCTTTTTTGTCCTTCAGCTCCTCGATCAGCTTGGCCCGATCGGCCTTGAAGAGTACCTCGCCGACGCTCTTATAAATAACCGCTCCCTCATCGCTCGCCTCCAGCTCCTTGACCGCAGACTCCGTCTCCCGGATTATCATCTCTATCTGGCTCTTCTGGCTCAGCAGCGTCTGAGCCTGTTGCTGAAGCTGCTGAAGCTGTGCTATCTGGTTTTGTACCTGTGGTGGCAATTCGGTGCTCATACTTTCACCATATCCAATGCTATATCGACCAACCTGATCCACGTGTTCATGGCGGCCCTGAAAGAGACGACGTCATCGCTCTCGATCCTGAGGAGGAGCCCCTCCTCACAGGCATGGAGGCTTATCTCGCTTTTCTGGACCTGATCTTCCGCCTCGGGGGCGAGGGCTGCCATCACCCTTTCGGGGTCCTCCACCTCGAAGACGATCTCGCCGATTCCCTTCATATATTCAGCCTCAGGATCAGATCCTCGCCGTCGACGAAATCGACGAATCCGTCGCATACCCTGATCGCCCTTCCGGCTGCAGCCTCCGCCGCATGGTCGAGGTCGAAGAACTCCGCGAGATCTCTCGCGGCCTTCCCAGCCCCCACCACCACCGGCCTCGTCATCTTCAGCCTCTTAGATCCGCCCTCGCAGGAGAGGGTGAAGCGGAAGACCTCCTCCTCGCCTCTGGACCTTCTGGCGATCCCCGTGGGGCTCCCGTCCCCTTCGACGACGACCATCCAGACCCCATCATCATCGAGGCCGGACTTGCCGCGGGTCATGTAGTCGGCGCCGAGAAAGCGCGCCAGAGTCCGGGCGAGCCTCCTCGTCCGGGGGGAGGGCCTCCTGGAGGTGGTGAACCTCATCAGACCGCTTTCATCCTCTTGACGGTGGTGGGCCTCTCCTTCATGAGGATCCGATGGCCACAGTAGGGACACCTGATGCCGCTGTACTCGTAGTCAACCTCCACGGTCTTCTTGCATCTGGTGCACCTGTAGGCCAAGCTATTCAGCCTCCACAGCCCTCTTAACAGATCGGGCCACGGACTGGCCGACGGAGGTGACGGGGATGTAAGTTCCACCTGCGAAGGTGTGATCGCACTTGGTGCACCTCCAGATCCCGGTCCCCTCCCTCTTCACCTGCATCCGGCCGCATACGGGACAGTCGTACCTCTTCTTGCTCCTCTCCTCGATATCTGCGACCAGCTTTCGGATCTTCCTTCCGTACCGAGGGCCGAACCTTCCGGCGGACCTCGTCTTCCTGCCCTTCTTGAACTTCTTGACCATGATTTATACTTCCAGAAACTTCTCCCGGATCTCTTTAGCCCTCTCACATGCTATATCAACGATGCGGTGGATGGCATCCTGGCTTATGGATCCGGGGCCGCTCTTCTGCATACCACATATCGACCCGTCGGCGGTGGTTATCACCGTCAGCTTCGTGTCCGCCACCGACTCCTCGTCGGTGTCGGGATCGAAGATGATGGCGTCTCCGAACTCGACGGCGGTGGTGGCCACCGGCACGTCCTTCACCGGAAGAGGGTAATCCTCGCCGAGGCCGTACTGGGCGGCCGGTACCTTCGCCGTCATGAGAGCCGCGATCGCTCCGAGGCTCGAGGCGTCCATGAGGTTTCCGCAGTCGTCCAGGATGTGAACGTCTATGAAGATTATCCAGACCTTCTCGCCCGTTGTGATGCAGAGCGCCTCCAGGTCGATGGCCCCCGACTCCCGGACGCCCCGATCGACGACCCGGGCGAGCTCGATGCCCACCTCGTTGGGGGGGCCGGGCTCGAAGCTGGGAGAGGCGAGGGGGACGAGCTCCGCGTTGGTGATGATCACCCCCTTGTTGGGGGTGTCCGAGAAAGGCTCCCCCGGCTGGATCTTCACCCCCACCATCACCTGGGTCTTCCCAAGCTTGACGAGGGCGCTGCCGTCGGCCTTCCTTATCAGCCCCGTCTCGAGGACGATATCTCGATACTCATCGAAGCGTCTGCCGTCCGCCCTCTCCCCCTTCAAAACCAGGTGGTAGAGGTAGTCCTTCCTGATCTCCGCCATCACGACGTCGCTCATATCTCTTCCCCCGCCATGGCGACGGCCTCATCGCAGATCTCCGGTTCCATGTGGCTGTACCTGTCCACCAGAACCTTCCTCTGGATCTCGTAGATCTGCCGGCATCCGGCCTTCGCCAGATCCACAGCTCTTTTAAGCTCGTCTTTCGTCAGCCGGCCGTCCATCTGGAGGAGGGTGATATCTCCGCCGGGGGTCATGGCTATGGGAACGTCCGCCTCTCCAAGGTTGTCCTCGATCTTCATGGGGTCGAGGACGATCTCGCCGTCGACCTTGCCGGCGGCGCAGGAGGATATGAGGCTCTTCATGGGGATCCCCGCGTCCGCGAGAGCCACCGAGGCGGCGTTTATGCCGGCGGTCCTGGTGCCGGCGTCGGCCTGGAGGACCTCGACGAAGATGTCGACGACGGACTTTGGGAAGTATGACGTCAGCACCACAGGCTCCAGCGCCTCTCTGCTGACCTTCGAGACCTCGTTGCTCCTCCGGTCGGGACCTGGCCTCTTCCTCTCCTCTACGGAGAAGGAGGCCATGTTGTACCGATACCGAACTATCGCCCGGGTCACCTCCTGGAGGTGGCGGGGATGGACCTCCCTGGGGCCGTAGACCGCCGCTATCACCCTGTTGTCGCCCATCTCCATGTAGCACGAACCGTCGGCTCTCGCCAGCACTCCCACCTCGATCTTGATGGGTCGCAGCTCGTCGGAGCGCCTCCCGTCGAGCCTAACTCCGTCTTTGAAAAATGATAACTTCTCATCCATGCCGATCAACTTCTGGCCTCTTTCTCCACCCTCAGAAAATCCATTATCCTGTCGGTGAGCCCCGTCGTATGGGCTTCTTTCTCTATGATGAGGATCGTCCTCAGGGCCAGGTCCATGTCGTCGTCTTGGCCGTCGACCCAGATCCTGCCGTTCTGCCCTACGAATATGTTGCAGTTCAGCTCCTTCTTCAGCATGTTTATCATGGAGCCGCCCTTCCCGATGAGCCTGGGAACCCTGGTGGGGCTTATCTCCGCCACCCTCCCTCTCGTCAGGATCCCGAGCCTTCGATCGTTCATGGTCAGCTCCACCTTCATGGTGGAGTCGACGTCCTTGACCCGGATCATCGCGGTGCTGCCTATCCGCAGGTACTTGGACATCTCGTTCATCTCTATCTTCCTCGGCAGCTCGGATATGTGGAGGAGGCCCTCATAAGGAGAGTTTATGTTGATGATCCAGTTTGAAAAGACGATGTCCTGGACGACGCCCACCACCGTATCTCCCGGCAAGGGGACGTACTTTCCGGCGAGAGGTATCACCCGCACTTTATCCTTGTAGCTGCTGGCCATCCCGTAGAGGAGGGAGAAGACCTTCCCGTCCTTTACGTAAGTGCCCTCTCCCGCCGTTTTAGGGTCATCTGAGAGGAGGTCCCCGGGCACCACCACGTTACGATCCATGCGATCCATTAAAAGTCCTCGGTCAAAACCGTCATCGTTTCAGTAGCTTCGTCTCGGCGTCCCCTTTGGAGAGCCGGTTGACCAGGCTGTAAAACTCGTTCTGAAGCCCGGCCGGGATCCGAACGACCCCGATCCAAGATCCGTCGTTCTGCCACTGCTCTCTCTGGAGCTTGCCGAAGGTGGCGACCTCGCCGTATGCCTTGGGGGCGTAAGCCGGCGGTATCTTCACCGCCACGTCCACCTCTTCGAACCTTATCGGTATTAGAGGCCTTATGGCCTTCATGGTGATGTTGACCATCTCTTCGACGGATTTTGTAGGATCGACGTGGACGTGGGCCTCTTCCATGGCCCGCTCGATCCTGGCGGGGGGGTGAGGGGTCCCGGTCTGGGGGTTGATGGCGTTCATGGCGATGAGGTGGACGACCTGCCTTCTCTTATTCTCGATGATCCTCTTCCTCTGCTCTGCAGTCAGCTGGATCTCGCCCTTCTTGATGATCTTTGCGGCTATCGCCAAAACGTCGGTCGTCTCGAAGGCCCCGAGGAGATCCTCCTCGGAGCTTCTGTCCCCGCGACTGGCGTTCTCGAAGACGTCCTCCGCGGCCAAGATCTTCTCGACCTCCACCTTATCGCCCTGACGAAAGGACATGGCACCCTCGGGGTCCACCAGAACCTCGAAGACGGCGCCGTGGGTCTTGAGCCTGGCCGTCACCGCCTCCTCCAGGGTGACCATCCTCACTCCTCTCCGACGCCCTCGCCGCCGATTCCGGCCTTCATCTCCTCCACCCTGGCGGCCACGTCCTCCTCTTCGAGCTTACGGAAGAGCTTCTCTTCAAGCTTGATCACCCCTATCTCGGTGGTGGAGGCCTCAAACTTCCCCTCGGCAGCCTTGTACAGCGCCTCAAGCCCCAGGAGGATCGCCTGATCGCAGTCCATATCCTCCCGGTACTTCTCCTCGAAGATCTCCATGACGGCGGACCTGCCGGCCCCGATCCCGGTGGCCTTGTACTCCAGCAGGGCGCCGGAAGGGTCGGTCTCAAAGAGCCGCACCCGCTCTTCGTCAGCGCCGACGATGAGAAGCGACGTCCCGAAGGGCCTGACCCCGCCGTACTGGGTGTAGGTCTGCTTGAAGTCGCAGATCCTCTTGGCCAGGACCTCGACCCCTATGCTCTCGTCGTATACGAGCCGGTTTATCTGAGACTCCACCCGGGCCCTATCGATGAGGACTCGAGCGTCGGCGACGAGGCCGGAGGTAGCAGCGCCGATGTGCTGGTCGATCTGGAATATCTTCTCTATCGACTCCGGCTCCATCAACCTGCTGGTAATCCTCTTGTCCACCAGTACCGCCACGCCGTCGACGGCCTTGATCCCAACGGCGGTGGTGCCCCTCCTCACAGCCTCGCGGGCGTACTCCACCTGAAACAGCCGCCCGTCGGGGCTGAAGACCGTTATAGCCCTATCATAACCCATCTGAGGTGCCATCTGCATCAATATCCTCTCCGCATAAATCAAAAGAGGTCAGTCCCACGTACCGTGTGCCTGATCCTTCCGTTATCTTCTGGTCATCTGGAGCCAGGTCGATCTCACGACCATGAACGCGGACAACAGATCCAGAAACGAGCCCTAAATCGACTCTTCTCTCATTTTCGTCGGGCTGTAAGGTCGATTGCGGTATATACTTTTCTGTCGCGGCTTTGATCGTCCCCGAAATCCCCCTCACCCTTATGGCCGCCCTCGTCCCCCCGACGGAATGGACGGTGGCGAGGAGGGCCCTGCACTCCTCCGTCCTATCGTGGGAACAGCGGAGAAGGCCGAACCTTCCGTCGAAGGAGATTATCCGGAGCCGGTTTTTTGCAGCCCCCAGGTCGCCGAATAGGGAGGTCTGGGCGGACCGGACCTCCCTTGTCAGGTCCACCGCCCTGATCCGCCCCTCGGCCTCCACCTCGATG
>JANKMW010000025.1:6773-17660 GCA_024649985.1 Methanothrix sp.
CCTCCTCCTATCTCGGAGGACCGGAAGCCAGCTCCTCAAAGGACCTCCACCCCCACCGACGCCCACATCCTCCGGTTGAGGTCCAGGATCGATCTGGGGAGGGCGAGGGCGTCAAGGGCCCGGTCCCTCTCCACCCCCAGGAGGGATGCCAGGGCCATCGCCTCCCGGGGAGATCGAAGGTCGAGGTGAGATGCGGCGCCCGTCGATATCATCAGATGGAGGTCGAACTTCCTTACCAGGTCCAGGTCCCTTTTGACCGCCTCCATCCAACGGACCCTCCCGCCTCCCCGGAGGCGGATCATCGGTCCCAGATCGAGACATATCGCCACCTGGTTATCCCTCGCAGCCCTCGCCGCCGCCACCCCGATCCCCGCCCTTCCGCCCTGGGGATGAGCGAGCATGTCGACGTTGGGGTCTTCGCAGGCGGCCCGGTTGATCTTCTCGTCTCCCCCGTGGACGGCGATGAAGGCGACCTTATTGCGGAGGGACGCAGCCCTGGAGTGGACCGCCCTCTGATCTGCGGCCACGATCTCGGCGCCGAAGACAACCTCGATCCCTCCCGCGAGCCTCGCGCCGTCGGAGCCGAAGGGCGGGACGGTAGCGTTGTGGTTTGTGATGATGATCCCGGAGTAGCCGAGCTTCCTCGCCGCCAGGGCCATCCTGCTGGGGGAGTCTGAGCCGTCCGGAAGGGTGTGAAGGTTGCACTCGAAATACGTCATAAAAGGTCCTCGGCGACCTTCAAAGCCCTATCTCGCCTCGCAGGATAAGATTCCAGATGAGCAGAGACCGAGATGGCGTCGCCGCAGTCTGCCAGACGGACCTCCCCTTCGCAGGCCGCCTGTTTGTCGAGGCGGAGGTAGAGTTTGCAGTCATCGTCGACCCTCTGGGCCGCCTCTCGCCTCAGCCTGGCCATATCCCCCTCAGGGAGAGCCTCCCTGAGGAGGAGAAAGAACCTCAGCCCCTCCTTCTTCCCGAGGGTGGCGGATAGGATGATGATCTCGTTTCCGAAATGGCCGACGGCGGAGGTTTTGGATACGGAGCCCTTCGGGACGAAGAGGGATAGGGCCTCTCTCACCTTTCCATCGTCCTCGGTGGAGGCGACGAAGGCTCGAAAGGTCACCCTGTGAATCAAATCACTTTCCTCTCACTTTCCTCTGCTATCGTGGGCCCTTATGCTGGGACGGACCTTCTCGGCGCCGATCCCCTTCTTCTGCAGGCCCCTGCCCCGCTTTCCGGCGCTCGTCTTCCCACGGTTAGCCCTGCCTCTGTGGCTTGCGCCCCTTATCCAGGAGAGGTTGGAGTCGGAGGCTATCGCCGGATGGAACGGATCGACGAGGATCACCTCGTACCACTTCTGCTTTCCGTCCTCCCCCACCCAGTAGGAGTTCAGGACCTCCATGTTGGGGTGCTTTCGGCCGGCCCGCTCTTCGGCGATTCTCTGGAGGCTCTTTGCGGGGGTTATCTTGTGCATCCCCATGTGCTTGGTCCGCCGCCCCCTAATGTACCTGGACTTTCTCCTCCCGCCGCGCCTGACCTTAACCCGAACGACGATGATCCCCTGCTTCGCCTTGTAGCCCAAGGCGCGAGCCCTGTCGAGCCTGGTGGGGCGGTCTATCTTCTGGACGGTCTCCTCCCGCCGCCACCCGACGAGCCTCTCCTGCCGCAGCTCGCCGACGTAGCTCTCGCCGGGGGTCTTCCACGCGTCGCGGATGTATGCATAAAAAGACTTCAATAGCTTCACCTCATCCGGTTCGACCATGCCGGGTCACATTCCGGACCGGTCCCCCTATCGGCTCATAGAAGATAAACCTTTTCCGGCCTTTTTGGAGAACCGCTTCGGAACCGAGGCGATCGACATACAGCCTTCTGCCTACAGCCTTCTACCTACAGCCTTCTACCTACAGCCTTCTGCCTACAGCCTTCTGCCTACAGCCTTCTACCTACAGCCTTCTGCCGCACCTCTCATGCCATCGAGCTGAACCTCTCCCCTCCCCGAAGACGAAGGCTCTGCCCTTCAATCCCTCAGCCGTTCCGACAGGAGCCACCGGCGCGGCTCCCTCTCCTCTTCCAGGGCGAAGGCGGCCTTAAGTCTGCCCTTCACCTTAACCCTGGTGAAGACGAGCCGCTCACCGTTCTTTGCCTCGACGAGGGCGAGGAGCTCCTCCATCTCCCGGTCGGATAGCTCGATCACCCCTTCCCTTCCGGTGAGCCAGTTGAATATCTGGACCTCGTTTATCTCCCGAACCCGCTTGAGGGGTTCGATCTCGGTATCTTCGCCGATCTGGACGCTCCTCCCCTCCTCCGGCGACCAGCCTATCTTCCTCTTCTCCGCCGCGAGGAAGGATATGGGGACTTTCTCCCCCTCCAGGGGTTTGGGGTAGAGGGCGGTCAGCCTCTTCTCCGCATCTCCCATCGATGAGACGGGATCTGTGGCCCCCGATCCGTCTTGCCTCCTCGGATGCTGGACCTCGCCGCCTCCCGGCTCCATCATGCCAGAGTCCCCTCCCCCTCTTCTTCCCTTCCCGAAGGCGGATCGATCTCGGCGACCTTTTTCGTCGCAAGTATGGTCAGGTCCTCGCCTCATAATCGATCCTCTTCTTGAGGATGCACCCCCCGCCCCGGAGGCCCCCCAGAGGGTGTCTCGGGGTTCCCATGGAGTTCATGCACCTCGCCATCACCGCCGCCCCTCGAGCGAGGCCGTCGTCGACGAAGACGACGTTCTTCTCCGGCACGTCGTATAAATTTAAGGATCCGATCTCCTCCAAGATCAGCTCCGGCTTGTTGCCGCTGATCCCCGCCCTTCCGGTGATCCCCATCGCCGTCTCCTTGGTGACGAGCCCCGCCTCCATCGCCACCTCCACAAGCCGCCTGGCGGTCAGGGCCGCGGCTACGTCTATCGCCCCAAATAGCGTCTTAATCCCCCTCTCCTGGCAGATCTCCCCGCCTATCTGGGCGAGACGGTTGAGGAGGCTTCCGTTCTCCCCGACGTCGCAGCCTATGAGGACGACCCCTATCTTCTTCGCCGCCGCCGGGTCGACGGGGACGGAGCCGTACCTGGTCCTGCCGGCGGGGACCCTCTCGATCCTTATATGCTCGTCGATGGTCCTCGCGTAATCCCGGGCGTGTTTATCGATCTTAACCTTCTTGCCGTTGAAGATGTCGAGGGTGGTTCCCGTCTGGGGGTCGACGAGCCCCGTCCCCTGGATCAGGGCGTCGGGGATCGCCCCCGCAAGGCCGCAGAAGTTGCCGATGGTGTTCGCGTAGGGCATCTCCGCCGAGGTGATCCTCCCGTCGAGGGTCGTCCCGAAGTCGAGGGAGAGGCATGGGTTTCGGTAGTCGACGTCGGTCCACTTCGCCCCCTCCTTTATCCCGGCGGTGGCGAGCTCTCCTTCCATCTCGTTGGCGACGATCTCGACCCCCGTCGAGCCCTTCGGCGGAAAGACCGAGGCGACGGGGCCGTTGAAGACTATCTTGTCCATGAGACAGTAAGCCCTGAACTTCGCCGGTATGTTCTGGATCGACATCGCCGGGGTCATAAGCCTGGGGGGGACCCCGGCCATGAGGCATCCCTCGGCGAGGGCCTGGATGAAGGTTCCCACCTCGTCGGGCGACGAGAAGCCGGCGACGACCCCCGTCGACCGGACGACGAAGTTCAGGTCGTCCTTGATGGAGAGCCTCGCCTTGGCGTGGCTCTCCAGGAGGGCGTCTCTGACGAGCTCCGAGACCGACTCCCGAGTGAGGGGGGTGCCGCAGAGGGTATGAGCAAAGACCTCCTCGCCCGGCCTGGGCCTTCGGACGTCCCGGGTCATCTTCACCGTCTTGTTGACTATACGGGTCTGGCCGTTCTTCATGTTCGTCGCGGTGAGGATGCACTTTGTAGTGCTGTTGCCCACCTCCACAGAGGCGACGATGTAGTAGGGCTCCTTCTTCAGCTCCAGGATGTCCACCGGGGGGCTCTCGGCGATCCTCGGTTTCGGCTTCGATCTGAGGAGACGGGCGATGCTCATACATCCGGGAACGGAACTTACAGAGCATAAACTCTTCGGGCCCGCCCCGAATCGAAAGTTTGATTTTATGGCAGGAGAAGGAAGACCGCGTGTATTCGGCAGTGGTGGTGGGGGCGGGCCCCGCGGGGAGCACGGCGGCCCGCTTTCTATCGGAGAAGGGGCACGATGTAATCCTCATCGATCGAAAGGAGGTGGTGGGGGTCCCAAAGCAGTGCGCTGAAGGGCTCTTTTCCGACTGCCTCCCCGAATTTGCGACGGAGATCGGCGGCTTTATCACAGGAAAGATCCGATACCTGGAGGTCGTCTTTCCCAACCTCGCCAGCTACCGCGTGAGGTGCGACCTTTTCATGCTCGACCGCCCGGAATTCGACCAGCATCTTCTGAAGCTCGCGGAGCGGTCGGGGGCGCAGGTCGCCCTCGGCGAGAAGGCCGAGAGGATCGACCCCGAGTCCGGCATGATCCGCCTGCGGGGAGGGGAGACGATCAGAGCCGAAGCGATAGTCGGCGCCGATGGACCCGCCTCGCGGGTGGCAAAGTCGATGAAAGTGAAAAACCGGCTAATTCCGGCGGCCCAGATGGAGATCGCCTGGCCGGAGGACGACGCCATTTATGCATACCTCGACCACGACCTCTGCCCCCACGACACCGGCACCACCCAAAAATCCCGCTCTTACTCCTGCTGGGTATTCCCCAAGAACGAGCGGGGGACCGCCAACGTCGGCTGCTTCGGGACCTTCCCCACCCTGGAGAGGTTCGTATCGAAGTACAGGATCGCCGGCGACGTCGTCGAAAAGAACGGGGGGGCGATACCCCTGGGCGTCGCCGAGAGGCTCCAGCGAAGAAGAGCCGTCCTCATCGGGGACGCTGGAGGGCTCACCAACCCCTTCACCGGCGGCGGCCTCTATCCGGCGGCGAGGTCGGCGAAGATAGCCGCCGACGCCATCGACCGTTTCCTCAGAGGCGAGACGGAGCGGATCGAGTATGAATCGAGGATGAGGAGAGACTTCGTCGCCTCCGGCCTCCACATGAGAGGGAGAAACGCCCTCGCGGCCCTCTCCAACGACGAACTATGCCGGCTCGGGGACGCCATGGACGGCCTCGTCTTCCCAGGCCTAAGGCTCTCCGCAAGCCCCCTGCTCGTCTATCGGGGGCTGCGCCACCCCGGGATCATGAGGCCGAAGTACGCCCCCCTCTTAAACCTCCTATTCCGCTACTGCCTGGCGGGGAAGGTATGGTGAAGGGGCGGGGGGCTTCTCGAAGGAGCCCCTTCCTCCGATCCTCTTCAATCCCGGATCTTCCGCGCCTCCAGCTTCTCGCCGTGCTTCAGCCTCAGCATGATCTGTTTTGCGAGGTCGGAGGACTTCACCATCCTGATATCCCCCCTCCTGCCGATGGTGGCGGTGAAGACCGGCTCCTTGCCGACGAAGATCTCGACCCTCTCCCCTGCCTTACCGCCGACCCAGATCGCCAGGTGGCGGCCGGTGTCCTCGATGTGGGGCTTCAGAGCCTCCCCGCCTTCGTCGAAGGTCTGGACGTCGATGTGGATCCCCAGGGACTTCTCGATCTGCTCGATCCTCTTGCCCGACTTTCCTATGATCCTCGCCGCCTCGTTCTCCTGGACCTTCACCACCGCCGAGGAGTCGCTGATCATCTTCACCTCGAAGGGGCCTTTGAGGTGGCCGGCCATCTCCGTCTCGACCTGGCGGGAGGCGAGGTCCCAGGAGGCGGGCTTCTTCGCCTCCGGGGATATGGGCATGATGACGATCTCCTCGCCGTAGGTGTAGAGCTCGTACTCGGCCTTTCCGCTCTCGAAGTCCTTGACGACGATGACCGGCCTCGCCAGGTCCGCCTCCGTCATCCCCGAAGGGACCTTCACCATGAACTCCACGTCCATGACCTTCGAGACCTCCCCCTTCTCGATGAAGACGATGGTGTCGATCACCTGGGGTATCATCCCCAGGTCGACCCTCCCGATGAGCCTCTGGATGGCGTCGATGGGCTTGTTGGCGTGGACGACCCCGATCATCCCGACCCCCGCCATCCGCAGGTCCGCGAATACCTGGAAGTCCGTCGTCTTCCTCACCTCGTCGTAGATGGTGTAGTCGGGCCTCACCAGAAGGAGGATGTCCGCCGAGGCCTCCATGGAACCCTCCAAGGGGCCGTACTGGGTGATCTCCGGCGGAACCTGGAGGTCTCTTGGAGCTTCCAGGGTCTTGACTATGTAGTCGCAGTCATGGAGGTAATTTGCAACTCCCGCAGCGAAGGTGGACTTGCCGGATCCGGGGGGGCCTGCGATCATTATCCCCCGGTGAGCCTCCTTCAGCCTCGCCTTCAGCTCGTCGCTGTGCCGGTAGTCCTCCAGGTCGACTTTGGCGACGGGCCTCACCGCCGTTATCTCGAGGCCGTCGGAGAAAGGAGGCCTGGCGATGGCGATCCTCATGGGGCCGAGCTGGACGACTGCGGCTCCGATCTTCTCCATCTCGATGTGGGCGTCGGGGTCGGACTTGACCCTCTCGAAGATCTCCCTCACCATCTCCCGCAGGTCCCTCTCGCTCTGGCTCCGGTTTGCGATCTTCACCAGGCTGAACTCTCCGACCTTCCCCCTCTTGGCCAGGGGGATCGCCCCCTCTTTGAGGTGGACAGAGAGGGTGTCGGGGGTGAAGTATTTGTCGAGGCTGATGGGTTTGATCTCCCCTCTCTGAGGTCGGACGTACTCGACCTCGATCCCCATCGCCTCTGCCACCCTCGACTGGATCGAGTCGCTGGTGAGGAAGAACGCCCCGATGTCCAGGGCGACGTCCCTTATCATGGCGTCGATCTCGCCCCCTCCCGCCAGCTTGATCTGGTCTAAGTCCGGCCTTACGCCGACGTATTCCAGTTCGATCTTGCCGGACTTCGCCAGCTGCGAGAGGCGTCTCAGCTCTTCAAGCCCCTTGATCCCGGTCTCGCGGCCTCGGTTGGCCTGGGCCTCCAGCTCCGCCACCACCGCTTCTGGGACTACAACTCGTTTTCCCAGATACTCGCCGGTGGCCACCTTGGCAGAGACCCTGCCGTCGATCACCACGCTCGTATCAGGAACTATGCAATCTACCATTGTAATAAACATCCTTCAGTTAGTTATTTAGTATTTGTGATCGAAGCCGAAAGTGATCTCAGAGATAGACTATGTCCATCCCCCTTCTCTCGGCTATCCCCGCGAGGAGATCATCGATCCCCATCTGTCGCCTTATCTGTCGGGCGGCCATCACCACCATCACCGGTCGACCGTACTTGTGGACCGCCCGGATCTTGGCCGAATCCTCGCCGAATCCGGGGTCGAGCCGTATCAGAATGCATATCTTGATGCCGCTCTGGACGAAACCGACTTCGTCCTGGTGGCCGAACTCTATGCAGACCCTCCCCCGCTCCAGGATCGTCCTGTAGGCGACATCGTAGCTGGCAAAGGCGTTTCTGTCGTAGAGCTTCTTGTCCAGGAGGGCTGGTCGAAGGTCCTCTTCGACGACGGACTCGGCCAGATCCAGGAGCTGCTCCTGAACATCCGTCGAATGCTCCGGGCACTTGGCTATGGTGAAGAGGTTCAGGTGGTGCAGAAGCTCCTTTTTGGCGTGGCAGTAAGGGTGAGCCTCCACGACGAGATAGTCGCCCTCGCCGGGGAAGAAGGACGGAGAGTAATGGTCGCAGCTCTCGCATTTGATCTTGATAAGAGTCTCCTTGTCGAGGAAGGGGGCCATCCCCTCAATGAAGGCCAGGATCTCCCCCATCTGGGAGCTCACCCCCTCGGGGAGGCTCTGCTGAGCCGCCCTGACGGCGAAGATCAGCTCCCCCTGTTTTGCTTCCACCCCCTGTCCGTCCGCCTCTTCTGGATCATCATTCATGGCAAACTCCTTCCCCCAGGCGCGCGTCCGATATAAAAACGTGGTGATGCGCCTCTGTCGCTCCCTTCTCCGAAAAGGCTATATTCTGTCGCCGCCTCACGCCGGTGAGGAGGTCAGCCGGTTGAAGGAGATTCGATTTCACGGCCGGGGTGGCCAGGGAGCTGTTACTGCCGCTGAGCTGATAGCCATTGCGGCTTTTGAAGATGAGAAGTACTCCCAGGCCTTCCCCGCCTTTGGTGTGGAGCGGAGAGGTGCTCCAGTTATGGCTTTTGCCCGGATCGCAGACGAGCCGATCCGGATTCGGAGCCAGATTTACGAGCCCGATTACGTCATAGTTCAAGACGTCACCCTGCTGGACGTCGTCGACGTGACGAGCGGCCTAAAGCCAGAGGGGAAGATAATAATCAATACCGACAGGGAAGCAAAAGACCTGAAGCTACAGACTGAGGCGAAGGTCATAGCCATCGACGCCACCCGGATCGCTCTTGAGAAGCTGGGAAGGCCCATCGTCAACACCACGATGCTCGGCGCCTTCTGCGGCGCCACCGGAGAGGTGAGCCTCGACAGCGTAAACAAGGCCATTTTGAGCAGGTTCTCCGGAGCCCTGGGGGAAAAGAACCTCGCCGCCATAAAGACCGCTTACGAGGGGGTCAGATTATGACAAAATGCGCAGTTAGAATGGTGGTGGAGCCGGGGAGCACCGAGATCACCAAGACCGGTGCCTGGAGGACTTTCGTCCCGGTCTTCGACCACGACAAGTGCATCAAGTGCAGCCTCTGCGAGATATACTGTCCCGAGAGCTGCATCCACCAGATCGAGGGAAACTATGTCCCGGATCTCGACTACTGCAAGGGGTGCAGCGTCTGCGCCCATGAGTGCCCCCGGGGAGCGATCACCATGGTCCTGGAGGAGAAGTAGATGAGGAAAGTGGTGGAAGGATCCTACGCGATAGCCGACGCCGTCAGGTGCTGCTCTCCCGACGTCATATCGGTCTATCCCATAACCCCCCAGACCCACATCGTCGAGCACATATCGCAGTTCGTCGCCGAAGGGAAGCTCGACTGCGAGTACATAAACGTCGAATCTGAGTTCTCCTCCCTCTCGTCCCTCATCGGGGCGAGCGCCGCTGGAGCCCGGACTTACACCTCCACTACGAGCCAGGGGCTCGCCCTGATGTTCGAGGTCCTCTTCAACGCCTCGGGGATGAGGCTGCCCATCGTAATGACGACGGTAAACCGGGCCCTGAGCGCTCCCCTCTCCATCTGGAACGACCAGCAGGACGCCATGGCGGCGAGGGAGGCGGGCTGGATCCAGATATATGCCGAGAACGTCCAGGAGGCGATCGACCTCACCCCCCAGCTCTTCAAGATCTCGGAGGATCCGAAGATCCTCACACCCTCCATGGCCTGCATGGACGGGTTCATCCTCACCCATGTCTACGAGCCGGTGGAGTTCCTCGACGAGTCGAAGGTGAAGGAGTTTCTCCCGCCCTACCGGCCCGAGTACGTCCTGGACCCGAAAAACCCCAAGACCTTCGGAGCCTTCGCCGACCCGAGCTGGTTCACCGAGTTCAAGTACCAACAGTACCGCGCGATGGAGAGGTCTCTGAAGAAGATCGAGGAGGTCTCCAAGGAGTTTGAGGAGGTCTTCGGCCGCGGATACGGCGGCCTCATCGAAGCATACTCCATGGACGATGCCCAAGTCGCCCTCGTCACCATGGGATCATTAGTCGGTACCGTCAAGGAGGCGATCGACGACCTCAGGAGAGAAGGGGTGAAGGTGGGGCTCGTCAAGATCAGAAGCTACCGGCCCTTCCCTGAGGAGGCGCTCAAGAGAGCCCTGAAGGATGCGAACGTCATCGCCGTCATAGAGAAGGACGTCTCCATGGGGTATGAGAGCGCCCTGCTCACCGACCTCAAAGGCGCCTTCTACAACAGCCCCATCAGGACTCCGATCATAGGGTTTGCGGTCGGCCTCGGCGGCCGGGACATAGGGATAAAGCAGATAAGAGAGATCGTCGAGAAGGCGTCTAAGGTGTCGGATGCCGGGATCGAGGACGAGTTTGAGATCTTCGACGTGAAGCCAGAGTGTCTCTAGGAGGATTATCATGGAAGAGAGTTTGTTTGCGCCCGGCCACAGGGCCTGCGCAGGATGTGGAATGCCCACGGCGATAAAGCTGGTACTGGACGCCGCAGGCCCCAACACCATCGTCGCCTCGCCCACCGGATGTCTTGAGGTCACCTCGACCCCCTTCCCGGAGAGCTCCTGGAGGGTCCCCTGGGTTCACTCCCTCTTCGAGAACGCGGCGGCGGTCGCCTCCGGGGTGGAGTTGGCGCTGAAGAGGTTCAAAAAGGAAGACATCAACATCCTGGTCATCGGCGGCGACGGGTCCACCTTCGACATAGGCTTCGGAGCGATCTCGGGGATGTTCGACCGGGGCCACAGGATCACCTACGTCTGCTACGACAACGAGGCGTACATGAACACCGGTGTCCAGAGGAGCGGATCGACCCCCTTCTGCGCCAAGACGACGACGACGCCCACGGGAAAGCTCTCCCTCGGAAATCCGCGCCCCAAAAAGGACATGCCGGCGATAGCCGTAGCCCACAGAGTCCCTTACGTCGCCACCGCCTCCATCGCCTACCCCGTCGACCTCCGGCGGAAGGTCGAGAGGTCTCTGTCGGCCGAGGGGCCGGCCTACATCCAGGTCAACGCCCCCTGCATCACGGGATGGAACTATGAGGCCGGCGACACCATCGAGCAGGCGAGGCTCGTCGTAGAGACTTGTCTGTTGCCTCTGATCGAGTACGTCGACGGCGTCCTGGTGGGGGTCAAGAAGGTGAGGAGGAAGCGGCCGGTCGAGGATTACCTCAAGACCCAGGGGAGGTACAGACACCTCTTCAAGGCGGAGGGCGGCGCGGAGGTCATCGCCCAGATCCAGGCGATGGCCGACGCCAACGCCGAGAAGTTCGGCCTCGTCGACTGAGGGAGCCTGAGGGGCCCTC
>JANKMW010000026.1:0-16846 GCA_024649985.1 Methanothrix sp.
GGATCTGTTCTATCGAATCCGCTATCGAATCCGCTATCGAATCCGCTATCGAATCTGCTCGATGCTGCTTATCTATCGGCCGCCGTCATTCGGGCTCTCTTCATCTGCGGATGTTGACGGGGACGCCCCGGCCGAAGAGCTCCGCCGTCTTGGCGGAAAACCGCTCCTCCTTCGACTTCGCGAGCCTTCCGGCGAGGGCGAGCCCCTTCTCGGAGACCGCCGCCTCCTCGATGCTTCCTGCCGCCAGGGCGGCGTCGTAGACCTTCGCGCCGAGGTCGGTCCTGGTGAGGACCGTCGACCAGCCCGCCTTCGACCCGACGGACCCGACGGAGACGTCGGCGAGCTCCGCGGCGAAGTCGAAGCAGGGGCCGCACCCCTTCCAGACGTAATCGTCCGTCTCCTCCAGGGGGACCTCCTTGACCTTATCGCCGGAGAGGACCCGGAACATCCCCTTCTGGACCTCGAACTTATCGACCTCTTCGGCCTTGAACCCGAACTCCCCCTCGACGAGGTGGGGGAAGAGCAGCTCGTGCTCGAAGTTCTCCATGCAGAAGAGGCCGACGAGGAGGGCTATCTTCTCCTGGCCGAACTGATAGGGCTCCTCCAGGAGCTGGACCTTCCGGAGCGCCTGGATCTGGCACGGCGTTCCAACAAAGCCGATCTTCTTGAAGCCCTGATCCATCGCCATCTGGACCCCGGTGACGCTGGGGGTGATGGTGTACTTCGTCCCCGCGGCGGCGGCGATCTCCTCTGCCGTCGTCGCGACCTTCGGAACGCCCCTCCATTTCTCGTCTCTATCGGTGACGACGGCGCAGTCTATGACCCCCGATTCGAGGGCGCCGATCAGGAGCGCCGTCGCGACCCCTCCGTCCTGGGCCCTGGCCCCGGATCCTCGCGCCCTGGCGGAGGCGGCCTTCCTGTATATTCCCAGGACTTCATCCTCCCTCCTCTCCCTCCCGAAGACCTTCTTCGCCATCCCCGGCATATCGAACATGGTCCGGGGACAGTAGGCGTAGCAGAGGCCGCAGTTGGGGTCGTAGTCTATCAGCTCCGGGCGGTTTGCCTCTCTATCGATCTTGGGGCAGAAGGCGATGCAGTTACCGCAGTAGCAGCAGAGCTCCTTCTTGATGACGTCATAATCGAGCTCCCCAAATCCGTACTCAAGATACGTGGGCTCGGGATACTTCTCCTTGGCAGCTATGATCATCCTCTCCAAAAGCTAGGTGCGTAGTTGACGGCCGATTAGACTAAAGCTTTTATGGTATATCGGGGACCCAACGGTCATGATCCTCGGCCTCGACGTCGGCGGAGCGAACACCAAAACCGCCAGCTCCGACGGTCTCTTCACCAAGATCGAGTACATCCCCCTCTGGAAAGAGGCCCCCCTGGAGCCCTTCCTCCGCCGGATCTGCGCGGAAGCGAGGCCAGAGGCTCTGGCGGTCGTCATGACCGGGGAGCTTGCCGACTCCTTTCCGGATAAGCGGGCCGGAATCCTCTTTATAAAGGAGGCGGCAGAGCGGTCCTTCACCTGCCCCGTCAGCTTCTGGGGTGTCGACGGCTTCCTCTGGCGCGACCTCTCCGACCTCGCCGCTGCCAACTGGTCCGCCTCGGCGGCCCTCGTCTGCGCGCAGATAGGCGACTCTCTCTTCGTCGATATGGGATCGACCACCACCGACCTCATACCGATAAAGGGGGGGCCGAGGGCGGCGAAGACCGACTTTGAGCGGCTCGCTAGGGGGGAGCTGATCTACTCCGGCCTCCTCAGAACGAACATCGCCGCCCTCCTCGGTCATGTGGATATGGGGGGAAGGAGGATCCCCCTCTCATCCGAGCTCTTCGCCATCGCCGCAGACGCCCACCTCGCCGGAGGCCGGATCTGCGAAGACGATTATGCCGTCGAGCCCCCCGACGGGGGCAGAAGAGATCGACGATCGGCGCTCCGGAGGCTCGCCCGGACCGTCTGCGCAGACCTGGCGGAGATCGGCCCCGACGCGGCGGCGGAGATCGGCCGCCAGGCCGCCGCCCGCCAGCTGAGCCTTCTGGCCGAGGGGATCAGAAGACAGTCGGAAGAGTACGACCTCTCCATCGTTGCAGCCTGCGGGATCGGCGAGGGTCTGATAGAAGAGGCGGCCCGCTCCCTCGGCCTCGAGTGCGTCAAGCTCTCGGCCAAGTACGGAAAGTCGGTCTCCTGCGTCTTCCCCGCCTACGCCGCCGCCCGCCTCCTGGAGATGGAGGCGGGGGGGCTTTCTGAGGACGTCGAAAAAAGTCCAAGATAGGTGGGCTATCGCCTAGCCCCCAAACCCGTGGGCGAGGTAGGGGGCGACGATGATGAAGAGGAGGGACGAGAAGATCAGCCAGGCCATCAACGTCACAAGAGCCCGGGTCATCCTCTCAGCCTTCGCCTCGCTCTTGAAGACCGCACCAAGCCCCATGGAGAGCATGTCCCGAAAGATGTGGCCACCGTCCAGGGGAACCGCCGGAAGGCAGTTGAAGAGGCCGGCGTAGAGGTTTATCAGCCCCACCCAGAAGAGGAAGTTGGCGATCCAGAAGATCTTTCCCCCCAGGGGCTCGGCCCATCCCGTCGGCTCGAAGAGGTGGGTGATCCAGCCCGCAAAGCCGGGAAAGCCCATCTCGGTGAATCCGGGGATCCCCGAGAAGGGCAGGCCCATGAGGGTGAAGACCCCAAAGACGCCGGACCGGGGCATCTCCCGGAGGGCCGCGAGGAAGGACCCCGCCGGAAACTCCTGGAATGTGGCTCCGTCAAGGTAGACTGCGTTCGCCGAGACCCCGGAGAAGCCCACCCCCAAAAACCCGCTCCCCGATCCGTCGGGGTTTGCGGCGAGATCCACAACATAATCCCCCCGGTTCGTGCCCACGACGACGGTATCCCCCTCGGTCGTCGAGTTCATGGCCGACCTGAAGGACTCCCAGTCCGGCGTCGGTACTCCATCGATCTCGGAGATCGTCGCCCCTGGGACGATCCCCGCATCATCGGCCGCCGATCCCTCAAAGACGTAGGAGACGACGACCCCCCGGACGAACTCCCCCCCAAGGCCCAGGTCCACCATCTCATCTCCCAGGAGGAAGCTGAGGCTCCTGTCGCCCCCTCCTGTCGCCACCAGGTCCTCGAGACCATCTACCCGGATGTCGCCGGCCGAGAGGAGGATCATCTGCCTCTCAAAGCCGGCGAGGTCGGCGGCAGAGCCGGGGGCGACGTCCACAACCACGACCCTGTCCATGGGGGCGATCGCACCGATCACCGGCCCGAAGAAGAGGGCGAGGGCGAGGGCTGCCACCACGAAGTTCGCTATGACTCCAGCGGAGAGGATCCGAATTCGAGCGGCCCGGGTGGCCTTCGGCTTATCGTCGTCGTCCTCGGAGCCGAAGAGCTCCCCCTCGTCGGGCTCGACGAAGGCCGCCACCGGGGCAGCGAGGAGGGCTATCCCCATCGACTTTACCCTTATCCCCTCGACCCTGCAGAGGATCCCATGAGAGAACTCATGGACCGCCATCGTAACGAAGAGGGCGACCCACCCCCACCAGAGGGGTATGAACTGGTTTATCCCCGGTATCAGAAGGACGTTCCTCGGGGCGGTGTAGACGGACGGCTCCGGAGGCGTCCGCAAGACCGTCAAGGTCAGAAGGAGGAAGAGGGCGAGGAAGGAGAGCATCCCCAGGACGACGAGGGGGATGCCGGCGGTGATCGCCCCCCTCCAGAACCTCTTGGGGCGGCTCAGCCGGTCGATGAGGGTGAGCCACCTCGTCGTCTTGATCATGATCACCGGCCCCCAGTTCCCCAGTTGCAGCCCCTTCAGGCTCTGCAGCCGGCTGAGCCTGATGGCGAGGAGCCAGTGGATGTTGAGGGCTAGGATCGCTATGAGAAGCCAGTCGAAGAGGGTCAGATTCCAGGTGAATTCCAACAGTTCGTCCTCCGAAGTTCGATCTGTAGTTGGTCCTCGTTCTGACGGAGGGTATATAATCTCATGCCAGACCAGATCCATCCATACCCATAGCTTCCGGAATGGGATCGGCGACGGTGAGAAGAGTTCTCAAGACGGTATCGGCCAAGAGATCGAGACCGTCGAACGGCACGGGACCTGCGATCCCCCGAAGGGCGAAGGAGACCGCCCTTTCGAGGAGACCCACCCTCCTGCCGCCTCTCAGAGGGCGGACTGCGGACACCTCCGGAGGATGTACCTTTCCGGAGGTCGCGCCGCCGGCACCGGGAGGATGGTCGTATCTATCGGTGGGGATGGGGTCACCCTGGATTGATCAGAGTTCGCCGATGCCGGACGAGACCAGCTCCTGGTTCTTCTTCTCCAGGTAGCCGTATACGGCTCCGTGGGGAGCCCCGTCTATCAGCATCTCTATGGCGGCTCTTGCGATCCTGATCTGTTCTGGGCTGCCGATGATGGCGACGGTCTTGCCGTAGACGGATATGAAGACCCCAGTCAGCTTCTCGGTGATCTCCCGGGTCCTGCCGTCTTTGCCGATGATCCTCCCCTTTATCCTGGCCATGTCGCTTTTGGTGTTGAAGACCCGGGAAAGGTCTATCACATCCAGCATCAGCATCTCGTCCTCCAGTAGCGGATACGCCCTCTCGGGAGAGAAGCCCCTGCCTATCGCTCGGACGACGTCGGCGAGGCGCATCGCCATTATCGGGTCCTCCCCGGCCGCAATCTCCACGGCTCCGCTCTCGCTCTCGATATCGAGGGTTGCACTCGTCTTCTCCTCAAGCATGCTCTTGACCGATCCTGAAGGACCCACGAGAGCCCCGATCCGATCTGCTGGAATCTTTATATGCAATATTATCTGCCTCCGAGAACGTCTTTCTCGATTTCGATGGCGATAGGTTCAGCTCACCTTTCCGGCCCGGAGACGCTCTTTGATAGCCTCCTCCGAGCCGATGGAGTACTTCTTTTTAAAGTAGCGGGCGAGGTTGGATATGTCCCTTTCGAGGAAGCTTCTGGCCATCGGGTGCTCCAGGGTCACCGACTGGCCCATGTCGATGATCACCGGCTCGCCGTTGTGGTAGAGGATGTTGAACTCGCTCAGGTCGGCGTGGACGAGGTTCGCCCTGTTGTATAGGAGAGATACGTACTCGACGATCTTCTCGAAGGCCATCTGTGCATCCTCCGGCTCCAGAGTCACGTCCCTCAGCTGTGGCGCCGGGTTCTCCGAGTCGCCGACCATCTCCATGACGAGGATGTTCTCCCTCATGGCGAGGGGAGTTGGCACCTTCACCCCCACCTCTCCGGCCCGCTTCAGGTTTCGAAACTCCTTCCTCGTCCAGGCGGCGATGACCGCCCTCTTCGTCCCCTTGATGGACCCAAACCTCGGGTCTCCCAGAAGGTAATCTTGCATCGCCTTGAAGTTGCTGGTATTTATTCGATATATCTTGACGGCGAGGTCGGTCCCATCTTCCCCCTTGGCGCGGAAGATGTTCGCCTCTTTTCCGGTGGAGACGGCCCCACCCAGGGAGGCGATGACCCCTTTCTTCGCCAGGGCGTAAAGGTCCATAAGGACGCGCCTGTCGAATACCTCGTCGTGTACTTTAAAGTCGTCAGAATCTTTGATCCTTTCACGGACCAGGTCGATCCGCGCTTCGAACTCTCTTTGTCTCTTGGATTCCTCGGTCATGACTACCTTTTGAGGTACCCTTTCCGCACCAGGTAATCGACCTGAGGGCCGGTATACCTCCAGACGACGTCGGCCTTCTCGTCCTGGAAGTCCCAGGGGACCACGATGACGACATCTCCCTCCCGGATCCAGATCCTCTTCTTCATCTTGCCGGGGATCCTCGCCATCCTCTCTTTGCCGTCGAGACACCTGACCCTCAGCCTGTTCGAGCCGAGGAGGGTCTCCACGAACCCGAAGACCTCTCTGTCGTAAGATCGCGGGAGGCGGACTCTCGTTATGACCTCCGGACCTTGTGCATTTCTCTTCCTTTTTGTACTTGCATAATTAGCCAGTATATCACCTCTACAGACGAATCAAGCCTCAAATCCGAGTTTTGGCGGCGGATAACCTGAAGTTCGTACAGCAGTCCCTATGGCCGGGTATGATAATTAAAGGTTGTGACCAGAAGAGATGACGAGGAAGATGGGGGTTGATCAGAAAGATGGGGGGAGTCGAGGACGATTAGAGCCAAGAGGACGATGGTGACGGGGGTGAAGAGGACGAGAAAGATGGAGATGATGGGCCCGACGCGATTCGAACGCGTGATCCCCGCCGTGTGAAGGCGATGTCATAACCACCTAGACCACGGGCCCTCGGACCCTCCCACGACGGCATGCATATTAGTATTTTTCCTCTCCAACCCCAGGGGGGTGGGGAAATAGGGGATCGGAGAGGACGATTTAAATAGTAACTGGAAGAGGTTATGCAGATGGATTTCTCCCGATCGCTCCTGGCCGTCTCTTCCCGCGGCCCCTTCAGGACCCTCTGCGAGGGGCCGCTGAAGAGGAGTCTATTGAGGGACGGGCTTCCTGACCACGTCGCCATCATCCAGGACGGAAACCGCCGTTACGCCAGGATGAAGGGGTTCTCCAGCTTCAACGGACACAGTCGGGGGGCGGAGACGACGGAGATGGTGGGTGACTGGTGCCTCGAGCTGGGGATAAAGCATCTATCGGTCTACACCTTCTCCACCGAGAACTTCGACAGGGACGAGGCGGAGAAGGAGTACCTCTTCGAGCTGATCGAGAGGAAGCTTCTGGAGCTGGCGGCCTCAGAGAAGGTCCACAAGAACCGGATCCGGGTGCGGGCCATCGGCAGGATCGGCCTATTGCCCTCCCGTCTGCAGGAGGCGATCCGAAAGGCGGAGGCGGCAACCTGTGGCTACGACGGGATGCACTTCAACCTGGCCCTGGCCTACGGCGGCAAGAGCGAGATCGCCGACGCCGCGCGGTCCCTCGCCCGGGAGGTGAAAGAAGGGCGGCTGAAACCCCTGGACCTCGACGAGGATGCTGTGGCATCCCACCTCTACCCCATGGGAGGTGAGCCCCTCCCCCAGGTCGACCTGGTGATCAGGACGGGAGGCGAGGTGCGAACCTCCAACTTCCTCCCGTGGCAGGCGAACGGGTCCAGCTCTCCAGTCCACTTCTGCGCCCCCTACTGGCCCGAGTTCGGGAGGGTCGAGTTCTTCAGGGCCATAAGAACCTACCAGGGATGTCGGAGAAGGGGGAGGAGATCAAATCAACAGGCTTAATTACCATAAACATCCTATCCGGCATCGTGTCCCGATAGGGTAGTGGACATCCTAGAGGCCTGCGGAGCAACTTTGCGCAGAGAGCCTCAGACCCGGGTTCGAATCCCGGTCGGGACGTAATTTCTAATAGACCGATGGATGTTTGATTTTTATGGTTCTGGAAAGCCTTGGCGGGTCGCTGAGGGGGGCGCTGAAGAAGATCGCCTCCGCCAGCAGGATAGATAAGCAGGTCGTCGACGAGGCGGTGCGGGAGATCCAGAGGGCCCTCCTCCAGGCCGACGTCAACGTCAAGCTGGTGATGAACCTCTCCAACAGGATCAGGGACCGGGCCCTCTCCGAGAAGCCCGCCCCGGGGATGAACCCGAGGGAGCACGTCATCAACATAGTCTACCAGGAGCTGATAAACCTCGTCGGGAAGAGCTCTCCGGTATCCCTGGAGAAGCAGACCATCATGCTCGTGGGCCTCCAGGGCAGCGGCAAGACCACCACCGCGGCGAAGCTCGCCACCTTCTTCCAGAGGAAGGGCCTGCGCTCGGCGGTCGTCTGCGCCGACACCTTCAGGGCAGGGGCCTTCGACCAGCTCAAAGCCCTCTGCGAGAAGCAGGGGGTCTTCTTCTACGGCGAGAAGGGTAACCCCGACGCCCCCGCCGTCGCCAGGCGAGGCCTGGAGGCGTCGAGGAAGTACGACGTCGCGATCGTCGATACCGCCGGAAGGCACGCCCTGGAGAAGGATCTGATCCAGGAGATGATGGACATCGACGCCGTCGTCACCGCCGACCACAAGCTCCTCGTCATGGACGCAGCCCTCGGCCAGCAGGCGAGCGAACAGGCGAAAGCCTTCAACCACGCCGTCGGGATCACCGGCGTCATCATCACCAAGCTCGACGGGACCGCCAAGGGGGGCGGCGCCATGTCCGCCGTCGCCGAGACGAACTCGTCGGTCGCCTTCATCGGGGTCGGAGAGACCCCCAATGACCTGGAACGGTTCGAGGCCGACCGGTTCATATCCCGCCTCCTGGGGATGGGGGACATCAAGACCCTCATCGAGCGGGCCCAGGAGACGAAGGTCGAGGAGGAGGTGGACGTCGAGGCGCTGATGCGGGGCAAGTTCACCCTCAAAGACATGTGCAAGCAGATGGAGGCGATCAACAAGATGGGCCCCCTGAAGCAGATCATGCAGATGCTCCCCCTGGGCGGGATGGGCCTCGACCTCTCCGACCAGGAGTACCAGGTCACCAAAGATCGGCTCGAGAAGTACCGGGTGATCATGTCTTCCATGACGGAGAAGGAATTGGAGGACCCCAAGATCATCACCGCCTCCCGGATCAAGCGGATCTCCCGGGGGAGCGGGACCTCCCCAGAGCTGGTGCGAGAGCTCTTAAAGTCCCACAAGGCGATGCAGAAGGCCCTCAAGGGGATGCGCGGCATGAACAAGATGGGGATGAAGCGGATGATGAAGAAGTTCGGCCCCATGATGGGCGGCGGCGGGATGTAGCTGTTTTGGCTTCCTCTTTTATCCTCGATATCTCATTTTTTCGGAGTTATCCATCCTTCCAAGGATATCTCCCTTCTTGACTGTATTTATTTGGACGAAGATGGCTTTGGCCCGATCTCTTGACGAACCTATTTAACCGAGTAAAGGTCTCCTCCGGGGGAAATGACGGAGTGGGTCTACGAGCCGACGGGCTCTTTCGAAAGCTACCTATCGCCGGGCTGCCGGATCTGCCGCCAGGGGGCGTCCCTGGTCTTGTTCGTCACCGGGATCTGCGAGAGGGACTGCTTCTACTGCCCCATCTCAGAGGAGCGGCGCGGAAAAGACGGGATCTTTGCCAACGAGCGCCGGGTGGGGTCCGACATCGAGATCATCGAGGAGGCCCACGCCATCGGCGCCCTGGGGACGGGGATTACCGGGGGCGAGCCGCTCCTGAAGATGGAGTTTGTATTGAAATCGATCCGGGCCCTGAAGCGGGAGTTCGGGGAGGGCCACCACATCCACCTCTACACCGGAGCGCGGCCCGGCCCCGAAGCCCTCAGGAGCTTAGCCGAGGCGGGGCTCGACGAGATCAGGTTCCACCCGCCGACGTCGGAGTGGTCGAAGCCGGGATGGCTCTACAAGACCCTCGTCGACGCCAAAGGCCTGGGGCTCCTCGCCGGGGTCGAGATCCCCGCCATCGGCCCCGCCCCTGGGATCGTCGATGCGGTCATGAGGGCGGAGGGCTTCCTCAACCTCAACGAGCTGGAGTTCTCCGAGACGAACCAGCGAGCTTTGGGGCGGATGGGGTTCAGGTCGAAGGACTATGGCTGCGGCGCCGTCGGGAGCGATCTTGCCGCCGAAGAGTTCAAGATCGGAGGGCTGCAGGTCCACTACTGCTCCTCCGCCTTCAAGGACGCAGTCCAGCTTCGGGAGCGGCTGAAGCGGCGGGCCGAGCGGACCGCCCGACCCTTCGACCTTCCCACCGATGACGGGACCCTCATCTACGGCGCCATAATCCCCGTTGATGGGGTGGTCGTGGGCCTCGGGCCGGTGGTGGATATGCTGGCGGGCCTGGGGGTCCCGGAGGAGATGTACGCCCCCTCCGAGGGGAGGATCGAGATCGCCGGTTGGATCCTGGAAGATATAGTCGAGGAGCTGGAACCGATGGGGTGGGAGCTCTTCCTGGAGGAGAGGTACCCCCTGGAAGGCGGCCCCGTGGTGGAGAGAATACCTTTATAAGTCCAAAGCTGTAAATGTAGAGGCGGTGAGCTTAGAGGATGGAGGCTAGCGTTCGAAAACATGAAGATCAGATCCGGGAGCGCTTGAAAAACTATCTGAAGCGCGACGGGATGGGCATCCGTAAGGCTGTCCTGAAGCTGTTCTTGCATGACAGGTCTTTCACCACCGAGGAAGTTTACACCTACCTCGACCGGGAAGGGTTCGAGGTGAGCTATCGGGGCGTCTCGGCGATGGTGGGTCTCATGAACACCAGGCTCGGGATCCTCAGCATCGACGTCTCGGGGGACCACAACGTCTACTCCCTCAAGCCGGATCACAAGATGATCGTCAGCTCGGTCCTCGAAACATATTGATCCATATCAATTCTTCAGTTGGGCGGCTCTCCGCGCTTCATCCTTCCTAGATACTTCTTGAGGGCGAAGTCTGCGAGGATGTTCGTCCCCCGGAGGGCGAGGTGCTGGACCGGACCCGCCGTCATCCTCTCGCTGTAATAGCTGTGCAGCGCCTTCAGATGGCGGAGGTTGTACTCCAGACAACTCCCCACCAGCTCCCAGTGCTCGGGGGTCGCCTCCTCCCGCCCAAATCCCCTCGCCCTTCCCAGGCGGGTCTCGCCGATGGGGGTGAAGAAGAGGGGGAGCATCAGGCCGACGCTCTCCTTCAGCGACTCCACAAGCTCCGTCGTCGCCACCACGTCCGTGGCCGTCTCCCCGGGAAGCCCCAGGACGAGGCTCGCCACCGGGAGCCAGGACCGATCCCGGAAGAGGCCGTAGCACTCCCTCACCATCTCAGGCCAGGCCTCCAGGGGCGCAGGCTTCGTCTTGTTCTTCATGTGCTTCGCCAGGAGCCGGGGGCTGCCCGTCTCGATCCCGATCCATGCCGACATGTACCTCTGGTCAGAGCCGACCCCCACCACCTCGGAGACCTCCGCCAGGAGGTCCTGGCTGTGATAGACCGACGCCAAGCTCATGTGGGATACGTCCACGGTCCTGGGGCCCAAACCCTTCACCCGTCGGAAGAGGTCGAGGAGGATCTCCTTCTCCGGCACCATCCCGACGGAGCCGTACATGAAGGCGTCCTCGGAGTGGAGGATCAGGTCCCTCTGTCCCGCAGAAAGGTTCACCCTGGCGTCTTCGAGGATCCTGGAGACGGGCCGACTCCGAGTCCTTCGCATAGTCGGCGAGCAGAAAGAGCAGCCCCGCCAGCAGCCCCTCCCGATCTCGACGATCCCCCCGACGGTCGCCCCCCTGTTGACGGGGATCTCATCGCCGGGGACGGCCTCCCCCTCCACCTCCCGGGGGACGTCCTCGCCGCCGATGATTCTCTTGCAGATCGACGGGAACGTCCTCTCCCCTTCACCCAGGTAGATGTGATCGACCCCTGCATCCTCGCCCCGGAGCTCCCAGGAGCCGTTGCCGCCTATGACCACCTTCGGCCTGTGCTCTCTTATGAGGGGATGGCCCAGAAGCTCCAGAAACTTCGTCCTGTTGTAGGGTGCGCCCCGATTGATCATCTCCTCGATCTCCCGGACGGCGATCTTCCCCATGGGATCGTCGTGGCCGATCCCCACGATCTCGGTATCAGGCCCGATCGCCTCGTCGAGATGGTCGGGGTGGGCGACGATCACCTCATCTGGCGAAAAGCCCGCCTCCAGAAGGGCGGCCTCCACCTTCCTCATCCCGCAGGGGGCGAGGAGGGCCGACCCGTCAGCCCCGGCCTCCACGGGCGGGCAGAATAGCCATTTGAAGATCCTCTCGGAGATCATCGATGCCGGGAGGATCGCCGCAAAGCCGAGCATCACTCCTCCGTTGTAGTTGCTCATCATGGTAGCGTCGCTGGTGAGGACTATCCTTTTGCCTGACATCTTCGTGCCCCATCTCCGTGATCCCAGATAACGGTGTTGAGCCGGCGGACCCCACAAGCCTTTAATACCTCCCGTCTTTAGAGGAGAGGTCTGTGCAGGAGAAATCGTTGTCGGAGATCAACGAACGCATCCGGGACGGCAGCGTTCGGGTGGTCACTGCGGAGGAGATGCCGGAGCTGGTGGACGAGCTGGGCACCCAGGGTGCTGTCCGAGAGGTGGACGTCGTCACCACCGGCACCTTCGGAGCGATGTGCTCTTCCGGTCTCTTTCTCAACACCGGCCACAGCGATCCACCGATAAAGATCTCCAAGGCCTGGCTGAACAACGTGGAGGCATACGGCGGAGTCGCCGCCGTCGACCTATTTCTTGGAGCCACCCAGCCGTCCGAGGACAGAGGAGACGAGTACGGCGGGGCCCACGTCATGGAGGACCTCGTCTCCGGACGGGATGTGGAGCTGCGGGCCCAGGGGGTCGTCACCGACTGCTACCCCCGCTCCGAGCTGGAGACGACCCTCAGGCTTGATGACTTCAACCAGGCGATCATGGTCAACCCGAGGAACGCCTACCAGAGGTACGCTGCGGCCGCAAACTCCACAGAGAGGACGCTCCACACCTACATGGGAACCCTCCTCCCTCGATACGGAAACGTCAGCTACAGCGGGGCCGGCGCCCTATCACCGATACCAAACGACCCCGACTTCGAGTACATCGGGGTGGGGACGAGGATATTCCTCTGCGGCGGCCAGGGGCAGATCATCGGCCCTGGGACCCAGCACCTCCCTCAGAACGGATTTGCCACCCTGATGGTGAAGGGCGACCTCAAGGAGATGAGCTCCGAGTTTCTCAGGGGCGCCACCTTCCAGGACTACGGACCGAGCCTCTACGTCGGTCTGGGGGTCCCGATACCGGTCTTAAACGAGAGGATCGCAGAAAAGACCGCCGTAAGAGATAGGGAGATCGTCACCGAGATCGTCGACTACGGCGTCCCGAGGCGCGCCAGGCCGACGGTGAGGCGGGTGAACTACGAGGAGCTCTACTCCGGGGTCGTCGATATCGACGGGGCCGAGGTGAAGACCTCGGCGCTATCGAGCCGCCACGTGGCGAGGAAGGTGGCTTCGGCTTTGGGCGACTCCATTCGGAGGGGGGAGTTTCTCCTATCGGAGGCTGTGGAGCCCCTCTCCGGGGTCGGCAGGAACAACCCCGTGAGGCAGACGAAGGAGTTCCTCCTGGTGGGGGACGTCATGAGCTCAGAGGTGGTGACCGTCAGAGAGGAGATCAATATCAAGGAGGCGGCGAGGATGATCGTCGGCGGCACCTTCGACCACCTTCCGGTCGTATCGGCCGATGAGAAGCTCATCGGGATGGTCACCGCCTGGGACATATCCAAGGCCGTCGCCAGCGACAAGACCTCCCACATCTCCGAGATGATGACGAGGAAGGTCTTCATCGCCAGTCCCGACGAGCCCCTGGAGCTGGCGGCGAGAAAGCTCCACCACCACAAGATCTCGGCGCTCCCCGTGGTGGACAAGGATCACCGGGTCATAGGGATGCTGACGAGCGACCACCTCAGCAGGCTCTACGGCAGGAGGAGGAGGTCAAAGTGAAGCTGATGCTCCACGTCGCCCCCGGGATCGTAAGAAAGCCGATAGTATCCTCGGTGATCCTGGAGACTAAGGCCCTCATCAACATCGAGCGGGCGAAGGTCGACGCCGTCTCCGGCGAGATCGTCGTCGACGTAGACCTCGATAAATGCGTCGAGGTTAAGAGGGCCTTCGAGGAGAGGGGGGTCAGGGTCGTCCTCCTGGAGAACCCCATCATCAAAGACGACGACGAATGCGTCCACTGCGGGGCCTGCATATCGATCTGCCCCACAGGGACCTTCAGGTTCGAGGGGTCTGAGGTGGTCGCCGACGCCGGAAGATGCGTCCAGTGCGCCAGCTGCATCACCGCCTGTCCCCAGAGGGCTCTGAGGCTCGTCCTGAAGTAGAGGCCGTCTCCAGCGAGGACCAAAGGACCTGGTCATCTCCGCCGGAGATGCCGGACCCTCGCTCTGGACGTCATGGAGATCCCAGCCTTGCGGTCTGAAGGCTGACGGTGGGGGATTTAGCTCTTCAGGATCTGTCATCTCAACGACGAGACGCGATCGGGATGGCATCTCGCGATGTATTTTATACTAGCTAGCCCCACTCATCCTTTGATTGGGTATCGATAGCAGGGTCGGAATGGACTGTACCAGAACTGATCTGAAGGTGGCACTATTGGCCCTTTACGTTGCCCTCGCCCCGGGCATTTCGAGCTGTGCCGAGGTCAACGACCTTTGGCTCCTCATATCCAGCTACGAGGATATCGGGATAACCGTCCACGACCTCGCCTTCTTCCTGGCGACCCACAGCTTCAACGCCACCCCTGAGAGGGGCTACGTGACGGTGACCTTCTCCGACGGCGAGAGGAGCTACCTGACGCCGAACGGCGCCGCCCCGAGGCTCGCAGACCTCTGGGCGGAGCCGCCGACCCCGACGGGACCGGTGAGGGTGATCGTCCCCGACGCCATCCAGAGGAACGTGACACCGCCAGCAACTTCTCGGTCCTGGAGGCGGGATGGCTATCCTGCTGCCCCGATGAGATCTTCGCCAGCAAGACTGCCGCAGTAGATCCGGTCCTCAATAACGTCGTCCTGTACAGGCTGACGGTCCAGAACCTCCAGGACCGTCCGGTCGTCGCCAGGATCGAGGACACCCTCCCCCAGGGTATGGACCTCCTCGGATCGTCTATGATGCCGTCGGAGCATGACCGGTCGAGGGGGCTCATCGCCTGGGTCGTCGCAGATCTGAAGCCCGGAGAGGTAAAGAGCATCGAGTACCTCGTAGAGGCCCGTTACCCAGGCCGCTATTTGAACGTCGCCGAGGTCGATCCGTACACCCTCGACGGCGAAGAGCTCCGGATGGTGAGCGTCTCCGCCGTCGTCGAGGTCGGCCCCTTTGATGAGGCGGAGGCACCCCCCTGCTGGACGCCGCCGGACTGGGGGTTTTTGTACAGCCCCATCACGTGGGAGATGACGTGCGATGGGGCCTTCTGAGGGGATCGCCAGTGAAGGCCTCTCCCCGCCCCAAACCTTTTTCGGGGCTTTGAGATTGCCGACAGCTGGGCGGAGGTCGGATCCGATCAGAGGACGCACTCGGAGCAGTCGATGCAGCTGCACTCTATGTTGGTGATCTTCCACTTGAGCGCCCACCGCTTCATCTCCTTGACGATCTCCACGATCTCAAGGCCGCTCTCCGTCAGGGAGTATTCGGCCTTCGCAGGGAAGGACCCTTCATCGACCCTCCTCTCCACGAGCCCTTCCCTCTCCAGCTCCTTCAGCCTCGCCGAGAGCACCTTCGCGGTGATCCCGGCGAGGCAGCTCTTCAGCTCGCTGAACCGCCTCTTATGCCCTTCGCCCTTGTAGAGCTCCAGGAGGATGAGGAGGGTCCACTTCCGGGCAATGTACTTCACCGTCCTGTTGACGGTGCAACCTTCCTGCATGGTATCCTGGTGGAAACCTCCAAGCCTATATACGTTGGTATCCTAAGTATACCATGGCGGGGAAGGACGCCCCACCAGGAGCTAGATTATGAAGGTCGTGGTATTCTACAGCGGCGAGTTCGGAAGGACCCTCATCGGAAACCTGGTCAACGCCTCGGGGTTCTGCATATCCTGCGGCGATGCCTGCACCCTCTGCAAATCCGGCAAGTACAGCCTCGCCGAGGATCTCGTCTCCGTCATCGAGATGCCCGACCCCGACACCCTCGACGACTTCCTCGACGACGCCGACCCCTACATACCGCCGGATATACCCGAGGCGGATATCGCCATCGTCTCCAACGTCCACCCCGACATCATCTTCGGCCTTTTGCCGATCCTGAAAGATAAGGGGTATCGGGGGATCATCGGCGGATCGGAGAGGCCCAAAGAGCTCCCCCTGGGCCTTCGGACCCAGCTCGCCGAGGAGGCGGATAAGCTCGGCCTGGAGGCGGCCTTCGCCAAGCCCTTCTGCGCCCTCCGCCCCGATCCGGCAAATCCGACCATATCGGCCTTCATGGAGAAGGCCCACTTCGGCGAGCCGAAGATAGAGGTCCTCACCCAGAAGAGCCGGGCGGGCAAGGAGACGATCCTCGCCGCCAACGTAGTCAGATCCGCACCCTGCGGGTCCACATGGTACGTCGCCAAGAGGATGACCGGCCTTGAGACCGACCAGCCGGACCTGCGGGAGAGGATCTCCGAGGCCCACCACGCGTACCCCTGCACCGCCAGCATGGACCAGGACCCTGAGCTGAAAGACACCATCCTCCACAAGGCGGGCTACATCATCAGGGAGGCGGTGGAGGAGGCCATCGGACGGAGCGAGAGGGCGGAGCCGAAAGACTCGGGGACGTTCTCCGGATCGGGGAGGCCACGGGTGGAGGGGTGACGGCCGAACGCCATATTTTTGGATAGTTTTGATATAGGTTGATGGCCCAGAGAGACGGAAGAGAAAGAGAGGATAAAAAACAAAGGAGCTGGAAGTACATGGCAAAAGACCTGATGGAAAAAGGAGCGATCCTCCAGAGAGACAAAGAGACGTACGCCATCGCCCCCCACATCGCGGGAGGGATCATCGACCCGGCGGGTCTTAAGAAGATCGCCGAGGTGGCGGAGAAGTACAACGCAGCGGCCCTAAAGATAACCTCAGCCCAGAGGATAGCCATCGTCGGCCTCAAGCCCGAGGACCTGGACTTTGCCTGGGCGGACCTGGGGATGAAGCCGGGGGCTGCGATAGGTCTCTGCGTCAGGTCCGTCAAGATCTGTCCGGGGACGACCTTCTGCAAGAGGGGGCTACAGGACTCCGTCGGCGTCGGCCTGAAGCTCGATGAGTTGTATCATGGGATGGATATGCCCTCCAAGTTCAAGATGGGGGTCTCGGGCTGCCCCAACTCCTGCGCCGAGCCCGCCGTCAAGGACCTGGGACTCATGGGGACGGCCAAAGGCTGGACCGTCCTGGTGGGAGGAAACGCGGCCCGTAAGCCCCGGCTCGGGGTCGTCCTGG
>JANKMW010000026.1:16856-17425 GCA_024649985.1 Methanothrix sp.
GTCCTGGCGGAGGCGCTCTCCGACGAAGAGGCCCTCGCCCTGGTGGATAAGGTCATAAAATACTACAAGGCCAACGCCGAGAAACAGAGGCTCGGCGAGTTCATCGAAGAGATCGGCTTTGAGAAGTTCCAGGGAGAGGTCCTCTGAGTTCATGGTAGTTTGAAGGGCTTGAGGGGAGAGGGGCGATGGTGTGCGGCTCGATCTGGCTGACAATCGCCGATGATCACCGGAGATGGTCTTCCATGATGGCGATGGCGCAGTACTTCCCGCACATGGTGCAGCCGTCCGTTCCGCCGCGAGAACGGATCTCCATCGCCCTATCTCCGTCGATGGCGAGCTTGAACTGATCCCCCCAGTTCCTCTTTCTCCTATGCCTCGCCAGCATCTCGTCCTCGAGCCTTGGTCCGTACTTCATGGTGTCGCCGATGTGGGCCGCGATCTTGAAGGCCACCACCCCCTCTCTAACCTGGGCTGCATCGGGGAGGGCGAGGTGCTCGGAGGGGGTTATGTAGCAGAGGTAGTCGGCCCCGGCGCCAGCCGCCATGGCTCCTCCAACGGATCCGGCGATG
>JANKMW010000027.1 GCA_024649985.1 Methanothrix sp.
ATTCCGCCGTAATTGGACAGATTTAGACCGCCAGTGACAAATGTCCCGAAGGTACCACTCTTTGACGTTTACAGTGGACGTTCCAGCGTTATACAGCTCGATACGCTCATTGCCGCTATCGGTGCCAGCAGGATTTGGAAGGAGTTCGTTTATCACAACCCCCATCTCAGGGGTCATGATCTCAGTCAGGTTCCATTCGAGATGCTTGCCGGATTCATTGGTGGGACCATCGTTGCTGTCCCCTCCTGGGAAGTATATTCCAGAATATCCGTCGTAGGAAAAGCCCTGAGGGATTGTGACGTTGAGAAGGATGTCCTTTTCAGGGGTTGTCCCGGTGTTGTTGACGTATACCACAAAGCCATTTGAGTCGCAGACGTTGACCGATGTTGGAGCTATCGAGTTCACCGTCAAAGACGCAACTGACCCGGATATGGTGGCAAAGAAGAGAAATAAGAGTATGAGAAGGGCGATAACATCAGAGATTTTCAGCATATATGCGTGCGAGTTTAATTTAAAATTTGATAATAATCTCCTTAAAATAATACCTACAGATATAAACGAAATGCATGAAGATGCCATGAACGCTTTCACTCCTCTTATTACCGGATTATTTGGTGACATGTAAATCATTCATCTCCTACTAATTCCGTCCGATTACAGAATTTGTATGCTGGGTTTTCTTACCAATATTTATGCAAATATAAGAAGAAGTCTTAGTACAACATATATTTAAGTATTTCTAGAGTAATAGATTAAAGGTGAGAAACCTGGAATCGATTCTCATATCTACCCCATCATAGCCCTCGGAAAGGTTATATCGCCTCCCGTCCGATTCGACCTCATGACCGAGGTACCCGAGATCCCCGTAGAGCAGATCCAGCAGCGTGTGGTGGCTATGTGGCTGGGGAGCTTCTACGGAAGCAGCGGCTATGTCGCAAAGAAGCTCGGAAAGAAAGGGCTTCGCGAGTTTCAGGATATGGGCGCCCACCAGGTCGCCGGGACCTTCAAGAGGCTGGAGCTCTCCGAGCCGAAGGATCTCGCATTTGCCGTCGCGACCAACGACAAGAACCTCTTCGGCTCCGCCGTCTCGGTGGAGGAGGGGGACGGCTGGGCAAAGATCAGAAGGGAGAGGTGCGCCATCAAGGAAGGGATCAACGCCTTCGCCCGGCTGGGGGCGGGGCTCGTGGCGAAGCAGCACTGCAAGACCTGCGTCGAGAGCCACTGGCGGAAGGTCTTCGCAGACCTGGGGATGAAGCTGGAGGTGGAGGAGACCGACGACGGCTGCGTGATGAAGGTATCCCAGAGCTGATGATCGCACAGGATCATCCTGTAATCCTTTGGGCAAATAATTTAAATCATGCCCGGCATATTACCATCTCGGGAGTGTGATCTGGACATGATTTCAACGCGCAATTTGATTCTGGTCGTATCGGGCATCTTCCTGGCATCAGTGCCTGCGGGAGCCGACTACCTGGACCCCGGCAGAGGCCCCAACTACTCGGAGTGGAGGTCCTACTTCTCCGACCCCATATTCTTCTCGGGGGGCGCGCCCTCGAAGGTCGACTACAGCCAGTACTACCCCTACTTTGGATCGAGGATCTTCAGAGAGCCGACGTCTCTGGGTGGAACCTCGAAGGCCCCCGCCGTCCTGGGGAAGGTGGCAAGAAAGCTAGCCGAGGAGAGGGCCCGAGCCATCGCCTCGGCCTCCGACGGCCCCACCACCCTGAGACCCGGGTACAGCAGGATGATAAACCCGGAGGCTCTGCCGTCGAGGAAGAACTGGACAAGGACGATGGAGTATGTAAGAGATCGGTCCTCGGTGAGGGTCCTGGAGGGTGGAGAATGGACCCACCCCCAGGACGTCCAGAAGATGTATTGACCTTATGCAATTTGACTGCGGCATTTGACGCGAGGCGAGCCCATCCTCCTGGGCCGGTGGGTTTCGGAGACGGATCGATCCCCGAGGGAGGGTGGGCTCCTTGGAGGGGCGGTTTTTTACCTGGAAGATCGGCGGTGTCTGTACATAACCGATATGGCGTCGGCGCACTGCTCCGGGGTCTGGTAGACGGGTATCCCGGCATTTTCCATCCTGATAACCTCGTCCATGGCGAACTCCTTTCCGGCGACGCAGACCGTGATGGGCTTTCCCCGATAGTCGACCTTCCCCAGGGGCTCGACGTAGCTTCCCAGGATCTCGGCCTGGAGGATGACGATGAAGCTTCCCACGTCCTCGCTCTCGACTCCGATCTCGATCGTCCTCTTCACCGTCTCGGCGTCCATGCTGAAGGTGTAATCGACGGGGTTTGTCCCGCCGACGTACTCCGGCAGAAGGTCGAGGAGCCTCTCTTTGAGGTGCTCCTCCAGCTCTGCGAGCCTCATCCCCTCGTCGATGACGGCGTCGGCGGAGATGACCCCAAGAGACCCGGCGTAGGTGATGATGAAGACCCCTTCCTTCTCGGGGAAGGGCTGCTTGGATACCGCCCTCGCCAGGTTGAACATATGCTCGTAGTCCCTCGCCCTGATCACTCCCGCCTGCGAGAAGACGGCGCTGTAGACGAGGTCGTCGCCGGCCATGGAGGCCGTATGCGATGCGACCGCCCTCTTTCCCGCCTCGGTCCGGCCGGACTTGAGGGCGATGATCGGCTTCTCCCTCGTTATCCTCTTGGCGGCGTCGATGAACCGTCTTCCGCCCTTCACCGACTCCAGGTACATGCAGACGACCTCGACGTTCTCGTCTTGGCTCACAGCCTCCAGCATATCCGTCTCGTTGATGTCGAGCTTGTTTCCTATCGTCGCCACGATACCGAAGTCCATGATGTGGCGCAGACCCCATAGCATCCCGGCGGCGCAGACCCCCGCCTGGGATATGAGGCCGATGTTCCCCTTCGAGAGGGCGTCGACGATCCCGATCGACTGGACCATGCTGCAGTGGGTGTTGATGATCCCCGAGCAGTTCGGCCCAAGGAGTCTCACCCCTCGGCTGTCCGTGATCGCCTTCATCTCCTCCTCGATCTTCCGCCCCTCCTCCCCCATCTCGGCGAAGCCCGCCGACTCGACGATGACGTACTTGACGCCGCAGTCGCAGCACTCCCTCACCACCTCCGGGGTCATGGAGGCCTGGACGAGGATGACGGCGACGTCTATCGGCTTATTGACGGCGCTGATCCTCGGGTAGGCCTTCACCCCCAGGATCGACTCGGCTTTGGGGTTGATGGGGTATAGCTCCCCTTTGAAGTCATGGCTTATGAGGTTGGAGAAGACGTTCCAGCCGAGCTTTCCCCTCGTCCCCGAGGCGCCGATGACGGCGATGCTCTTCGGATAGAACAGTTCCCGCAGGTCCTGGACCTTCGCTGGGGCCGCTTCCGCCTCCTCCGGCACGTCGCCGAGGATTATCCTTGCGTCGACTACGGTGTACCCGTCGGGGTAGAGGAATACGGGGTTTAAGTCCATCTCGGCTATCTCCGGGTGTTCCACCACCAGGTCGGAGATCCGGAGCAAAAGCCTCTTCAGGGCCGGGATGTCTGCCGACCTGCCCCGGTACCCCTCCAGGAGGGAGCGCCCCTTTATCCCCCGTATCATCTCATCGGCGTCCGCCTCCGTTATGGGGATCGACCGGAGGGATACGTCCTGGAGGATCTCGACGAAGATACCCCCGAGGCCGAACATGAGTATGGGGCCGAAGGTGGGGTCTCTGGCGACCCCCACGATCGCCTCGGTCCCGGGCCTGGCCATCTCCTGGACGGCGACCCCGGCGATCTCCTTCTCAGCGAAAGCCTCCATCATTTCGCGGTACGCCCCCCTCACCTCCCCGGGCCCCGGAAGGTCGAGGGCGACGCCCCCGGCATCCGACTTGTGGACGACCTGGGGAGACATCACCTTCAGTACCACGGGGCCGCCGATGGACTTTGCCGCATCGACCGCCTCCTCCTCCGACCGGGCGAGTACCCCTCCCGTCGTCGAGATCCCCAGGCTCTCCAGGACCGCCTTGGACTCGTGCTCCATCAGGTACGCCCTCCCCTCCCCTCTGGCCCGGCCAAAAATCTCCTCTAACAGCACTCTCATCTTCTCCATCCTCCAGACTCCATCACTTCGGGATCATCTTCCACAGGTACCGGCCTCTTCTATCTCGAACCGGCGTTAAACCTTTCCGTCCCCTACTCCTCCATCGCCGCCGAGGGTGGCAGACCCCAACTCCCCGCCGCCTTCAGACCTCGATGAGCCGGTATCGGGATGAACCAAGGCCGATCTCTTCACCGTACTTTATCTGGAGACGACCGTCGGCCTCGGGCCAGACGCCCCTGAACTTATCCTCCCCCCGTCCGATGTTGGACTTCAACGCCGTCCCTCTGATCCCCTCCTGGCCGTTGACGAGGTCGAGGCTCGCCGCATCGATGGCGACGGGATCTTTCGATGCGAGGATCCCGACGTCGGGGACGATCGGCGCTCCGCTCCAGGGGAGGCAGTCGCAGTCCGGGGTGACGTCGATGACGAAGTTGAAGAAGCCGACCCGCCCTTCTTTCCCCATCACCGCCCCGAAGGCGTACTCCACCATCCTCTCGACGAAGACCGGGATCGTCTCCCAGTCCAGCTCCGCCGCCCCCTCCGGGCAGGCGGCGATGCAGGCGCCGCACCCGACGCACCTCTCAGGATCTATCCGGGCGGTGCCGCCCTCCAGCAGGACCGCGGACTCGGGGCAGGCGGATGAGCACTTGCCGCATCCGGTGCACCTCTCATCCACCACCAGGGGCTGGGAAGCCTTGTGCTGGTCGGCTTTGCCTATGGGCGGGGCGCAGCCCATCCCCAGGTTCTTGATGGCGCCGCCGAAGCCTGCCATGCCGTGGCCCTTGAAGTGGGAGACTACGATCATCGAGTCGGCGGCCGCGATATCGCCAGCGATCCTGGCCTTCTGGACCTCCCTTTTTCCGATATCCACCTCGACGTAGTCGCCTCCCCGAAGGCCATCGGCTATGATCAGGGGAGCTCCTGCCGCCGAGAGGTCGAAGCCGTGATCGATCGCCGTCAGGAGATGGCCGACGGCGTTATTCCTGCTCCCGACGTAGAGGGTGGCGGTATCGGTGAGAAAGGGGCACCCCCCCGACTCCTTCACCTTCTCCGCCACCTGGCGGACGAAGGCAGGCTTGACGTAGGTCTCGTTTCCCCTCTCGCCGAAGTGGAGCTTTATCGCCGTCATGTCCCCCTCTCCGATCAGGTCATCGAAACCGGCGGCTGAAAAAAGTCCCTTGACGCCGACGGTCTCCCTCTCGTCGATGTCTTCAGCCCTAAGCGGGACAAAATATACATTAGAGACCATAAATTTCTATCCTCCTCTGGGATGAGACCCTCATCGTCCAGATGTAATTCCCCCTTCACCAGATAAGTCCCTTATGACAGTCGGACGAAGGGGGACGGCGGGGATGGATGAAGACGAGGGAAAAAAAACGGATTATCAGGGAAGATCGATCAAGGGGACGAGACCCCACCCTCCGTCTCTTCGACTGCGGCCTTAAGCCCCTTTCCCCCAAACCCATCTACAAGCACGGCAGCCAGTCGACGGCCCCGGTGGTGTCGCTCTCGTTCTTGAAGAGCTGGATGTACTTCTCTATCGAGAATACCCCGACGAGATCCTCGACGGACCTTCCCACCTCGAAGGGCCTCTTCGCACCCTCGATCTTCTCTACGGAGAGCCAACCGATGTGGCCGACGCCGATGACGTTGGCGTTGAAGCTCGCCTCGATCCCGCTGTTGTTCACCTCGTTGAGAGGGCTGTTTCCTACAGTGCTGATCTGGGTGCTCTTCATCAGGCTCTCGGCAGATGTGTAGCTCTCGGTGACCACCGCTCCGGCATCGTAGTTCGCGACGCAGAGCCTGTCCACCCACTTCCTGTCGTAGGTGCCGGTCTGGTAGCTGACCGGGAAGTACTCGAAGGTCGCCTCCTGGGTGTAGTTTATGGTGTTGCGGTGGACGGAAAGCTCGAACTCGGTCCGATCGTAGAAGCTGCCGCTCCCCGAGATCCTCTCGACGATCTTCTGGCCGCTGTACCCCTGGGCGGTCTGGCCGATGAGCTCGTGGCTCCTATAGCCCACCCCCTGGATCACCGACCGCTCGTATATGTAATTGGCAGCCGCAGCTGACCCCAACAAAACCAGCATCGAGATCAGGACAGCGCAGCATAGCCGGTTCAAATCTAACCTCCCCGAGGGATCGGTGACGGCCTTATCGTTTAAAAACGTATCGAGATATTTCCGGTTTAAGAAATAAATTAATCTGGTGGGGAGACCTCCTCCGGCTTCCGGCCGGGGGTCCGCAGATCCGGAAGCGACATCAATAGCCCGACCAGCTCCTCGATCAATCTATCGTCGAAGGGCGGGCGTCCGTCCACATTTCTGATGGGGTTACTAACGTCGATTGCCCCGAGGACGATCTTGGGAAGCTTTGACCTCTTGAACCCCTCGATGATGGCGTAATCGACGCCGCCATCTTCCAGCTCCGCCAGCGCCGAATCTAGCCCTCCGCCCCTCGCCACCTTGAAGGTGACCCCGTCCTTTCCTACCCCCACCACCACGTCCGCCCCCGCATCGAAGTGGCGCCTTGTATCGCCCCTGTCCTCGATCTCGTGATCGGGCATGTTCTTGACCGTCCCCACCCGGCCACGGCCCGCAAGAGCCCTGACCATCGCCTCCACGAGAGCGGTCTTCCCCGACTTCTTCGGCCCCACCACAGATACCGCCTTCAATATATCGCCCCCGCTCCTATCGCCAGACTCCTCGACTTCTTCCGGCCGTCGCCCCGACGCCCTCCTGCCATCTCCTCGTCTCCTTCCGCCGACGATCAGCCCGTCATCAGGGTTGCGAGGAACCTGGCGTAGATCGACAGGTCCTCGATCGTCACGTTCTCGTCGGGTCCGTGGGGGTTGGAGTCGGTCTGACGGCCGACGCCGTAGGCGCAGGTGGGGATCTTCGTCACCTCCACCACCCGGGCCTGATCGAGGCTGTACTGGGCCCCGGCCAGGCGGGGCCTCTTCCCCGACGCCTTCTCCAGAGCGGACCTCACCTCCGCCACCCAGGGGTGGTCTGGATCGATCCTCATGGGTGGGTAGCCCATCCAGGACCTCCATTCGAGGTCTACGGGGAGGGCGGCGACGGCCTCCTCCATCTCGGCGGCGGCCTCCTCCATCCTCTCCTCGGGGATGACCCTCCGGTCCCCCCCGATGACGCACCTCTCGGGGACGATGTTCTCCTTGACGCCGCCCCTGATGACCGTGACGTTCAGCATCGGCCGGACGCGATCTACCCCGAAGGCGGCAAGCTCCGAGGAGGCGGGGAGGGCCGACCTCCTCGCCTCGACCTTCTTCTTCAGATCCAGGAGCGCCTCTATCACCGGGAGCGCCTTCTCGATGGCGTTCTCCCCGAGGAAGCTCGCCCCGGAGTGGACAGCTCTCCCCCGGACCGTCACCTCCCAGCTGATCACCCCGTTACATCCGATGATGACGTCGTCGGAGAAGCTGTCCATGCAGAGCATTTTCTCGCCCCTGACGAGCCCCTCGTCGGCGAAGTAGCAGAGGCCGGAGTAGCCCCCCACCTCCTCGTCTGTGGTGAGAAGGACCTCCAGGTTGTAACGGTGGCGGCCGCAGGCGTCCACGGCCCTGAGGGCGGCGATGAGGGCCGCCACCGCCCCCTTGGAGTCGGCGACCCCCCGGCCGTAGATCCTATCGCCCCGGACCTCCAGGCCGAAGGGGTCGCAGGTCCAGCCCTCCCCGGCGGGGACGACGTCGAGGTGGGTGTAGATCACTAGGGTCTCCTCGGCCCCGACGTCGAGGCTGGCCCGCAGGTTCGCCCTCTCTCCGGCGAGGCCTCTCCCGCCGCACCTCTCTTCGAAGAGGTCCTGGGGCATCACCACCTTCTCAGTCTCAAAGCCCAGGCCCTCGAAGATGGGCATCAGGTGGCCGACGATCTCGCTGTAGAACGTGCCTGGGGGGGCTACGGTCCTGTATCTCACCAGATCCCTCAGAACCTCCAGCATCTCGGAGGCCCGCGAATCCAGGTATCTATAAAGCTCCATGTATCTCAGCAGTTTCATCCTGGTCAGAGCCCTATTAAAGGCTTCTCTGACCTCTCCTTCTTTGGAGGCCCTCGATTACGGCGCCACCCCCTTCAGAAGATCGAGGCACTTTGCAAGAAGCCTCGGGAAGATCTCTCTCTCATGCTGCCCCCTAGATCCCTCCCGGGGCGGAGACGAGGCTGACGATGGCTATCGTCAACAGTCCCACCAGGATCATCTTCAACCCCGAGGCGATCATCCGCTCCTGGCTGATTTTCGCGAGGAATAGCCCCAGGAAGAAGAGGCAAGCGAGGCCCAGGCCCAGGGAGAGGCGGAAGGCCTCCTCCATATCGATCGCCGGGACCAAGAGGTATGGGAGGACGAGGATGATCGCTCCGATGGCGGGGCTGATCCCGTTCACCAGGGCGACGACGACGGTGGCGAACTGTGAGGCCCTCGCAAACTGGCTCTTCTTGAGGTCGGCGAGCATGGCGGACTCCAGCTTCTTCAGGTCCCTCCTCCTCTCCGCCCGTTCCGCGAGATAGGCGCTGCTCATGCCAGAAATGCCCAGGGCTATGCTCCCTCCCACTCCAGCCTTTACGACTATCTCGGGGTCGGATAGCCCCGAGTAGTGGGCACCGATGACCACCCCCATGATGGTGAGGATGCCGTCGAAGGCGTTCATGACGAATAGACGCCTAGCTATCCTGAAGGCCTCGCTCACCCGGAGGTAAGTCCTGAACCTGTTCAAGCTTTGATCCATATCTTGCTAGTCGCCTCTATCTCTTCGGCTCAATCTCTGGCGAGCAGAGACCTCCCCGTCATGGCTGGAGGGGGCGCCAGGCCCAGAAGCTCCAGGACCGTAGGGGCGACGTCGGCGAGGATCCCGCCGTCCCGGAGCCGCTCCCTTCGGCCGTCTTTGGCGAGGATGAAGGGTACCCGGTTTGAGGTGTGGGCGGTATGGTGCTGGCCTGTACTCCTGTCCTCCATCTTCTCGGCGTTACCGTGATCTGAGGTCAGGAGGACGGCGCCGCCCCGGGCCAGAACCTCCGCCACCACCCTGCCGACGCACTCGTCGACCGCCTCCACCGCCTCCACCGCCGCATCGAAGATCCCGGTATGCCCCACCATGTCGGGGTTTGCGTAGTTGAGGACGATGAGGTCGTAGACGCCCTCCCGGATCTTTTCGACGACGGCGTCGGTGACCTGAAAGGCGCTCATCTCCGGCTTCTGGTCGTACGTCGCCACCTTCGGCGAGGGTATCAGGAGCCGCTCCTCCCCGGGGCTCGCCTCCTCTCGGCCTCCGTTGAAGAAGAAGGTGACGTGGGCGTACTTCTCCGTCTCGGCGATCCGCAGCTGCAAGAGGCCCGCCCTGCTCACCACATCGCCCAGGGTATCGGTCAGGTGATCCGCCGGGAAGGCGACGGCCGCCCTGATCGACTCCTGGTATTCGGTCATGCAGACGAAGGTGACGGCCATCTTCTCCGTCTCGAACTCGCAGAAGTCGGGGGTGGTGAAGGCCTTGGTTATCTGGCGGGCCCTATCGGGCCTGAAGTTGAAGAATATGATGGCGTCGCCGTCTTCGACCGTACCCTCCGGGTCGACGACCGTCGGCCTGAGAAACTCGTCGTCCTCGCCCCGATCGTAGCCAGCTCTCACCGCCTCCTTTGGGCCTGGGGCCTGTAGCCCCTCGCCGGACGTCATGGCGCTGTAGGCGAGCTTCGTCCTTTCCCACCTTCTATCCCGGTCCATGGCGTAGTACCTCCCCGCGACGGTGGCCACCTTCCCGACGCCGGCAGATCTGATCTCCTCCTCCAGCTCCCGGAAGTAACCGAGGGCGCTTCGGGGAGGGACGTCCCTCCCGTCCAGGATGGCGTGGATCCAGACCCTATCGATCCCCCTCGCCTTGGCGAGGCGGAGAAGGGCGTAGAGGTGGGTGTTGTGGCTGTGGACGCCGCCGTCGGATAGAAGGCCCAGGAGATGGAGCCGCCCCCCCCTCTTTAGGGCGGAGTCCATAGCCTCCGTCAGGACCGGGTTATCGAAGAAAGAGCCGTCCTCGATGGCGAGGTTGATCCTGGTGTAGTCCTGGTAGACGATCCTCCCAGCCCCCAGGTTGAGGTGGCCCACCTCGGAGTTTCCCATCTGGCCGGGGGGGAGGCCCACGTCGAGGCCGGCGGCCCCCAGGGTTGTCTTGGGGTAGGATCTCACGAGGAGATCGATGGTGGGGGTTTTGGCGGAGGCGATGGCGTTGCCTTCGTCCTCGTCCCCCTCCCCGAATCCGTCCATGATGATGAGGGTGACTGGCTTCATCAGATCTGGGTGGGACCGGATCGAGATAACCCTTTCTCACCCTCCTTACATCTCAAAGCCATAGTCTCCCAGGAGGGGGACGAAGACGACGCCGCCGTGGTGCTCCAGCTCGTAACCCTCCTTCATCCGTTCCACCAGGACGAGCTCCTGGTAGCAGGAGCCCACCGGTATTACGAGCTTCCCCCCTACCTTAAGCTGCTCTTTGAGGGGCTCGGGGATCTTCGGCGCCGTCGCCGCCACGTTGATCCGATCGTAGGGGGCGTATTCGGGAAGGCCGCGGCTCCCGTCCCCCTCGAGGACGGTGACGTTTTTGACCCCTGCAGCCGTCAGGTTCTCTTTCGCGAAGACGGCGAGCTGGGTTATCCGCTCGATGGAGTATACGTGCCCCTCGGGGCCCACCAGCTCCGCCATCACAGCGGCGTGGTAGCCGGAGCCGGTCCCCACGTCCAAAACCCTCATCCCCTCCCCGATGTCGAGGACGTCGCACATGATCGCCACCATGTGGGGGGCTGATATCGTCTGCCCCTCGCCGATGGGGAGGGGCCGGTCCTCGTAGGCGGAACCTCTGATGCCCCGGGGAACGAATAGCTCCCGGGGGACCCTCCCCATCGCCGCGAGGACCCTATCGCTGACGCTCCCCCTGAGCATCCTCATCGTCTCATCTTTCATCAGATGGCCCCTCCCCAGACCCTTATTATATCTTTGGCCAGGGCCCTCGCCGGAGATCGGCCGTCGCGGAGCTGGATCTTCTCCACCCTGAACCTCCTCCCTCCCGCCGTCCTCACCTCTCCCACCTCGAAGGGCTCATCCCCCCCGACGGGGAGGGAGTAAGATGTGGTCTTCCCTCTCCGGTGGACGGCGACCTTCACCACCACCTCGTCGACGGCCCTCGTCCAGAGCGTCTTCACATCCCCGGCCCGTGCCCTCTCGTCCCGCCTCCCGCCCTCCATCTCGATGGAGGTGACCTCCACCATGGCGACCTCTCCCACCCCGTCGTCCACCAGAAGCTCGTCTCCCACCTCGAGGGTCTCCTCGGCCGGGAGCTCGATGGTGCGGCGGGATGAGGAGTTGACGGCGCTGACGATCACCCTGAGGATTGCAAGCCTCGTCCGCTCCAGCTTATGAGGATGGACCGTCCCACATACCATGCACCTGACCAGGTGCTCTCGTCCCATCTTGACGGTGGAGTGTTCGGTGAAGTCGGCGCAGTGGGAACAGAAGATCTCCTCTTGCATGGTCATAACTCCCCCATAAAAACTACTAAAAGGTGACCATCAGAGAAAAGGCTTCCGTCAGAGCCGAGATGAAGGCCTCCGATGGAGACGAAAGGGCTTCCCGTGGCCGGGGATGACGACGTCGGCCCTCTGCAGAGCCTCCAGCCGGCTCCCCCTCAGGGCCGGGGGGTCGGAGGCAAACTCGTCTTCCAGCTCCCATAGCGATCCGGGATCGGTCCTCTGGACGGCGCCGCGTCGCCACCAGAAGAGGTCGCCAGCGACGAGGACCACTTCACCTTCCACCGGCACCAGGAGGGACGCGTGGTCCGGGGTGTGGCCCGGGGTCGGGAGGATCTCCACCTCCGTTCCGGGGATGAACCTTCCGGTGGGGATCCCCTCGTCCTCCCTGTAAATGAAGGACGAATCTGAGACGTCCGCCTCCGGAAATAGCCTCAGGTTGAGGAGGTGGTCGAGGTGGGTGTGGGTGACGAATAACATCTCCACGTCCCGGGGACGTAGCCCCTCCCTCGATAGGCCCAAAAGAAGACCCTCTCTATCGGATCCAGGGTCGACGAGGACCCTCGTTTCGCCGTCCTCTATAAGGACCGACGATGGCGACGCCCGGATCCTCCCCCCTTCCAGGTCGATGACATAACCCTCCATGAGAACCGATATAGAAGCCAAGATCCTTCACCCAAAAATATCTCCCCGAAGGAGCTCAAATGGGTATAAAAAGGTTGAGGATAAAGATATGACGGGTGGCCCGATATCTCGGGTCCGTTCTGAGGTGGAGGGTTTATGCGGGTTTCATTGATGGCGCTGGCCGTCGCGGCCTCTCTTCTCCTCGCCCTCTCCTGGGGGCTTGGGTCTGCAGACGAGACTGATCTGGATGGGGACATGGAGGGGGACCTATCTTCCATCAGGCTATCGGAGAAGAGCTCCGCTTCCCGCCAGGTCGTGAATATATCGAGATCGACTTTTGGTGGAGGTTTCACAAAGATAACGGTTCTGAGAAACCCCTCCACCGGAACGACGATGAAGGAGTCGTACCTCCGCGGCGGCTCCATCGATCGGGAGGCAAGGATGGGAGTCGACAAAAACGGCACCGTCATGGAGGTATCATCCTCCTTCGACGGGATGGCGAGCCTGGGGGTCCTCAAGATGTCCAGCCCCAACGGGACTTCGAAGTATCCCCCGACTTTCGAGGCTCGCGAGAGCTACTACGGCAGCTTCAGGATCGACGAGAGGATCGACGATTACGGCTCCAGCATATCCTCTGAGAGGGCCGTCTTGGGAACGGGGTTTGTGGCCGTCGATAAGAAAGTCGGGGACGATCAGAGGACCCGGGAGTCGGGGACGGGATCTTACCGATCCGAAGAGGTGATCGACACATATACGGGCTACATCGCAAAGTCCGTCTCCCTATCCCACCAGCCCACCAGCTTCAGAGGAGGCTCCGACGGCTCTGGGAACATATCCCTCCGGTGGAGAGAGGGCGTCATCTCCAGAGTGGCGGGGGAGAGCTACATAGGGGAGGCGTACTCGTCGATCGAGAGGCTCGACAAGACGACGGTCGCCCGGGGGACCGGCGCCATGGAGACGGAGGCAGAGTTCTTGGGGACGGCGAGGTACAGGGTCGTCTCAGCGGGCGAAATAGATATGGATGAGGTGTATATGGGCGACTACGCCCTCCAGAGGAACGTCCAGCTCGAAAAAGCCTCCAGATACGAGATGCCCCATCTATCGGTGACGAAGGAAGGGACCCTGAGGTACGAGAATGCTAAGACCCTCGCCGACTACATCATCACCATAGAGAACGACGGCGATCGGATCCTGGAGCCGGTCATCGTGAAGGACCTCTTCCCTCCGGGAGCGACCTTCGTCAGCACCGATCGTCGGCCGACCTTCACCTCCGACGGTGCAGAATGGTCCTTCACTCACATATCCCCCGGCGACATCTGGACCATCGAGCTCGTCCTGGACGTCACCGGATTCCGGGGAGCTGATCTGGTGAACCGAGTCGAGGCCTGCGCAGGTTACGGCGAGGATCTGGCCTGCGCCGCCAACTACTCCGCCATCGAGATCAACTGGCTATCCTGGGGCTCCGCCGACGGGATGGCCCTCAGCAAGAGGGGTGCCGTCGACGGGTCCGACCCAAATCGGGTCAGGTACACCCTGGAGGTGGAGAACCTGGGGGATGATACCCTGGTGGCGAGGGCGACCGACCAGCTCCCCTTGGGGATGAGGCTCATCTCCTCTTCCCCACCCTTCGCAGCCAGCGAGGGCGGCGTCGTATCCTGGAACCTCATCGATATCGGACCTGGTGAGACGAGGACGATCGTCTACGACGTCGAAGCTCTCTGGTCCGGGAGGTTTGTGAACCTGGCGGAGGTGGAGGCGAGATCCGTGGACGGGACGTCCCTGCGGCCGGCGACGGTGAGATCGGTGGTGGACGTGGAGAAGTTCGATGGAGAGCTGTCCCGGCCGGGGTGGCAGCCCCCCGATTGGGGCTTCGGCGATCCGGTGGGGGCGGATCTATCGGCGTTCTGAAGGGACCGACGACGGGGTATCTACCCCATGAGGCCTGAGGGCCCATGAGACCAGAAGGGGTGACGGAGGCGGCGCGAGATGTTCAGAAAGGAGATCCGGGACGAGATCGAGATCCGGGGCTCGCCGGAGGCGGTCTGGAAAGCTCTTACCGACTTTGAGAGCTTCGGTGAGTGGAACACCTTCATGAGGCCGGTGGTGGGGGTGGCAGAGGAGGGGGCTCGGCTCAGGGTCCAGATCAGGCCTCCTGGTGGTAGGGCGATGGCCTTCCGGCCGATGGTGACGACGGCGGTGCCGAATAGGGAGCTGCGCTGGCTGGGAAGGCTCTTTCTTCCGGGCCTTCTGGACGGAGAGCATATCTTCGAGATCGAGCCCCTGGTGCCGGAGGGGGTGAGGTTCGTCCAGAGGGAGGTCTTCAGGGGGCTCCTCATCCCCCTAATGGGAAAGAGGATCGAGGAGACTCTAGCCGGCTTTGAGGAGATGAATCGGGCGCTCAAGGAGAGGGTCGAGGGGGATGGGGATGATGAGGAAGGATGGGGATGATAGGAACGAGAAAGCCCTTCGGAAGGGATGCAAGAATGATCCTCTATAGCATGTAAGAATATCCTCAATAAAACTGTCAATAAGGAGGGTATAAGACCCCATGAGGTCGGTAAACCAGAAACTTTATATCCGATTATCCCTATAGATGGGAGCCGTTTGGTGTATCGAATGGTCGATCATTACCAACCAGCATGCCATTGTTGCCATGGCGAGGAAGAGTTCCCTCTTCCTGGAGATAGAACTGCCTACGTATGCCGTCACTGCGGAACGATCCCCTTCACCGACGGACCCCATCACGACGACAGATGCCCAAGACACACCCTCTGATCCGGGCAGCGACTGAGGGGAGGAGGTAGGCGACCTCGAGACGCCCAAAGGCCGGTTCAGGGACCGTATCGGGCGTCAAACCGATCATTTTTTTGGATATTCAACCTCAAAGCCTCCAACCACCCCTCCCGACGTCATCGTCCCGCCGTCGGCCTCGCTCCCGAGGCCCTCAGCCTTCATCCGTCTCGTTTTGACCCTCGGGGGGGGGGCGATCTTGAAGATCGCGCCCGTGCTATCGACCGGCCCAAGCCTATCTGAGGCGAGGATGTATAGTTCGCCATCGTCATCGATCCCAAGGGATCGGATGAAGAGATCGAGCCTGCCGGTGGGACTGTCGGCGATATAAACCTCCTCCCAGACCCACAAACCCTCTTCAGAAGGGGTCGCCACCAAGAGGGTGCCGTTGCCCGTCGAGAAGCTGTTGGACCAATCTGCGAATATGTATCTGCCCACCATGTCGGATAGCGCTTGACCCCGGTAGATATAGCCGCCAACAACAGCCGTCCCCAGATCGTGGCCGTACTCTATGACCGGGTCGATGAGCATCTCGCCTCTGGCGTCGACTTCAGGACATACCTGGGGAGGATTCCTGGGGTCGGCCGGATCGAAGCAGTGGGTCCCCTCGCGGATGTTCCAACCATAGTTGCCGCCTTTAACCACAAGGTTCACCTCCTCCCATAGGTCCTGGCCTGCATCTGATACGAGGAGGGCACCATCACCACCGGTATCGAAGGCGATCCTCCAGGGATTCCTGAACCCCAGAGCGTAGATCTCCGAAGGGATATCCTCGTCGTCCACAAAGGGGTTGTCGGCCGGTATCCCATAAGCCGCATCATCCCCCGTCTCATCGACATCGATCCGGAGGATCTTGCCCAGGAGGGTCGTAGTGTTCTGGCCGTTTCCGTCGGGGGGATGGCCGAGTCCCACGTCGTTTGCGCCGCCACCATCGCCGATGGGGACGTAGAGGTATCCGTCAGGGCCGAAATCGATGGTGCCGCCGTTATGATTGAACTGAGGCTTGTCGATGCGGAGGAGGACCCTCTCAGAGCCCATATCGACCCTGTTGGGGTCGTCGGTGGATATCGAGAACTCCGAGAGCCTGTTGGTGGAGTCCCAGCCATCGGGCGCCTGGGGCCTCAGGGGTCCGGTGTAAAAGACGAAGACCCTTCCGTTCTCGGAGAACTCCGGATGGAAGGCGAGCCCCAGAAGGCCCCGCTCGTCAAAGCCCGGCCGAAGCTCGACCATCCGGTCTGTGAGGTCGAGGAACGGCTCTTCAAGGACGGTGCCGTTGGGATAGACTATCTTGACCAAGCCGACCTGGTCGATGAGGAAGATCCGTCCCGTCCCGTCTCTTGAAGTTATGAACCCCATGGGTGCTGTAAAGCCCTCTGCCACCAGCTCAACTCCAACTCTCGGACCCTCGCCCGTCTCCAGATCCGGCATCTCCGCCGGGGCTACGATGATCTCGCCCCTCATAGACGGGTGGGGCGTGCAGTGGTACGGGAAGGTGCCGGGTTCGGATAGGGCCAGGTGGAACTCGCCACCGTTGCCCCTAATGCTCCCCGAATCGAAGGACCCGTCATCGGCCGTAACCGTATGAGCAAATGGATCGCGGTTGATCCACGTTACCGTAGTTCCAGCAGGTACCGTGATCGATTCTGGCTGAAACGAGAAGCTTCTGATCTCAACGGTCGCATCCAATTGATCTTCACACTGGGTTGGAGAGATCCAAGATACAACGAAGAGCAATGCAAAGAGATATACCCATCCTTTCTTCATCCTCTCACTCCTAATCCAATTTTAAATTCTTTATATGAGGGATAACTGTATAAAAACTTTTTCGCCCATAACAGGCTCCGAGAGACGTTAGTAGACAATTTTACATGCGAAGTCGAAAAGAGGCCTTCATCTCTGATCACCCCTCCCGCTTGATCGGTCCATCCAGGATGGGGCTTTCCATATTCCGCCCCAAGGTCCCCGGAAATCCAGGACTGCAGCAACCGCGTCGTTCCATGAGGGGATCCCTTGGAAAGCCGCCCGAAACTAACTCGATCCTCTCGACATCGCCGGACCGACCAAGACCCCGGAGCCGCTCATGGGTCATCGGTTAAGGAGTTTAAGCTACACAATATTGCCATTTTTCACACG
>JANKMW010000028.1 GCA_024649985.1 Methanothrix sp.
AGACAGTTTGGTGCTTCATGCTACTGGTTTTTTGTTCAACTGCGTAAGTCCTAATAGCTTATAAAACCGCCGAAGCCCTTCTCTCCAGGTTTCCCCGAAGGCGGCCTATGGGAGCCGCCCTCTTTTATTCGCTGATCGATAACCTTTAGAACCACCCCTCTCCTTACCCTCCCCTATCCATGGTCGAAGATCCCGTAGCGAAGTGGGAGGAGTTCATCAGGTCCAGGTACTGGGACGAGCTTTTGGAGCTCGCCGACTCCTACCCCTTGCGCCGCAGCCTCTCCATCAAGTTCCCGGACATCGACCGGTACGACCCGGAGTTCGCCGACGAGCTTCTGGAGAAGCCGGGACCGCTGCTGGAGGCGGCGGAGACGGCCCTCCTGGAGATCGACCTGCCCATCGACGTCCTCTTAGAGAAGGCCCACTTCCGGATCGTCGGGCTGCCACGGCGGTACAAGACGAGCGAGCTGCGCAGTGATCATATAGGGCGGCTCATCGCCCTGGAGGGGCTCGTCCGGACGGTGACGGAGGTCCGGCCGAAGGTCATCAGCGCCGCCTTCGAGTGCCAGAGGTGCGGCCACATCTTCTACAAGGAGCAGACGACCTCCAAGTTCCAGGAGCCCTACGACTGCCCCAACGACGCCTGCGACCGGCGGGGGCCCTTCAAGCTCCTCCTGGACAGGTCCCGGTTCGTCGACGCCCAGAACGTCCGGGTCCAGGAGTCCCCCGAAGAGCTGCGGGGGGGCGAGCAGCCCCAGACCCTGGACGTCCAGCTCGAAGACGACCTCACCGGGATGATCTACCCCGGCGACAGGATCGTCGTCAACGGGGCTCTGCGGTCATATCAGAGGACGACCCAGACCGGCAAGTCCACCTATTTCGACCTCTTCCTCGAAGGAAACTCCATCGAGATGATGGAGCAGGAGTTCGAGGAGATCGATATCAAGGCCGAGGACGAACGGCTGATAAGGGAGCTATCAACCGACCCCCAGATATACGAGAATGTAAGAAAGTCCATCGCCCCCTCCATCTACGGCTACGACGAGGTGAAGGAGGCCTTGGCGCTCCAGCTCTTCTCCGGCGTCTCAAAGGGGCTCCCCGACGGCACCAGGATCCGGGGGGACATCCACATCCTCCTCGTCGGCGACCCCGGCATCGCCAAGAGCCAGCTCCTCCGGTACATCTCCAAGCTCTCCCCCCGGGGGATATACACCTCGGGGAAGAGCTCCACCTCGGCGGGGCTGACGGCGACGGCGGTCAAAGATGAGCTGGGGGACGGCCGCTGGTCCATCGAGGCGGGGGCGCTCGTCCTGGCAGACAAGGGGATCGCCTGCATCGACGAGATGGACAAGATGAGGTCCGAGGACCGGTCCGCCCTCCACGAGGCGATGGAGCAGCAGACGATCAGCGTAGCCAAGGCTGGGGTGATGGCCACCTTGAAATCGAGGTGCGCCCTCCTCGCCGCCGCAAACCCCAAGTTCGGCCGCTTCGACAAGTACGAGGGGATAGCCCAGCAGATCAACCTCTCCCCCGCCCTCATGTCGCGGTTCGATCTGATCTTCGTCCTCACCGATGAGCCCTCAGACGCCCGGGACAGCAAGATCGCCCGCCACATCGGCCAGACCACCTACGCCGGGGAGATATCGTCCCGGGGCGGCTACTCCAAAGAGGAGCTGGAGGCGGTGATGGAGATCATCCGCCCGGCCATCGAGCCGGAGGTCCTCCGAAAGTACATAGCCTATGCCCGAAAGAACGTATTTCCCGTCCTCACCGACGGGGCTAGAGAGAGGCTCGAGAGCTACTACGTCAACCTGCGAAAGCAGGGGCAGGACGGAAATAAGCCCGTCCCGGTGACGGCGAGGCAGCTGGAGGCGCTCTTTCGGCTCTCCGAGTCCAGCGCGCGCCTCCGGCTCAGTGAAGAGATCACCGGTGGAGATGCCGAACGGGTGATCAGGATCGTCGAAGCCTGCCTCCGGCAGGTGGGGGTCGACCCCGAGACCGGCCTCCTCGACGCCGATGTCCTGGCGGTGGGGATGAGCAAGAGCACAAGAGACAAGACGAGGCTGATGATCGACCTGATCCGTGAGCTGACCACAGAACATCAGGGTCCGGCCCCCATGGAGGCGGTCCTGGAGAGGGCAGAGACGAAGCTGGGGATGGAGAGACATAAAGCCGAAGATATCATAAAGAGGCTCCGGACGAACGGGGAGATATTCGAGCCGAGACCAGGCTTTTTGAAGCTTCCATGATGTGATAATATGGACGACGACAGATCAGAGATTATGTACCTGAAGGTTCACAAAGTCCGCGGAGAGGTGATGGTGGCGGTCTGCGACCGCGACCTCCTGGGAAAGACCTTCGACGAGGGCGAGCTCTCCCTCTCGGTCGAGCCCTCCTTCTTCGGAGAGGAGGAGGCGACCGCCCTGGAGGTGGCCGAGGCGCTCGCCGGTGCCACCATAGCCAACATGGTGGGGGAGAGGGCGGTCGCCTGCGCCATCGAGACGGATAGCATCGAAGACGAGAACGTCCTGCGGATATGTGGGGTCCCCTGCGCCCAGATGGTGCGGATGTGAAAAACAGAAGCGTCTGCCCCAAATGCGGCGGACCCTCATCCCTGGGCCTCTGCGACCGGTGCCGTCTGGAGGATGCCCTCCTCCTCAAGACCCCAGAGGCAGTCGAGGTGACCGTCTGCCCCGTCTGCGGCTCCCACCTCCTCCGGGGTCGGTGGCAGAAGGCCGACGAGCCCCTGGAGGACCTCATCTCCGACGCCGTCGCTGGAGAGATCGCCACCCACCAGGATCTGGAGGATCCAGAGGTGGAGATCTCCGTCTCCAGGAAGAACCCCACCCATTACCTCGTCTCCGTCGCCGTCAGGGGAAGGTTCGGCGGCCTTTTGGCGGAGGAAGAGAAGGTCGTCGCTGCCACCGTCCGGCGTACGACCTGCGATAGGTGCAGCAGGATGGCAGGAAATTACTACGAGGCGATCGTCCAGGTGAGGGGGTCTTCTGGTCCGCCAGCCTCCTTCGAGCTCGAAGAGAGCCGGAAGATCGCCGAGGCCCGGACCGACCTCTGCCTTGAAAGAGGCGACCGCCACTCCTTCATCCAGGAGACGAAGGAGGTCAAGGGCGGGATAGACCTGGTGGTGGGATCGACCCAGCAAGGGAGATCCATCGCCAGAGCCATCCAGGACCGGTTTGGGGGAAGCTCCCAGGAGTCATACAAGCTGGTGGGGATGAGGGACGGAAAGAAGGTCTATCGGACGAGCATCCTGATCAGACTCCCCAGGCTGAAGGTCGGCGACCTGATCATGGCGGGAGGGTCCTTTCTGGAGGTGAGAGGGTTTGAGGGGAGGAGGGTGGCCACCACCTCTCTGCGGGACGGGAGAATCATATATCTTTCTGAAGAAGATTCTGAAGATGTCATCGTCGCGGGGAACAGATCCACCGCCGAGAAGGGGGTGGTGGTGGCGGAGGACCGGGACGTTCTGGAGGTTTTGGACCCCGAGAGCTACAGGACCGTCTCCGCATCCAGGCCCGGCAGTCTGAAGGCGGGGGTTGGGGAAGAGGTCGAATTTTTGAGGTTTCAAGGGGAGATCATACTCCTCCCTCCCGGAAGAGGGGAGAAGGTGAGCTGAGCCATCTTAACCTCCACCACAAAGTTATTAAACTAGCCTTGGTCTATTTCTAGGCAAAGGCGATGCTCGCAAAGTCGGATTTTGCGAGACGGACGATCATCGAGAAGATCTTCATGCTCTGGGTGATGTATATAAATACGAATATGGACCTCATGAGGTGACGCCTCCCCTCAGATATGTCCGGATACATCCACCCCGCTTGGAGATGAATGACGATCCGATAAGCAGAAGTTCCATCATCATGATCTTCAAAATCACGAAGTTGATGCCCACCGATTGAAATAGCTAGATAGATACACGTTCACCATCAATCCTCAACGATATGATATGCTGGGGTTTTTCGGCTCCGAGTCCGAATCTATGGCAGCGCAGCATTGGCGAGTTGTAGGAGCCGCAGGTGTATTTATTTATCTATTTTAAAATTTGAGGTGTATATGATGCAGAATGTTGATACCACTAAATACGTAATTCACGCTGAGATCACGGCAGACGGGATCGTGGAGAGGCCCGACGTCGTCGGCGCCATATTCGGCCAGACAGAAGGGCTTCTGGGAAGCGACCTCGACCTCAGAGATCTCCAGAAGACCGGCAGGATCGGCAGGATCGACGTCCAGATCACGTCCAGCGGGGGCAAATCCGGCGGGACGATCTCGATACCCTCGTCCTTCGACAAGGTGGAGACGGCCATCCTCGCCTCCGCCCTCGAGACGATCGACAGGGTCGGCCCCTGCATAGCCAGGATAAAAGTCTCCAACATCGAGGACGTCAGGGCCTCCAAGAGGAGGTACGTTGTGGAGAGGGCAAAGCAGATCATCATGGAGATGTTCGACGAGAACCTCCTGGACACCCAGGGGATCACCGAACAGATCAAGCAGTCCGTCCGGGTGGAGGAGATCACCCACATCGGGCCGGACCGGCTTCCTGCAGGCCCCAACGTCCTCGACTCCGATGCCATCCTGGTGGTGGAGGGGAGGGCAGACGTCCTGAACCTCCTCCGGTACGGGATCAAGAACGCCGTAGCCGTCGGCGGGACGAACGTACCCCCCACCATCGCTGAGCTCTGCAGCAAGAAGGTGGTGACCGCCTTCACCGATGGAGACCGGGGCGGTGAGCTGATCGTCAAAGAGCTCCTCCAGGTGGCCGATATCGACTACGTCGCCAGAGCCCCCGAGGGGAAGTGCGTCGAGGACATGTCTCAGAAGGAGATCGTCCGGGCCCTCCGCCAGAAGATCCCCGTCGAGCAGGTCCTGGACTATTATAACATCAAGCCCCTATCGAAGAAGCAGCGGCGGGAGTCGACCACCAGGAGGAAGAGCCTCATCAGGGAGAGGCCTGTCCGGATCAGCAGGGGCGCGGATAGATCCGCGGAGGCAGCCCCCGTCATCCATGTCCACGAACCTTCGCAGGGGGTGGAGTTCGAGCCCGAACCCGAGATCGTCGAAGAGGGTCCTGAGGCGGTGGAGGATGGCGGCCAGTGGTTCCAGCCCCATCTCGAAGCCCTCAACGGCACCCTCACCGCCCGCCTCTTCGACCGCAACCAGAACGTCGTCCGGGAGGTGGCGGTTAGAGATCTCGCAAAAGAGCTGAAAGAGTCCAACGGTGACGTGGCAGGGGTCATCTTCGACGGGGTCGTCACCCAGAGGATCCTGGACATCGCCGCGGACAAGAACCTGGATTACCTCATCGGGGCGAAGCTCGGAAACATCGTCAAAAGCCCCCTATGCGTCAAGGTGATGACGGGAGAGGCCTGATAGAGCCCTCCGTCCATCCCCTTCTCTCCTCCCCCTCCCGGGCCTTCCCCCTGGAGGGTACGTCTACCCTTTTATCCTATGGCCCTATAACCCCCGCCATCATGGAGTTCAAGCAATGCATCGTCGTTCGGGAAGATCTGAAGCTCTCATATGGAAAGATGGCAGTCCAGGTAGCCCACGCCGCGATCCTGGCCATGGAGCGGGCGGAGAAACGGGCAGTCAGGGACTGGAAGGAGGAGGGTCAGAGGAAGATCGTCCTCAAGGCCCCCACCCTCCAGGACGTCTTCAGGCTGAGGGACGAGGCGGAGAGGGCGGGGGTCGCCTCGGCGATAGTGATCGACGCGGGTCTCACCGAGATCCCCCCAGGGACCGTCACCGCCCTGGGCCTAGGCCCCGCCCCCGCAGCCCTCCTCGACAGGATCACCGGAAGCCTGAAGCTCGTCTGATGGTGGGGGAGGGGATATGAGATGATGGAGGCTCCACCGTCCGACCGGCTCCTGGGGATGGAGCTTTACGCCACCGACTCTCCGGGATGCAAAGGTCGCCTCCGGGCCGAGATCGAGGACTTCGTCGTCGAGGAGATCTACGAGGATCAGAGCTATGAGGGGGGGCGCTACCTCGTCGTCGAGGTGGAGAAGGTCGACTGGGAGACCCACCATCTGGTCAGAGACCTCTCCCGGCAGCTCCAGATAAGCCAGAAGAGGTTCGGTTGGGCCGGGACCAAGGACAAGAAGGCCGTCACCAGGCAGAGGATGAGCATCATGTCCCTCGATGAGAAGCAGCTCCAGCGGGCGGCCCTCCCAGGAGTCAAGATAAGGGTCCTAGGAAGGTCCAACCGGGGCGTCTCCCTGGGGGACCTTCGAGGAAACCGGTTCGCCGTCCGGATAAGGGAGGTCGACCTCGACCATGAAGAAGCCGCCCGCCGCGTCGCAGCGGTGACGGGAGAGATCGAAGAGCGAGGGGGCCTGCCCAACTACTTCGGGGTCCAGAGGTTCGGGGAGGTGAGGCCCGTCACCCACCTCGTCGGGGAGGCGCTGGTGAGGGGCGACCCGGAGAGGGCGGCGATGACATACCTAGCCCTCCCCTTCCCCAGAGAGCCGGAGACGACGAGAGAGGCCCGAGGAAGGCTCCTCGCCGACCGGGACTTCGGCCGAGCCCTGAAGGAGTACCCCCTCCGCCTCCGGTACGAGAGGGCGATGATGGCCCGCCTTCTGGAGGAGGAGGACTATTCCCGCTCCTTCGACGTCCTGGCGACGAACCTCAAGAGGCTCTTCGTCCACGCCTACCAGTCCCTCCTCTACAACAGGATCCTCTCCCGGAGGATGAGGGCCGGCCTCCCCCTGGGGCGGGCGGTGGAGGGGGACGTCGTCTGCTTCTCGAAGGGGGGGCTCCCCGACGTCGACCGGCTCCAGAAGGTCGACAAATCGAACATCGCGGCGGTCAACCGCCTCGCCGAGAGGGGGAGGGCTTTTGTCACCCTCCCCCTCTTGGGCCACAAATCCGCCCTGGCCGGGGGCCTCCCCGGCGATATCGAGAGGTCGGTCCTGGAGGAGGAAGGGGTCGACCTCTCCGACTTCCGGGTCGGAGCGAACCCCGACCTCGGCTCCCCGGGCAACAGAAGGCCCGCCCTCCTCCGGGTCGAGCCCGTTGCGGAGATCGAGGATGGAGGGTCCATCCTCCTGAAGTTCGACCTTCCGGCGGGCTCTTACGCCACCGTCGTCCTCCGGGAGTACATGAAGCCTGCGGAGGGCGCAGAGGCGGACAGGTCCGTGGTCCCATCATCCGATATCTTATAGAATATAGCCCATAACCAGAAGAGGGGATAATGAGATCCTTCATTTCGAGGTGCTGATCTTTGTTGACTCTTGACGATCCATATGCTGTCGTGTACAAACAGATCCACGCCGTGGTGAAGCCCGAGGGCGACCTGGTGGAGGTCCTGGAGCGGTCATCCTGCTACGGCGGCGGGGCCTGGTCTCTCCACCACTACTCCCAGGGCCCCCTCGTCGAAAGATCCCGATCCATAGGAGAGTGGTTCCGGTATCTGGTGAGGGCCGGCAAGGCCGACATCGGCCTCGCCTCCTCCAAGAGGTCCGCGGGGATCGAGTCCGTTTTGGTCGGGGACGACGAGGTGGAGATAACCTACGCCGGCCTCGGGGGCGGAGGCGTCGGTGCGACGGTATCGAGGTCCAGGGCCGACGACGTCCTCCGGTCCTCCGTCTCCGAGTCGGGGGGCGGGAAGGTGGGGAGGGGGACGATCGTCCTCCCGCGGAGGGAGAGGATCGTCGTAGGTGTCGACGACACCGACTCCAAGACCGAAGGGGCGACTTGGTCGCTGGTCCACAACATCGCCCAGAGAGTCGACAGGCCTGAGGCGAGGTACGTCTCCCACGCCCTCGTCCAGCTATTTCCCGTCCCCACCAAGACCCAGAACTGCGTATCGACGGCGGTGGAGTTCGCCGCCCTCCCGGGGAAGGCCGATACGATGATCTCGGACTTCAAATCGCTTCTGGAGCGGTACACCGTCTCCGAGAACACCGGGATGGTCGTATACCGGGGCTTCGACCCCTCGCCCCTGATGGCGTACTCCCACCTCTGCAGGACCGAGCGGATACCCTACGAGCTGGCAGTCGAGACGGCTAAAAAGACGGGGACGAAGGCGGTCCTCGCCGGCCAGGGTCTTATAGGAGCCCTGGCGGCGATCCCCTTCTGCGGAAGGCCCATCGAGTCGGTGATCCCTGAGGTCTGAAGAGGCGATATTGTGAAGAAGGGGTGGACGGCCGCGGACGAATTGAGAGGGGCGCTCGCAGACCTCGAGGTATCCCTCCGGATCTACGTTCCCGGCTACCCCATCACCGACGCCGTCCCGGCCCTGGGAGAAGAGGCCCAGATGGCGACGAACGAGAAGGTGGCGATGGAGGTGGCCCTGGGAGCCTCGGCCGCAGGGAGGAGATCGATGGTCCTGGTGAAGCACCTGGGGGTAAACCTCCTCTCCGACCCCCTCTCCATCGCCCCTTCCCATTCTATAGGGTCGGGGCTCGTCGTCCTGGCGGGGGAGGACGTGGGGCCCAGGGGGTCTCAGGCTGAGATGGATACCAGAAACTACGGCCCCCTCTGCGAGATCCCGGTTCTGGAACCGTCCGGCCCCGGCCTTCTTCGTCCCGCCCTCGAAGAGGCCTACGCCCTATCCGAGAAGATAAGGGCCCCGGCGATGGTGAGGACGACCTTCGAGTTCGGAGGAGGGGATGGTGGACCTGAGCTCGCCCCGGCTGAGAGTTCGGCCCATCATGATGAGAGGAAGTTTGGAAGGTTTGCGACCTTCGACCGGTCGATCTGGGATCTGACGGCGAAGGGGCGCCACCAGAGGTACCGGATCGAAGCCCTCCCTCAGATGAGGTCCGCCTCCGAGAGATCAGACCTCAACCTCCTGAGAGAAGGCGGAGGGGACCTCGGGATCATAGCCTCGGGGAGGGCCGCCTCCTTCGCATCGAAGATGGACCTACCCCTCCTGGTCGTCGGCTTCTCCCACCCCCTCCCCGCAGAGATGATCCGGGAGTTCGTCTCAGAGCACGACAAAATCCTGGTGGCGGAGGAGCCCGCCCCCTTCATCGAGGCCCGCCTTTTGGCGCGCGAAGGGGTCTTCGGGAAGCTGACCGGCCACCTCCCCTGGGGGAAGATGGAGGAGGGGGATGTCGAGAGGGCGGCGGAGCTGATAGCCTCGGGAAAGAAGCCCGGCCCCGCCGCCCCGCCCCAGAGGTTCGATGAGGGGCTCGCCTCCAAGACGGTCTGCGACGACTGCCCCTACCTGCCCCTCTACGAAGCGGTTGCTGACCTTTCGGTCCCGGTGGCGGGGGACGCCGGGTGCAGCATCCGGGCGGTCAGAGCCCCTCCTGCCGCTGTGGACGTAGTCTACGGCCTGGGATCCTCGGTGGCCGTAGCCTCCGGCTTCGGCGAGAAAGGGGTCGCCATCATCGGAGACTACGCCCTCGCCCACTCCGGCCTTTTGGGGCTCATCGACGCCGTGATCAATAAGAGGGAGGTATTGGTCGTCCTTCTGAAAAACGGCGTCGCAGCGATGACGGGAGGCCAAACCGTCCCCGATATCACCCCGATCCTGGAGCGGATAGTCCCTGACCTGCGGACCATCGATCTTCCCGCGAGGCGGGATGAGATCGGCGAGGTCCTGGCCCAGGAGCTGGCGAAGGCCGGCGTCTCCCTGGTGGTGGCGAGGGGAGTCTGCCCCCGATACGATCCAGCAGCCTGATCTTACGATGCCGGTCGATCCCCGGCGCCGATGGAACCTTCCCACCCTTCGGCGAGCCAGAGGGATTCGCCGGGTTTGAGGGGAGGTCTTCAGAGGACGATCTCCGTCCCAACGCAGTTTTCGACGAACCGGTCCGGAAACTCCGCCGCAAGGGCCGAGGCGGCGGCAAAGCCGGTGCAGTGAGACGGGGCGAGGATCTCGAGGTCGAAGGACCGGAGGGCCGAGATCGTCTCTTTCAGCCTCTCTTCGCCTCCGAAACCCAGATGGGTCCCTCCGGCGACTCCAACAACCTTCTCGACCCCCGTCACCATCTTCGCATGGAGGAGGGTGTTTATCATCCCGGAGTGGGCGCACCCCAGGAGGACGAAGAGCCCCCTCTTCAGGACCAGGATCAGCGCCTGGTCGTCGGCGATGGGGTCGACTGATATCTCGCCCTCGTCAGAGACTACGACCAGATCTCTGCTCGCCGCCTCGAACTTCGTCGTCTTTGGGACCTCCCCCGTCAGCCATACCCCGGGATGGACCTCTCGGGCCGTCCTCGATAGGTCGAAGGAGGCGCCCATCCCCTCCAGATCCTCTCTTTTGAAGGGGATCCCGATCCGCCTCAGGACTCCTCGCCGCTGGGAGTACCTGGAGGCGAATATGTCGGGATGGGCGTATACGGGGACGGGCCCCGTCTCCGCAAGAAGGCTCAAAAGGCCTCCGGTATGGTCGTAGTGGCCGTGGCTGAGGGCGATGGGGACGGCTCCGAGGTCGATCCCCAGGACCCGAGCGTTGGAGACGGAGGTGGCCGTCTCGCCAGCATCGAATATCAGCTTATAGTCCCCAACCTCCACGTAAGCTGAGAAGCCGTGCTCCGCCAGGATGCCGCTTTGAAGCCCCACCGAGTTGTCGGTGAGGGTGACCAGTCTCATATTACATCTCAACTTCAAACCCCTCTATTGGCAGAGGATCTCCCTTCTTCGTTCAAAGCCTTCCCTCCGATGCCATCTCAATCCTTCCAGAAGTCGGGGATCAAGAGGACGAGGACCGTCAGGATCTCCAGCCTCCCGATCCACATGCATATGACGAGGAGGAGCTTTCCGAGGCCCGGAACTTCAGAGTAGTTGTCCGTCGGGCCGAATCGGTTCAAGCCGGGTCCGATGTTCCCCAGGGCCGAGGCGACGGCGGAGGCGGCGCTGATCATCTCCCAGTCCCGCTCGCCGCCTGATAGGCCGGCCACCTCTTCAGTCCTGAAATAAGCCTCCGTGATGTTCAGGGGCCTTCTGTCCACCTCTATCCTCTTGTTGGCGTTCAGGGGTGTGACGAAGACGGCGATCCCGGTCCCGTCCCTGGGGGTGAGGCCGACGATCTCCTCGGTCTCGCTCCAGCCGTCCCATCCGAAACATACGACCTTTCGGCCGCTGTCACCCTCGGATACGAAGCATACCATCTCCTCCGAGGGGGTCTCGTCCGCCGCGAAGGTGGAGATGGAGGCGAAGAGGACCGTCGCCGCGGCGAAGATCAGGATGTAGATGGCGATGAATATCAATATCGAGTGGAGTATGTCGTCTTTGACGGTGACCCCCTTCAGCTTTATGGCCATCACCGCCTTGGGGTGGAGCGCCTGGAAGAGCTCCCGCCTGCCGTACTTCATCGTCAGGAGGATCCGGACGAGCTTGATCCCCCCCGAGGTCGATCCGGCGCAGGCTCCCGTGAACATCAGCACCAATAAGAGGAGCTTTGCGGGCTCCGTCCAGCTGTCGTAGTCGGCAGTGGCAAAACCTGTGGAGGTGATGATGGAGACGGTCTGGAAGGCGGCGGTCCGCAGGTAGAGGCTCGCCAGAGCCAGCCCCTCTGCCTCTTCTCCTCCATCTGGGAATGACGCGTCGATCCCGCCGAAGAGGATGGCTACGGCGATGGCGACGAGGACGAGGAGGGTGTAGAACTTGAACTCGGGGTCTCTTGTCAGGCTCTTTTTATCGACGTACATCGTCCGATAGTGGAGGGCGAAGCTCGCGCCGGCGATGAACATGAAGATGAGGACGATCACCTCTATCAGGGGGCCGTTGAATCCGGGTCCGCTGTAATGGGCTATGCTATCGGCCATGGGGGAGAAGCCGCCGGTGGCGAGGGTGGAGAAGGCGGTACAGATGGCGTCGTACGCCGGCATCCCCGCCAGCATCAAGAGGAGGAACTCGGCGGCGGTGAGGACCATGTAGACCCCCCAAAGGATCTTGGCAGTCTCCCTGATCCGGGGCCTGATCATATCCTCAGAAGGTCCCGGAACCTCGGCCTTGAAGAGCTGCCGGCCCGCCACCCCCAGGTTGGGCAGGATCGCTATGAAGAGGACGATGATCCCCATCCCGCCGAGCCACTGGGTGAAGGACCTCCAGAAGAGGAGGCCGCGGTACGTCGGACCGTCCAGGTTCGATCCTCCGACGAGGGTGGCGTTGATGAGGGCTTCGGTGGAGGCCGAGACGTTCGATGCCGCCAGATCAGCGGCCTGGGAAAGGCCGCCGCCCTGGAAGAGGATCGCTGCGAGGGATGCCGCAAGGCTGCTTTCGGCGGCGGTGGCGTTGATGATGAAGAGGCCGTCGGGACCTGCCTCAGAGAGGATCGTCGCCCCCGTGGTGGTGAACCCCGACATCGACTCGAAGAGGGCGTCGATGGGGCTGAGCCCCAAGAGTATGTAGGGCAGGGCACCCACCAAAGCCGCCCCCAGCCATCCGAAGGCTACGAGGCCTAACCCCTCCTTGTTGTTGAGCTGCTCCTCGGACCCGAAGAGGTTCATGGCAGCCCCCAGGAGGAAGGTGAAGATGGAGGCGACGACGAAGGCGACCGCCCCCTCCCCCTCTCCGTAAGCGAGAGATACGACGGCGGGGATGAGCATCAACCCCCCCAGCAGCTTCAGCAGGGTGCCGAAGACCTGTAGAAAGACTCTCGACCTCATCCTTCTCCACCTCCATATGAATGGGGACCCACCGGTCCGGCCCCTTTAGGAGAACTTCCCCCCCTATTTGACGGTGGTGGTTGCGTCATCTCCGATGGTACTCCGAAAAGACCCCTCTAAGGCCCCGGCAAATTAAGGGGATAGGCCGTATCTCCTCATGGTCTCATCCCGGATCTCTCCCTCGCGGGTCCACCCCCAGAGCCTCCGGTACTCCACCAGCATCTCGTCGAGGCTGACGACCCTTCCCTTCGAGGGACCATCAGCGACCCCCTCCTCCAGGAGCCTCCTGGGGAGGGTCTCCTCAGATATCCCGGCCCCTAGGTTGAAGAGCCTCTCCAGGTTGAATATCCTCCCCCCGATCTCCAAGAGCTCCTCGGGTCCGATATCCGAGCCCTCGGCCCCGTTGTAAAGGTCGCAAGGGATTTTTTCTCCCAGGAGAGGCTGTACGAACCTGCAGAGGACCAGGGAGTCGACTAAGGCGGTCTCGTCCTGCATCCTCATCACCAGCTCCGCCTTCCCCTCGGTGGAGAACCTCTCGGCCCTACCAGAGAGCTCCGAGAGGACGGTGTACGCCCTCATGTGGCAGCCGCCCCGGTTGGAGGTGGCGTAGGCGAGCCCCATCCCCTGGGCGCCCCGGGGATCGTAGGCAGGAAGCTCGAGGCCGTGGCAGTCCATCGACGCCTCGGGGACGCCCCGACCCCTGCAGAGCCTCCTCGCTCCGGCGGCGAGCTCTTCACCCTCATCCTCCACCTCCCCGATCTTCTTTATCGTATCCAGGATCCGGGCGGGGTCGTTCCATCCACAGACCCCTTGGATCATCCCCCGATCTAAAAGCTCTGCCGCCGCAGCCATCGTCGATCCTGTAGAGATCGAATCGAGGCCGTACTGGTCGCAGAGATCTCCGGCCCTGACGATGGTGAGGAGGTCGGAGCAATCGAGGTTGGGGCCGAAGGACCAGAGGGTCTCAAACTCGGGCCCCTTGACCGTCTCCCCGCCGGGGAGCTTCGCCCAGTGGCCGCAGACGACGGGGCAGGTGGCGCAGCCTTGCCTCCCGGAGAACATATCCCGGCGGAGCCTCTCGCCGCCGACCTCTTCAGCCCTCTCGAAGGGCCACTGGGAAGCCTGGAAGTTCTTCACAGGGAGGATCCCGCTGACGTTCAAAGGGCCCAGGATCGACGCCGTCCCCGAGGAGGCGAGCCCCCAGCCTCCGGCGAGCTTCCGATCGATGAGGGACCTCGCCCTATCGACGGCGTCTTTGAACCTCCGTTCGTCCTCCACCTCCACCCTCCTCTTTCCGGAGATGACGACGGCCTTCAGGTTCTTCGAGCCCATCACCGCCCCCAGTCCGCCCCTCCCCAGGGCCCTTCTGCCGTTGACGATGACGTTGGATATGAGGGCGGACCTCTCCCCGGCGGGGCCGATGCAGGCGACCTTTCCGTGGTGCCTCTCCTCCAAGATCCTGTTCGTCTCCCCCGTCAGTTCGCCCCAGAGGTCCTGGGCACCGAGGATATCCGACCCCTCGTCGGAGACGACGAGGTAGGAGGGCGCCTCCGCCCTCCCCTGGAGGACGATGGCGTCGTAGCCCGCCCTCTTGATCCAGGGGCCGAAGAATCCGCCGCAGTTGCTGTCGGTGAGAAGGCCGGTGAGGGGAGACTTGAAGGAGGCCGAGAACCTTCCCGAGGTGGGCGCCCCGGTCCCCGATAGCGGTCCGGCGGCGAAGACGATCCTCCTCTCCGGGGCGAGGGGATCGGATCGTGGGTCTGTCTCGTCGGAGACGATCTTCACCCCCAGCCCCCTCCCCCCCACAAAACGGGCGTTTATCGACGGATCGATCCTCTCTTCTCTCGTCGTCCCCCTGGAGAGGTCCGCCCTGAGGATCAGCCCGGTGCCGCTCAATCTATCGCCTCATCAAAAATCGTATGACCAACGACCTGGAGATTTCAGAGGTCGGGATAGACTATCTCGATCTCCAGGTCGTGGATCAGCTTTCGGAGCTCGTCGCAGGAGATGGGCCGCTTGAACTCGCTGCACCTCTTCACCTTCTCGGCCAGGAGGCATATCTCGTCCCTCTTGAGGTCGTAGCCCATCTTCTTTGTGATGTACTTGAGGGCCTTGGCCCCGGTATGCTTTCCGATGATGATCCTCCTCGCCGAGCCGACCATCTCGGGGGAGTAGAGCTCGTAGGTTCGGGGCTCTTCGAGGACCGCGGCGACGTGGATCCCCGACTCGTGGGCGAAGGCGTTCTCGCCGACGACGGCCTTGTTCTTCGGCATGATCACCCCCGAGCTGCTCTGGACGAGCTTCGATAGGGGTGTGAGCTTTGTGGTGTCGTACCGGTCGACGGAGTGGTGGACCCTGAGGGCGACGAGGAGCTCCTCCAGGGGGGTGTTCCCGCTCCTCTCACCGATCCCGTTGACGGTGGTGTGGAGCTGCTTCGCCCCCGCCTCCGCCGCCGCGATGGTGTTGGCGGTGGCCATCCCCAGGTCGTCGTGGCAGTGCATGCATATGGGGATATTCACCTCCTTTTTGATCTCGCCGACGAGGTAGCCGGCGGTCCTGGGGTTGAGGATCCCCACGGTATCGGCGATGCTGACGTAATCCGCCCTGTATTCCTCCGCCTTTCTGTACAGCTTCTTCAAAAGCTCTAAGTCGGTACGGGTGGCGTCCTCCGCGCTGAACCTGACGATGAGGCCGTGATCTTTGGCGTACTCCACCGTCTCTAAGGCGCACCTGACGGCCTCGGCACAGGTCATGTGGAGCTTGTACTTGAGGTGGAGCTCTGATGTGGCTATGAAGACGCTGATCATGTCGACGTCGCACTCCAGGGCCACCTCCACGTCTTTGGGGACGGACCGAGAGAGGACCGAGATCTTGGCGTCGAGGGCGAGGTTCGTTATGTCCTGGACAGCCCTTTTTTCCGCCTCCGAGACGACGGGAAAGCCGGCCTCGATGATCTCCACCCCCACCTCGTCCAGCTTGATGGCGATATCCATCTTCTCGTCCGGCCTGAAGACGACGCCGGGCATCTGCTCACCGTCTCTCAGGGTGACGTCGCAGACCTCGACATCGATCTTCGGAGTCTTTGCGAGCTGTAAGAACTGATTGACGGAATAATCTTGCATCTGGGGATGGTATCTGACCTTCGTGGGTTAAATCGGTTTCGAGCGGGTCGGGCCGGGCCTATAAGACGGAAAAAAGAGATCTGGCCGGATCCTCCGGGAGGATCCGGGCGATAGCCAGCTGTTCCTAGGCTACGGCCATCTCCTGCCCGTTCCCGATGAACCTGTTGGGCCCCACCCTGTCTATCGCGGAGGCTGAGAGGTGAATCCCCAGATTGTTGTAGCTGATCACGTTCCCCCTGACTACGGCGTTCCCCGAATCCTCGACGGATATCCCCGAGTTGGTATTGTTGCCGATTATGCTCCTCTCGACGACGCTGTTTTCGGATTCGAGGATCTGGATCCCGTTGTCACCGTTGTTGGCCACGGTGTTCTCTATGAAACGGTTTCCTGGAGCCCTGTAGACCATGATCCCGTCGTTGACGCTGTTGGATATGATCGTCTCGGTGACGGTGTTGTTGGAGCTTGCGCCCTTCAGGTAGATCCCCCACCATCCGCTGTTCCAGATGGAGCATCCGGCGATGATATTATCGCTGGAGACGACCTCGATCCCGGCGCTGGGATACGGTCCGGCGTTGGTGACGTATAGCCCCTCAAGGACTGCCCCGCCGGCTTGGAGGACGATTCCGCTGCCGTTGCCCTGGGCGTTCACCACGGCCGCCCCTTCGCCGGTGTCTACCCCTCGAAGGGTGATCCTTTTGTCGACGATGACGTTCTCGTTATAGGTCCCGCTCCCCACCTCCACCAGATCGCCGTCGACGGCGGCGTCCACGGCCGCCTGGATGGTGGTGTAGCTGCAGCCGTTGAGACATACTTCGTGGGTCGCCGTCAAAGCCTCTCCGACCTCCACCTCGACCGTCTCGGAAACGGTCTCAGGGACGATCTCAGGAACGGTCTCAGGGACGGTCTCAGGGACGGTCTCGGAAACGGTCTCA
>JANKMW010000029.1 GCA_024649985.1 Methanothrix sp.
AGGCATTACCTTAAGTTGCAAAATTAATGTTAAGGAGCACTAGCTATGAAGTAGGAGTTCGACCAAAAGGAGTCGCCCCAAAGAAATTCCTTGGTTTGAGGGAATTCTTGTCGAAGCCGTCGGGATGTGACGCCCTTGATGACGTTCACGACGGTAGATAAGTTGGTTGTGGGCGTCGCTGTGAACAATATATGATGGTGATCTTCAGCAGGTTCCTGTGCGAGTATTTCTATTCCAAGTTCGTCCGACAAACTCCAAATGATCTGCTTTAGTCTCTCACGAATCGCTTCGTCATAGAGTGCTTTCCTTCGGTACTTGATGACTACCACCAAGTGATAGTGAAGTGAGTACACAGAATGTGCAGATCGGTTGAGCTTGTATTTCATTGGATTTAACAGAATGTGTATATCCCATTATTCCCTTAAATAGTTATCGGTTAGCAGAAGCAAAGGGAAGGACTCCGCTTTCATCCCCACCCTGAAGGATGGGGACTTCCCGCTTCGTCCTTTCCGATCCTACAAGTTAAAGTGGCTGCTCTTTGGATTTGTCCGACCAGGAGTCTCCCCAGGCGACGTCTCGGCAGGTGCAGTCGAAGATCTCCTTCTCTCCCCAGATCTTGTCGTCATCTTCCATCTCGCCGTAGCCGCCTACGCAGCATGAGAGCCAGTCCTTGGCGTTCTTCTTCGCGCTCTTCTCGGCGCAGACCTTCATGTTCTTCTTTATCGCGAAGGATCCAATGTAGTTTTCGTCGATCTCGACCAGCGGTTTCTTCCAGCCGTAATCTTCGCCGCCAGCTATCAGCTGGCCCACGTGGACTGTGCCCTCGATCACAGTCTCCTCTATCCTCATCTCCGCCATGCCGTGGCCTTTGACACCAGCTTCCTGGGACTCGACGCACTCCAGGTTCACCCTGATGTCCTTATTGAATCCCGAGGCGTACTCGATCTGGTGGTGCATAGAGGTTGCTACCTCGCTCTGGTAGTTCTTGCCTTCTGTCTTCTCCTTCAGCTTGGAGTTAAAGACCACCGGGTTTTCAGCATAGTAGCCTGTACCGTAGGCGAAGCTCCGGGGAGCATAGTTCATCTCGTTCTGCTCCACAAAGTGTATTTCGCCTTTTTTTTGGGGGTCCAATTTGATCCAGGTGTTGGTTTTTTCATCGTAATAGTAGTATTTCCCCTTCGACTGACTGGAGTTGATCAGAGTTGCCGCGTCGATGCTCCCGCTTCCGTGCATATAGTTTTTGAGCTGGAGGGTCTCCGTGTTCACCTTCTGGTAAGCCATGACGAATCCATCGCCCGAGACGTCCTGTTCGAAGTAGTGCTCGTTCTCGACGAAGTATCCGTCCGGGTTATCGGCGGCCAAAGATGGCGCCGAGACCATCAGCATCACCATAAGCCCCGCCCATATCGCCATGAGCGAGCCCCAAATTTTCATCATCATCCCTATATCCCTCATTATCCTTCCCTTCCAAAAATTTCTGCCGTTGATAGCGATGGTTTGTTTCAACGGATCTGATCATTGAGGAGGTAGGGTATAAAATTAATGAAAATAATATAGATAGGTCTATAAACTGACGTTACAGAACTTTCGCGTATTTACATTATATACTTGCATCTCATTCCTTATGGTCAATGCCCTCCTTTTCACTGATATAGCTCTCCATAGACCCAATCATCGATTTGGCAATCTTTCGTGCCAGCGATCTATCTCAAGATGGGGAAGCAGAGGGGGCGCCTCTGCCATTACAAAATCGTGTATATAGAATACATCTTCAAATATAGACTATATATGCAAAAGTCGGAGCAATACGTCTATTTATTTTATTTCGGATAGTTTTATACATAATCCCCGCAGGGTGGGGGGGCTGTATGAGCAAAACTTCAAAGACCGTATTGGCGGGCGTTCTGATGGTGGCATTTTTGGCTGCCGCCCAGAGCGCCACCGCTCTATCGGTATCGGGGTCGACTACCGTCCTGCCCTTCGGCGCGGTCTGCGCTGAGGAGTTCAACGCCGTCCAGAGCGCGATCCACGTATCCGTCACCGGCGGCGGCTCCGGCGTCGGGATCAAGAACGTCGCCGAGGGGAACAGCGACGTCGCCATGGCCTCAAGGCATGTAAAGGACTCTGAGAAGGAGGCCTACCCCGACGAGGAGTTCGTCGAGATCCTGGTGGCCTATGACGCCGTATGTATCGCCGTCAGCCAGGCGGTCTATGACGCCGGTGTCACCGATCTATCCCAGGAGGATGTCCAGGCCATCTACAACGGCGATATCACCAACTGGGCAGACCTCGGCGGCGATGATGCGAGGATCTACGTCCTCGGAAGAGAGGTGGGCTCCGGCACCAGAGACACCTTCAATGAGATGGTGATGGGAAGTGCTGAGGCCGAGACCCCCGGCGTTACAACCAACCACGGCAGCAACGCTGAGATTAAGACGGCGATAACCAGAAGCGACAAGGCCATAGGCTACCTCGGCCTCAACTACGTCCTGGACGGAGACCTGGTGGCGATCGCCTTCGAGGGGGTCAGCCCCTCCGTTGAGACGATAAAGGATGGTTCCTACTCTCTCGCGCGGGACCTGATCATGGTCACCTACGGCGAGGCGACCCCTGAGGCGCGTGCCTTCCTGGAGTTCGTCACCGGTGACGACGGCCAGGTCATCGCAGAGGAGCTTGGGTTCGTATCGATAAACTGAGCCGGAACTGCAGATGATAGCCTGCCCGGGGCCTCACCCTTCTGGCCCCGGGCCCTCCCTCTGTATCAGGGTCGCTCAGTCGCCATGAAATACGCCATCGTCGTCGCCCTCTCCGTCGTTCTCGTGGGCTCGATCTTATTTTTGGACAGCCACCTCTATGGATCATCTGGACCGACCCAGAGGAGCGGCAAGCTCTACATCGTGGGGTCTACTTCGGTTCTGCCCTTGGTCCAAGTCTCTGGTGAGGTGTGGAACTCCCACCAGGACGATATCACCGTTTCCGTGATAGGTAGCGGCACAGGTGTCGGCATCAAGAGCATATCCAGCGGCATCGCCGATATCGCCATGGCTTCGAGGGAGGTGAAGTCCGAGGAGGTGGAGATATACGGCGATAATTTCAAGAAGTTTCCCATCGCCATCGACGCCATCTGCGTCTCCGTCGGCCCGGACGTCTATGAAGGCGGCGTCAGGGAGATCTCAGGTCATCAGCTTTTTGCGATCTACAACGGAGAGATCGATAGCTGGGGTGAGCTGGGGGGTCCTGACGAAACGATCACCGTCGTAGCTAGAGAGGTGGGCTCAGGAACCAGAGATCTCTTCAACGAGGTCGTTATGGGGAGGGTCGATCACGATACCCCCGGAGCCGATTCATATCGTTACAGCGAAGCTGAGGTCTGGGCGACGATCGCCTCGGGCAGAGGCGTCGTAGGGTATCTCAGCCTCAACCGCGCAAGGGATGGAGAGATAAGGGCACTGGCCTATGAGGGGGTCCTTCCGTCTGCGGAGACGGTGAGGGACGGGTCTTATCCCCTGGCGAGGACCCTCTACATGTACACCTGGGGCGAGCTTGACGATGACGAGAGGGCTTTCTTGGAGTTCGTCACCGGAGAGAAGGGCCAGGCCATCGCCGGGGAGATGGGATTTGTGCCGGTAAGGTGAGAGAAGGATTCTGCCCATGAATATGGGGGGGCCCAAAACGGCTTACAGTTGAATTAGAAGACTGAGCTCGGGGAAAGATTGATATTATTTTGAAAGAGGTGTTGAAGGGATGGCGCGGCCTGAATCGGTCATGACCTGGATCGTGGTGGCCATATTTGTCGCTGCCGGAGCAGTCCTCTACATCATCGGCGGCGAGGAGCTGGAGCTCCGCGATTCTTCCAGGGGTGCTGCATCGAACCTCTCGGTGGCCGGGTCCACCACAGTTCAGCCCTTTGCCGAGGCCTGCGCCCAAGAGTTCAACCTCGGGCAGAAGGATGTGGTCGTCAACGTCGCCGGCATCGGGACGGATTCTGGGCTCCGGCGGCTGGCCGCGGGCACCGCCGATATATCCATGACTTCTAGAAAGGTCGGCGACTCTGAGATAGGGTCCCTGGGAGGCCGATTGGCAGAGCATCAGATAGCTCGCGACGCGGTATCTATCGTGGTGAGCTCTTCCATCCGGGAGGCCGGGATCGAGGACTTGAGTCAGGACCAGCTCAGGGCGATCTACACCGGCGAGATCAAAAGCTGGAGGGAACTTGGCGGCCCGGATCGAGAGATCACAGCTGTATCGAGATCACCGGGGTCGGGGACCGGCGAGATCTTCAGCGAGAGGGTGGCCACTCCCGGGGTTTCGGTCTACCGCGACAGCAGCTTCGAGGTCGAGGAGTTTGTGGCCGGAAGTGACAGGGCGATAGGCTATCTGGGCTTGAACCTCGCCCGGGAGGAAGGGCTCGCCACGATCGCCTACGAGGGGGTGTTGCCTTCGGCAAAGACCATCGGGGATGGGTCTTACCCCCTGGCGAGGACCCTCTACATGTACACCTGGGGCGAGCCTGACGATGACGAGAGGGCTTTTTTGGAGTTCGTCACCGGAGAAAGGGGCCAGGCCATCGCCGGGGAGATGGGATTTGTGCCCCTCTCGACATAGCCGAGCCAAATTTTAACCGTTTACTTTTCAAGGCGGCGTTTCTGTGGGTTGGGTGCCCCACCTCAGCAGGCCTCGGTCCCCATGGGCCCAAGCTCCTCGAAGGTCTGGGCGAGGATCGTCCTGGTGGTGACTACCCCGTCCGTCGCCCGAATCGTCTCGACGAGATCGTTGAGCATCAAAAGGCCGCCCACCTGAACCTCCAGTAAGAGGTCGAAATCTCCGAATAGGACGTACATCGTTCTAATTCCACCAAGCCCTTTGAGGATTCGGTGAATTCTCCTCTCATGGCCGGGAACTGTCTTCACCATGATTATCCCGTTGATCATTTTTTTCAACTCCTCTGAAGAGCATTTCGAAGGTCTGACGATGGGTTATCAAATCCCATCGCTGTCCGGATCTTCTGTACAGCCCTAGTCCACAGGGCCCGGCGAAATCTGGATTCTGCATCTTTTCTGGTCAACGCTTTCGATCCCCCAATTTTCGAAAAATAGGCGATCGGCGCGGGGCCGTCAGAGCCCCATCGCCTTCTTCACCAGACCGAAGACCTCGGTGTTGTCGATGAGACCCCGGGAAAACTCGATTGACGTGGGGCCGCTGGCTAAGAGGGGCACGTCCACGGAGGTGTGGCTGGCCTCCTCCAGGATGTTGAGGTCGGCATAGTCATCACTGACCGGGTAGGCTCCAGAGGCGAAGTTAGGGGCCCAGCTCTCGGTGTAGTCGCCGGACACGGCGCTCATGACCAGGCCACCGCACTCGTGGTCAGCGGTGACGACCACCAGGGTCTCAGGGTTCCCGGCGGCGTAGTCGAGGGCCGCCTTGACGGCGTCGTCGAAGGCCAGCGTATCAACCACGGCCCTCTTGTAGTCCCGGGCGTGGCCGGCGTGGTCGATTCTGGCGCCCTCCACCATCAGGAAGAAGCCGTCCTCGTCTTTGGAGAGAACGTCGATGGCCATCTCGGTCATCTCCGCCAGACTCGGCTCAACGGCTGGGTCGCGGTCCAGCTCGTAGGCCATGTGGGAGCTGGTGAAGAGTCCCAGAAGCCTCTCAGTGGCGGCGGGGTCTATGGCCATAAGCTCGCTCTGGTTTCTTACCACGGTCCATCCCAGGGGAACTGCCTCCTCCAGAAGGCTTCTGTTGTCGAAGGAAAATTTGCTGGAACCGCCTCCCATGACGACCTCCATGTCGCTATTTATGCACTGCTCGGCGATATCGTTCTCCCAGTCCCGGTGGGCGATATGGGCGTAGTATGCGGCAGGGGTGGCGTGGGTGACCCTGGAGGTACTGACGACGCCGGTGGCCTTTCCAGCCTCATAAGCCATCTCCAGGATGGTCTTGAGGGGAACGGCGTACAATGTGGCGTTCTCGTATCCGATGATCTCCCCGTGAGCGGTGATGTTGGCGACGCTTATAACGCCGTTGTAGGTCTTATGGCCGGTGGCCAGAGCCGTCCCAGCCGCCGCAGAGTCGGTGATCCAGCTGTTCAGAGAGTGGGTCGACATGTGTCCTGCGTACTCCATATCGTCCATGTACAGACTGGTGTTCTGGTAGTTGTCCAGGGTGGGCTGGTAGTTGGGCTGGTCGCCGCCCGCCTTCTCCCATCTGGCGGCGGTCACCTGATCTTATCCCATACCGTCACCGATCAGGAATATGACGCTCTTTGCTCCGTCTTCGGTTCCTTCTTCCATCCCGGCTCCAAAAACCGAAGTGGGAAACGAAGCTGTCAGGAAGAATGCGACAAAGACCCAGAGGGCCAATTGCTTTCGAGCCATTGAGTTTCGATCCATTAAGATGCCTCTTTTCTCAGCTCTGGCGGCGTTTTTTCCTGATTTCTTCTTCATCAGGAAATCCGAATCAATGCCACCGAGAAAGGCCAAGAGAGAGAATCTTATGTAAAGATTGCACAAATAAAATAAATAGGAGCGATTATTTCGCTTACAGTCCATTCTCTATATAGATTGGGGCCGACTCCGGGGCCGACTCCGTCAGAAGGCCCTCTTTAGTCTCCTCGATCCTAATCCAGCTTTGCGCCCTCAGCTCTGAGATGAATCTATATAGAATATTTTCTGAAATTATAGCTATATATTAAATATGGACAACTGGTTTATATCATGTGACTACCCAAAAACCCACATGGGATCTCCGAAGAATAGAAAGGGTCTTAACCGTCGGATCCGTGAGCGGGTCATCGAGTCCTCCTTCTTCTTCGCCGCCATCACCTCGATTTTGGTGATGGTATTGATCTTCTACTTCCTGATCCGCGAGAGCCTCGTAGCCTTCGGAGAGGTGGGGGTCATCAACCTCCTCTTCGGGATGAAGTGGCACTCCGCCGGGAACGTCTTCGGCATGACCCCAATAATCGTCGGATCGATCATGGTGACCCTTCTGGCCCTCATCATAAACATATCCGTGGGGCTTCCCCTGGCCATATACCTCTCGGAGCTTGCAGGTCCTCGGTCCCGTTCTATCCTGAAGCCCGCCATCGAGCTCTTGGCCGGAGTCCCCTCGATAGTATACGGCTTTCTGGGGGTTTTGATCCTGGTCGCCTTCCTCGAGCGGAGCTTCGACATGCTGACGGGCAGATCGATCCTGGCCGCATCGATCCTCCTGGGGATCATGTTCATCCCTGCCCTGACGACGATATGCGAGGACGCCCTCAGGGCGGTCCCCAAGGAGTTCAAGGAGGGTTCCCTCGCCCTAGGCGCCACCAAGTGGCAGACGGTCCGGAGGGTGAGCCTTCCCGCCGCCTCCTCCGGGATCATCGCCGCCGTCGTCCTCAACGTCGGGAACATCATCGGCGAGACGATGGCCGCCCTCCTGGTGGTGGGGAACGTCACCAGGCTTCCCTCGCCGATATTCGACATCTTCGACCCCAGCGCCATCTTCACCTCCGTCATCGCCGGGGAGATGGGGGAGGTTCCCCACGGATCCATCCACTACCACTCCCTCTTCGCCGTCGGCTTCGTCCTCCTTTTGATCGTCACCGTCCTGAACATATCGGCGGACTTCGTCAGGGCCGCCATCAAGAGGAAGTTCGGGGAGTACTGACCCCCCACCGCCCTGCCACCGTCTTCATACTCTGACCTTCCTCGCGGGCTATATGCTAGATATATAGGGGTACCCTCCCTATATAGAGAATATAGATAAGTGCTTTAAGCGATGAACGTCCGCAAAGATGATGATATGGATCCACCAGATAAACGCGCCGTCCGCCGGTCTCGGAGATACGGTGACGACTTTGTAGAGGCGTTTCTCTTCTTCGCCGCCATCACATCCATCCTGGTGATCGTCCTTATCTTCTACTTCCTCACCTACGAGAGCTTCCTAGCCTTCAGAGAGGTGGGGTTCTTCGAGGTCCTCCTGGGGCAGAAGTGGCACCCTCCAGGAGATGTCTTCGGGATGATGCCGATAATAGTCGGCTCGGTTCTCATCACCTTCATCGCCCTATTCATAAATATCCTAGTGGGGATACCCCTGGCGATATACCTATCGGAGCTGGCGGGACCCTGGTCCCGGGAGTTTCTGAAGCCCGCCATCGAGCTGTTGGCGGGGGTCCCTTCCATCGTCTACGGTTTTCTCGGGGTTCTGGTTCTCGTCGTATACCTCGAGAAGAGCTTCAACATGTTGACGGGAAGATCGATTCTGGCGGGGGCGATCCTCCTGGGGATCATGTTCATACCCGCCCTGACGACGATATGCGAGGACGCCCTCCGAGCGGTCCCCAAGGAGTTCAAGGAGGGGTCTCTCGCCCTCGGTGCCACCCACTGGCAGACCGTCCGATGGGTGACCCTTCCGGCCGCATCCTCGGGGATCATCGCCGCCGTTATCCTCAACGTCGGCCGGATCATCGGCGAGACGATGGCCGCCCTCCTGGTGGTGGGGAACGTTGCCCGGATGCCGTCCCCCCTCTTCGACGCCTTCGACCGGGGCGCCATATTCACATCGGTCATCGCCGGGGAGATGGGGGAGGTGGCCCATGGATCGATTCATTACCACTCTCTCTTCGCCGTGGGTTTCGTCCTCCTGGTGATCGTCACCGTCCTCAACATATCGGCGGACTTCGTCAGGGCTGCGATCCAGAAGAAGTTCGGAGGATACTGAGATGAAGAAGATAAAGCCGGCACCTCTGGCATCCATCGCCATCGCCCTCTTTATCCTCGTCTCCTCGATATACCACCTTCTTTTCCAGCCGGAGGAGATCGCCCTCGTCCCCTTCTGGGTTGCAGGACTCCTGGTCTGCGTCCTTCTCATATCCGCCTCCGCCCTCTCCCTCAACCGGGGGGGAGAAGATCGGAGCCGGGTCATATGGACGAGGGGGAGGTTTTCGGCTCTGTCCGCAGATCTCGCCTACCTTTCCGCCGTAGCTCTCCTCGTCGTTTATGGCCGGATCGGCCCCGACCTCAAGTTCGAATTTTTGGGGCTCAGTGCTGTCTTCACCTTCGGTCTCGTCCTCCCCCTACTGTTGGTCGTTGGAAGCTTCCTCGCGATAAAGGACTCCATCAACCTCCTCTACGGTTACACTGCCAGGGGCAGGGAGGTTCTCGTATTCTCGATGGTCCGGCTATCCGCGGTCTTCACCATCATCCTCCTCGGCGGGATCATCTCCGTGATCCTCTACCGGGGGATCGGGGCCATAAGCTGGGAGTTTCTCACCTCGCCCCACTTACGCCTCGGCCAGCAGGGTGGGATCGCCACTTGTATCGAGGGGACGTTCTGGTTGGTGATGGGGGCGATGCTCATCTCGGCCCCCCTGGGGATCGGCGCCGCCATCTACCTCAACGAGTACTCCAAAAATTCGGGGCTTAAGCGGATCGTCACCATAGCCGTCGGGTGTCTCAACGGCGTCCCTTCGGTAGTCTACGGCCTCTTCGGCCTTGCCTTCCTGGTATCGACCGTCGGGATATCCCTCCTCGCGGGGTCGATAATCCTGGGACTGATGAACCTGCCCACCATAATCCTTACCAGCCAGGAGGCGCTCAAGAGCGTACCAAACTCCCTCAGGGAGGGGAGCGTCGCCCTCGGGGCCAGCAGGTGGCAGACGGTGAAGAAGGTGGTGATCCCCTCGGCCCTCCCCGGGGTCTTGACGGGGCTGATCATCGGGGTTGCCAGGGCCGCAGGAGAGACCGCCCCCATCATGTGGACTGCCGTCACCTTCTCTGCCACCCCCGTCCATATGTTCTACGGGTTCGTCCCCGACGTCACCCAGCCCGTCAACAACCTCTGCTACCATCTATTGAACCTGATATACTTCCTGGGGGCCTGGGACGTCGAGCAGAACGCCTGGGGAACTGCCTTAGTCCTCCTCGCCCTGGTCCTCTCCATCAACATGGTGGCGATCCTGGTGAGAAACCACTATCGAAAGAAGATCGCGTGGTGAGGGTGCGCCCCACAACTTTTATCATTTCAGCGATATTAGGGACCTTCATGAGACCGATCTCTCCCGACGAGATGAGAGCCGTCGATGCAAACTGCGCCTATTTCGGCTTGGCACCGCTCCAGTTGATGGAGAACGCAGGAGCCGCCCTCGCTAAAGAGGTCAGAAAGAGGGCCCAGGGGAGGAAGATCGCCGTCGTCGCCGGACGGGGGAACAACGGCGGAGACGGCCTGGTTGCGGCCCGTCACCTGGCGGAGTTTGATGTGGCGGTCTTCCTCATCGGAAGGTCGAGAGAGATCGCCACCGAAGAGGCGAGGTGGAACTGGGAGATCCTGGCGCGCCTCGGCTTCGACCTCCGGGAGGTCCGGGATTCGACCGATCTGGAGGCGCTGTCCAACTACGATCTGATCTTGGACGCCGTCTTCGGTACCGGCGTCAAAGGAGCGGTCCGGGGGCTCGAGGCGGATGCGATCGACGCCATAAACGCCTCCAATAAACCCGTAGTCTCGGTGGACGTCCCCAGCGGCATCGGCACAGATAGATCCGTCGATCCGGCGGTGACAGTAACCTTCCACAGGCTGAAGGAGGGGATCCCCGGTGAGGTGGTGGTGGCGGGGATCGGGATACCGCACCAGGCGGAGTTTTTTGCCGGCCCCGGAGACTTGGGTCTGGTGGTCGGCCGGGCCGCCGAGAGCCACAAGGGGCAGAACGGCAGGGTTCTGGTGATAGGGGGCGGCCCTTACACCGGGGCTCCCGCCCTATCGGCGATGGCTGCCTTTCGGGCCGGTGCGGACCTGGTCACCGTCGCCGCCCCCGAGAACGTATCCGGCGCCATCGCAGGATACTCGCCGAACCTGATCGTCCGGCCCCTCTCCGACGACCACCTCTCCCCCGATGACCTGGATCTCATCCGAGGGCTTCTCCCCCACCACGACGTCGTCGTCGTCGGCATGGGCCTCGGCCGCCACCCGGCGACGAGGGAGGCCCTCGCGAAGATCATCCCGGAGTGCGAGAGGGTCGTCTTGGACGCCGACGCCCTCCTCCCGGGAATCCCCCTCAAGGGGATCATCACCCCCCATGAGAGCGAATTTCGGCGTGTCAGCTCCATCAAGCTCCCTCCGGGTCGGGTCCAGAGGGAGACCCTGATGACCTTCGCCAGGGACATGAAGATCACCGTCCTCCTGAAGGGCGAGGTGGACCTGATCACCGACGGCGACGTCATCAGGGGGAACGCCACCGGAAACCCCGGTATGACCGTCGGAGGGACCGGGGACGTCCTGGCCGGGATCACGGGGGCCTTCTACTCTCGGGCCTCGCCCTTGCGGGCCGCCGTCGCCGCCGCCTTCGTCAACGGGACCGCCGGGGACCTGGCCTGTCAGGAGAAGGGATACTCTCTCCTGGCCACCGACGTCATCGAGAATATACCCGCTGCCATGAACTTTTGATCCGTAAGGACGGGATCGTATGACATCGGCAGGGGACCTTAAAGGATATCGTGGCGGTATGGTGGAGATCACCAAGAAGCCGGCGGTGGGCCGAAGGGCTGTGGCCACCGGCACCATCCGCCTGAGGGAGGAGACGGTGGAGGCGATCAGGAGGGGCGAGGTGAAGAAGGGTGACGTCCTCACCGTGGCGAGGGTGGCGGCGATCCAGGCTGTGAAGGAGACGCCGCGGACGATCCCCATGTGTCACCCCATCCCCATCACCGGCGTCGAGGTCGACTTCCAGATGGAGCCGGATCGGATCAGTGCGACGGTCTCCGTCGCCTCCGTCGGCAGGACCGGGGTCGAGATGGAGGCGCTGGTAGGGGTCTCGGCGGCGCTCCTTAACGTCTGGGACATGGTCAAATACCGTGAGAAGGACGGGACCGGAAACTACCCCACGACCTGTATCGAAGAGATCCGGGTGGTGGAGAAGAGGAAGGGGGAGGGTTGAGACCGAAGGCTGGGGGGCCATTTTGTCTTGGATCGTCCTCCTCTTCGAACCGTCATCCTGATGGTGAGGGTCGGCGTAGCAATGATGGGTGTTCCGGCCGTCGATCTTCTTAATATAGATTAGGCGAAATAGATAATTATTTATAGATCTCCCGACAAAACTTGACTCTGAAAAACCCTTGAAGTTCACTTTCCCTTCAGAACGATCAATCTATCGTTTGATGGGCGGAATGACAGGACGAGATCGAGATGGAGAACTAGAAAAGGAGGATCTTTATGGTGAGAGTCGAACTGCTTAAGGATGTAGAAGGACTTGGGAAGAAGGGTGATCGTATATCAGATGTACCACCCGCACAGGCAGAAGAGCTGATAAAAGCAGGCAAAGCCAAAGATCTCGGATTTAAGAAGTAGAGCTCAAAGCCACAAGGAATATCTGGTGGTTTTATTGACCAACATATTGAATATCCGCGGTATTGATCCGAAGTATGCCGAGTCCCTCGCCAATGCAGGGATCAACACCGTCGAGAAGCTCCTCGAATCTGGCTCAAGCAAGAACGGTCGGACTGGGATCTCTCAAAACACTGGGATCGCGGAGAATCTCATATTGGGGTGGGTGAACCGGGCGGACCTCTTCAGGGTCAAGGGTGTAGGGGAGAAGTACTCGGATCTCTTGGAGGTGGCTGGAGTTGACACCGTGGTGGAGCTCTCCAAGAGGGTCCCTGAGAACCTCCATGCAAAGATGGTGGAGGTGAACGAGGCCAACAAGCTCGTAACGAGGAATCCAACCCTCGCCGAGGTGAAGTCTTGGATAGAGCATGCTAAGGAGCTCCCCAGGATGGTCCAGTATTAAGAAGATCTTTTCATTCGTTTTCAATATAGAATTTTATTTTTCAATTCACAATTTCCTCACAGCCCGTACTCAGAGAGCCTCTCCCGGGCCGCTTCCCTCTCCCGCTGGTGCTCGACGAGGAAGTCCCGGATCCTCTCCGCAGCCTCCTTCTTGCAGGTCCCGCAGGTCCTCGCGCCGCTCTTGCATTCGTCATAGACCTCTCCAAGCTCGCCATCGTCCTCGGAGAGGTGGAAGATGAGAAGCTCGTAGACGGTGCACTTCTCCGGCTCGCCCCCCAGCTTCTTCTGCTCGGCGAGGGACTGCCTCCCGCCGGTGACCGCCCTCATCACCTTCTTTGCCGCCTCCTCGGGGTCCTCGGTGAGGGCGATGTGGCTCTCGGGGCGCGAGGAGGACATCTTGCCGCCGGTGAGGCCGGTCATGAACCGATGGTAGAGGGACGCAGGCGGGACGAAGCCGTAGCCTCCCGCCTCCACCTCCAGCTCCCTTGCGATCTCCTCCACCTCCCCTGCGTCCTTTGCGTCGAAGACGTCGACGTGCTCCTCGTATTTCTTCACCTTCCGGTACCCCATCTCCTTCAGGCGGGCTTCTGCCGCTGCGATCAGTTCTGGGCCCGCTGCCTTCCCCCGGAGGCTGACGTACCCCTCCCTCTCCTCCACCAGGAACTTTCTCATCCTCCCGGCGAGGTCCCGGGTGAGCCTTATGTGGGCGTCCTGGTCGGAGCCGACGGGGATCACCACCGGCTTCGGCCCCCCGTTCTCGGCGAGCTGGGGGTGGAGGATGTCGGCGCTCTGGACCATAACGGAGACCATGTGGGCGACGTTCGTCTCCCCGGAGAAGCCGTAGATGGCGGCGAGCTCCGAGAACCGGGCGGCAGAGGCGAGTTCGAAGGCGAGGTCCCGGACGGCTCCCCTCTTCGACTGGAAGTATATGGTGGCCGACGGCTCAAGGCCCAGGGCTATGATGCTCAGGACGTACTCTTCGATCCCCATCTCGCGGCATCTCTCCCAGCTGATTCCCCGGACGGAGTGGGCCTCCATGTCGGCGATGGCGACGAAGGCGTCCCCCCCTTGCTTCTGGTGCCAGATGATCTCCTCCATCACCATCTTGCCGCCGAGGTGGACCCTCCCGCTGGGCATGAAGCCGCTCATCACCGCGAAGGGGCGCTTCTCATTCATTGCTTCGACGACCCTCTGGTAGTCGCGGTGGCCAAATATTATATGTCTTTTCATATATAGATGGGGATCGTCGATCTGGGGCAGAACCTCCTCGAAGCTCGATATCCCGAACTCCTCGAAGAGCTTCGAGTAGTCGTCTATCGAGACCGCGCCCCAGGGGTCCAGCTTCGTTGCCATAAGTCCAGGCGATGCAGAATATGGTATATTTACCTTCTCGTCATCCCCTTCGATCCCAACGGGTCGGAGGATGAGAACCGGCGAGGCTGCTTAAATTATTTAAATTCGAACGTCGATACATATCTCGATGAACCCCGAATCATTCCCCTGCGACCTTGTGGCCTGGGACGAGTTTTACGATCTTGCCAAGTCCCTATCCCGGAGGATCAAGGCCTCGGGATGGAGGCCGGACCTGGTGGTGGCCATCGGCCGGGGCGGCTACGTCCCCGGCCGGGTCGTCTGCGACTTCCTCGTCCACAATCAGCTCACCAGCATGAAGGTCGAGCACTGGGGGATGGCAGCCCGAAAAAAGGATCATGCTGTGGTACGTTTCCCCCTGGCTGCGGACGCATCCGGCAAGAGGGTTCTGATCGTCGACGACGTCACCGACACCGGAGAAACTCTCGCCACAGCCGTCGGCTACCTCGAGGGGCTGGGGCCGATGGAAGTGAGGACCGCAGTTCTGCAGCACAAGACCAGCTCGGCATTTGAGCCCGACTACTACGCCGAGGAGATCTCCGAGTGGAGGTGGATCATTTACCCCTGGGCGGTCCACGAAGACCTGGTGGGCTTCACCGAAAGGGTCCTCAACAGCTCGATCCTCCCTCTATCGGCAGATCAGATTAGATCAGATTTAAAGAGGAGGTTCTCCATCGACCTCGCCGGAGAGGAGATGGCCGATATCCTGGAGGAGGGGATGGCCCTGGGGATAGTCGTCGGTTCCCATGGGGTATATCGAGCCGCAAGATCTCGAATCGATAATCTTTCTGGATAAACAAAAATAAGCTATTTATATGAGAATGATTTTGTAACCAGAAAAATAGATGTGGTTATTATGAGACAATTTTCGGTCAAAGTTTTGGACGACGCCGACCGGGAGTTCGTAGAGGTTCTGCGGGATCTCGGAATCCCCCGAAACGTCGCCAGCATGATCACTTACCTCGCCAACGTCCAGGAGGCAACCTCCCGAGAGATTGAGATCGGATCGAACCTCCGGCAGCCGGAGGTGAGCATCGCCATGAGAACCCTCCGGAACAACGGCTGGGTCGAGGAGCGGGAGATAAAGAAGGACGGCAAAGGAAGGCCGATGAAGGTATATCGTCTGACCATAACCCTGGAGGAGATAATAACCCATTTTGAAGAAGAGAAGAGGAGAGAGTCTGCGAGGGTGATGGAAAATATCGGCCGACTGAAGGATCTGAGCGGAAAGCTGAGCAACAGCTGACGAGGTCCTTCAACCTGAGGAGACTATCCGGACGATCTCCAGGTCGCCAGCCTCAACCACCTCGTCGTTGGAAACGGGGTGGCCTTCGAAGAGCGCCACCACCGTCTCGGGGTTTACCTTCAACAGCTCGAAGAGGCCGTCGTAGGTCAGCCCCTTCTCCAGTTCGAACCGTCTTTCGGAGACGCGCCCCTCGGCCAGGATTCTCACCGAGTGGGAGGTCACTTTTCCTCTTCACCGCCTGTGCCCACGAGATCATCGAGGTTCTCTTCTATCAGCTTCTTCTCCAGGTTCTCTGTCTTCTTGTCGCCCTTCCTCTCAACGTCTCTTTTCTTGAATTTAGGCACAAGCATCACCTCTATCGCCATCTCTTGATCTGGGACGGTATTAACCTTTCGTCAACGGCGCCTCCGCCCGACCCAGGCCCACTGATCGTATATCCCGAGGTCGTCGGGGTTTGCCACCACCTCGCCGCACCATCCGGCGCAGTTCATGGCTTCTGCCACCATCTTTGCCTCCCTCTCGGTGTAGGTGGTGTAGATGACGAGATCCTTCGCCAGCTCCGCCGAGGAGGTGAGGATATCCTTCCAGAGGGGCCAGTTGACGGCGTCTATGAGCCCCACCATGAACCCCACCACAGCGTCGAATTTCCGGGGGGAGATGAACCGGCTCAAGAGGCGGGCGTCCAGGACCATCGCCCTTGTCGGGTCCAGGTGCCCAGACTTCAAACCCAAGCAGATCTCGCAGCTGTCCAGGTCCGCGGTCCAGGGGCGAAACCCCAGGGACTTCAGGGTCTGGGTGGCCATCCCGCTCCCGCAGCAAATCTCCAGGACCTCGCCTCCTCTGGGAAGATGCGGTCTCAGGAACCTTTCCAGGCTCGCCTCCCTCTCGGGGACGAAGAGGGGGGGGCTTCTGACGGGGCAGCTCTCGCAGAATAGCTCCTCTTTGAGGGCGAAAGACAGCCACTCCACCAGCGCTTCCAAGAACTTCTCCTCCTGGGCCCTGACGACCTTGGAGGCTGAGCCTTTGGGAAGGGCGCCGAAGAGCTCGATCTCACCATAGATGTCGCTGACCGAGGCGGGATTTATCGCCATCACGTTGATG
>JANKMW010000002.1:0-35072 GCA_024649985.1 Methanothrix sp.
TTCGATCCATCTTTAAACGGTCTTCTTCGATCCATCTTTAAACGGTCTTCTTCGATCCATCTTTAAACGGTCTTCTTCGACCCATCTTTTTATAGTTCGTATTCAGATCTCTTACCATGCCTCCATCATCTCAGAGGACCGGAGAGTTTCTCAGCGACCAGGGGCTCGACGGCTTCCTCTTCCTTGGAGACAGCCTCTGCAACCCCGACATCTATTATCTCTCCTGCTTCCTCGCCCCGGACCGGTTCGCCCTCCTGGCGGCATCATCTCTATCCATCCTGGTATCGGGGATGGAGGGGGGGCGGGCAAAGAGGGAGTCTGTCGCCGACGAGGTGGCCACCACCTCCGATTACGGGATAAAAGAGAAGCTGGCGAACTTCGACCGGCCCGAGGACGCCTACGCTGCGGTCCTCAAGGAGTTCCTTCGGGACCGAGGCGTCAGGAAGCTGGGGGTCCCTTTTGACTTTCCGGTGAGGGTCTATTCCGACCTCACCGCCGACTTCGAGGTATCGGTCCTGGAGAGCCCCGCATCGAAGTGGAGGGAGGTGAAGACCCCCCAAGAGATCGAGGCGATCAGGTCTGTCCAGAGGGGCTGCGAGGAGGCGATGAAGGTCGCCGTCGGGATGATAAGAAGGTCCCGCCCCGCCGGGGGGAGTCTGATCTTCGAAGGGTCGCCCCTCACCTCTGAGATGGTGAAGTCCGCCATCGACGTCTCCCTTCTTAGAGGGGGTTATGAGGCTCAGGAGACGATCGTGGCCGGGGGCAAAGACGGAGCAGACCCCCACTTCGGCGGGTCGGGGCCCCTCCCCGCAGATTCGCCGATAGTCATCGACATATTCCCCCGGTCCAAACGGACGCGGTACTTTGCGGACATGACGAGGACGGTCCTCCGGGGGGAGGCAGACCCCGAGGTAGTAGAGATCTATGGGGCGGTTCGAGCAGCTCAGGCTGCGGGGATCGGTGCCGTCAGGGCGGGGGCCCCGGGGAGGGAGGTCCACGCCGAAGTCTGCGCCATCTTCGAGGAGCGGGGCTACCCCGAGCGGGAGGGTCGCGGTTACATCCATTCCACCGGCCATGGGGTCGGGCTGGCGGTCCATGAGAGGCCCTCCCTGAGCGAGGTGGGGGGCGCCCTGGTGGCAGGGAACGTCGTCACCGTGGAGCCGGGCCTCTACTATCCGGATATCGGCGGCGTCCGGCTGGAGGATCTGGTGGTGGTGAAGGATGACGGATGCGAAAACCTCACAGAATTTGAAAAGGGGCTCATCCTCTGAGGAGAGTCCGACGAGGGTACTTTGACGAGAGGAGTATGATCTTTCATGGACGCTGAAGTGCTTGAGAAGTACAGGAAGGCGGGGGAGATCCTGGCACGGGTCCGGGACGATGCGAGCTCGATGGTCGATGTAGGGGTCTCCATCCTGGAGGTGGCGGAGTTCGTCGAGGAGACGACCCGCGCCCTCGGCGGCGAGGTCGCCTTCCCCTGCAACATATCTCGGGACCGGGTCGCCGCCCACGACACCCCCCGCCCCGAGGACGGGGACGTCTTCGGCGAGAAGCTGGACATCGGCGTCCACGTCGACGGCTACATCGCCGACGCCGCCGTGACGGTGGATCTCGGCGGCCACCCTGACCTCGTGGAGGCCTCGGCAGCGGGGCTCGCCGCGGCGATATAGCTGGTGGGGCCGGGGGTGTCCACGGCGGAGCTGGGGGCGGCCATCGAGGAGGCCATCCGGGGATACGGCTACAGCTCCGTCGCGAACCTGACGGGCCACGGCCTCGGTCGCTACCGGGCCCACGGCGAGCCGTCGGTGCCGAATCGGCGGATCGAGAAGGGGGTGGTCCTCTCGCCGGGAGAGGTCATCGCCATCGAGCCCTTCGCCACCGACGGCGTCGGGAGGATCACCGAGGCGCCCCAGGCGGAGATCTTCTCCTTCGTCGCCAAAAGGCCCATCAGGTCTCCCCCGGCGAGGTCCCTGTTGAAGGAGGTACTGGAAAATTACTCAACCCTCCCCTTCGCCCGGAGGTGGCTCTCGGGAGACCGGATAGATTACGCCATAGGTCAGCTCCTCAGGGCGGGGATCCTCCATCGGTACCCCCTCCTCTGGGAGGCGGAGGGCGCCCTCGTATCCCAGGCCGAGGATACCGTCATCGTTACGGAGGACGGGTGCGAGGTGACGACCCGGCCGAGGTGACCTGCGGGACTGAAGGCCGCCTTCGAGTCGCCGGTCGGAAGGTCAGGAGTCGTCGCCGTCGTCTTCGGACCCGTCGTCTTCCTTGTAGCTGTCGTCTCCGATCTGGGCGGCGGAGATGGCGTCGATTCCGTCGAGGAGCTCCGCCGTCAGGGAGTAGGGGAGGTCCTCGAAGACCTCTTCGGGGAGGGCCTCTCCCCCGATCACCCTCGCCCCGATATCGCTCAAAACCCCCAGGGCCTCCTCCATCCGGTCTGCCTCCTCGGCGAGGACCGCCTTTTTCACCAGATCCTCCAGCTTCGTCTTTCTGTCGTAGCCGCCGTCGATGTACCTCTGGCTTGAGATGAATACGGCGGTGAGGGCGGCGTTCAGCGACTCCAGCATCAGATTCGCATCCTCTCCCAGGGAGTCGTCCCTCTCAGAGACTATATCCCTGATCTCGTCGATGGCGTATATCGCCTCCTCTTTGGTGATGGTGGTGTGTTCACATCTCGCTATGACCTTTAGGCAGGCCAGGACCACGTCGTCCATGGCGTAGACGAAGACCGCAGCCGACGGATCCTCGTCCGACTCCTGGAGGGTGAACCCGCTCTCCTTTATCTTGTTGATCCAGTTCTGCCAGCGGCCCCGGGTGTAGAACTCTTCTTTCATAAGATCATCTCATCGGTAAGCATCCATCAGCGCTACCCGTTCCAGCACGATGTCGGGGATCCTCTCCTCTCCCGCCGCCTCGATCTCCGCCTCCCCGATCTCGAAGGCTTCCCTGACGGCGGCCCTGCTCCAGCAGGGCCCTTCGCCGTCGATCTCGATGATATCGGAGATCTTTGGAGGCGTCCCGTTCTCCACGACTATCAGGGCTATCCTCTCGGTCTCCTCCGATACCCCCATGGTGAGCGCCCGACCGATCTGTCTTTTGCCCGAGGCGTAGCGCAAGATCTCAAGCCCCAGATCTTTGGCGACGTTCTTCTCTTCGGAGAAGGCCCGGATCGCCTTCTCGGCGGCTAAGGTGGCGTGGCTCTCGCCGACGATCAGGGATGCGTCCATCGCCTGGATGACGCAGCCGCTCTCGACTTGGGCCTTCCTCAACGCCGCCAGAAAGGCCTCTTTACCCTTCACCTTCGGCCTTCCGAAGATCAGACAAAGATCGCTCATTGACGGTTGGTTCGGCGACGGAGTTTAAAAGTTTGCGGTCGTTTTATCCGCTGCCTACGGGACGATGATCGGTGGAGCCGCGCCGATATGGATGAAATATAAAAATAAATTGGATCTATCGCGAGGGTCCTTCGGATCTCAGCATTCGACGGCGTCTCCTGCTCCCATGATCACCACCTCGGAGTCGCAGAGAGTCTCCACCAGATCCCTGAACTCGGTGGGGTCCTGCCTTATCCTGGGCCAGGTGTTGTAATGCATCGGTATCACCAGGTGGGGCCGGATCCAGCTGGTGGCGATCGCCGCTTCTCGGGGGCCCATGGTGTACCTGCCTCCGATGGGCAGCAGGGCGACGTCCGGTCGGTAGAGATCTCCAATAAGCCTCATGTCGCTAAAAAGGGCGGTGTCGCCGGCGTGGTATATTCTTATCCCGTCGTCGATGACAAAGCCCGCGGCCTCCCCGCCGGGGGTCGGAGGGTCGGTGAGGTTTATCTCTGAGGAGTGGATCGCGGGGGTCATGGTGAAGAGGACGTCTCCCATCCGCAAGGAGCCGCCGATGTTCATCCCCTCGGATCTGATGGATAGGCGGTCCAAAAATCTCGCCACCTCGGCGACCGCCAGGACCGGAGAGCCCGTCTGTCGGGCTATATCCTCGGCGTCGCCGAGGTGATCAGCGTGGCCGTGGGTGACGGCGATGATATCCGGGTTGAGCTCTTCGACGGCCTTTGGGGCCATGGGGTTATCCCGGATGTAGGGGTCCACCAGGACGTTCATCGACTCTGCAAGCTCAAAACAAGAATGAGACAGCCAGGTTATCCTCATATCCATCCACCTGGGGTCTGCTGCGCCCCTCCTCTGCTGCCTATCTTCATCTCTCCGTTCATCTCCCTCGTCCGGACGATCCGTCCGCCCTCAGGATCGGGGATCGAAGTAGGCGGCGAAGCGGAAGGCAGCGATGCGGGCGGGCTTTAAAGGTCCGGGAGCGGCCGGAGGGCCGCTCCGGGATTAAAACCGATCTCGGTTTCAGACCAGTCCTGAACGCTGAAGTCTCAGGAGGTCGGAGGTGTCCAGCTTTTCGCCCTGTCTGAACTGGGTGAGGATCTCCTCGGCCTCCTTCCTGACCTCGGCCTTCACCTTGTCCTCCCTCTTCTCCCGGTTCTTTCTCCGTAGACCGGTGATGATCTTGTCGAAATCGCGGATCTCTCGCTGAGTTCGTATGAACTCCCGGTGCTGCTTGTCCGCCGCCTCCTGGGCTTTGACGAATTCCCGGTGGGCTCCGTCGGCCTGGGCCCTCACCTGGTCCGCTTCTTTGAAGGTGGCGATCATCTTGTCGTGGTATTCCTGGGCGAGTTCTGCAGACTTTGTGACGAGATCGTGGTATTCAGACGCCTGGTCGCGGAGCTTCTGCGCCTCGTCCAGAAGGTCTTTCAAGACGTCGTTCTTCTCCATCTGCTCCTTCCTCATCTTGAACTCGGCCCGGAGGGCTGATATCTTCTCGACGAGCTGCTTTTCTTTGTCGGGGCTTAAGACCTCGGTCTGCTGTTTGAACTCCATGTGGTCTATCTCTCTTCGCAGACCCCGGATGGATCGGTCGCCCGTGAGGTTGTGCTTCTTTCTGATCTCGTCTATCTGAGCGTAGAAGTCGTTCGTCTTCTCGTTGAACTCGTCCCGCTTCAGTTTGGCCTCAGCCACGTTCTTGTTGTACTCGTCACGGAGCGTCTTGAGCTCTTGGGCTTTGTCGATGAGCTCTTTTGTCTTCTTGTTCAGTTCGTTGCGCTCCGCGGCCCACTTGCTGGCTTCAGCGTTCAATTGGCTTCGACTATCCTTAAAATCGATGGCCTGTTGCTTCAGCCGGGCCTTCTTTTCTTCCAGTTCTGCCAGCATCCCCCTTTTGTCCTCCTTTTCCAGCCAACTTGGCTGGTTTTCATCCCTTCCCTACGGCACTATACTTCGTGGGGCATCATCGATGTCACATGCTCCTTCCATCGACCTGTTTCGGGGGAGATCTCAATAAAATCTCGATTTCGTTGACATCTGCGGATCATTTCAGCGGGGCTTTCAAGCGTCTGATCGAAGGATCGCGCTCTTCCAATCGCCCTGGAACCAAAATGTTGTTCTTTCCCAAGATCGACGTCGACGGGCATGTGCCAATTTCCTAGTTTATCCCTCACGTATTAACCTTTTGGTAAGAACCGGCTCTGGTGGCATGGGACGATCTCCCCTCCCGGCGTCTACTCACCCTCCTTCATCTCTCCCTTGTCCTTCATCTCTTCATCTCCTGCAGCTCCTCTCCATCTGCCTGCGAGTCTCTTGGATGTTTTGATAAGCTATCCTGCTCTAAACCTCCACTCTATTCGTAGTTATCCTTTTTACGACCACAATTTACAAGTTAGTCGGAGATTACGATGACATATGATCTTGGAGGGATCGTGTTGAAGCCGGAGATGTACAAGGGGATGCCCGCCGTATTCAAGAGGAGAGACGGGAAGTTTGAGATAAAGATCCTGGTGACGGGGGGGATGCTCGACCCCGCCCAGGTGAAGCGGATAGGAGAGGTGGCAGAGAAGTACGGCGGCGAGGTCCATCTCACCGTGAGGCAGGAGATCTCGATCCTCGGGGTCCCCGAGGAGAAGCTGGAGGCGGCTATCGCCGAACTGAAAGGTGCGGGGCTCGCCCCTGGGTCTGCAGGGATGACCTTCCGGAACGTCGTATCCTGTCTCGGGGAGGTGTACTGCTTCAAAGCCGCGGCGGAGACGACCGGCCTTGCAAGAGAGATCGGGGAGAGGTTCACGGGGGAGAAGACGCCGGGTCCTCTTAAGGTGGGGATAGGCGGGTGCCCCTTCCCCTGCACCAGGCCCCAGTTCAACGAGATCGGCGTCATGGGGAGGGTCAGGCCCGAGCTGGACGCCGAGAAGTGCACAGGGTGCGAGAAGTGCGTCGCTGTCTGCAAGGTGGGGGCGGCCACCATAGTCGATGGGAAGGCGGTCATCGACTATGATGAGTGCGTCATGTGCGGCCGCTGCGTCGTCAACTGCCCTGTGGGGGCGAGGTACACCGCCGAGGACGGGTACATGATCTTCGTCGGCGGGCGGGGGAGCTGGCCTCCTCATGAGGGCTGGATGCTCCGCGACTTCGTGGCGAGGGAGGAGGTCATCCCCCTCATCGGCCGGATCCTGGAGGTTTATAGGGCCGGCGCCCAGCCTGGAATGAGGCTGCGGGAGTTCATAAAATCGGTGGGATTCGAGGAATTCAAGGGAAAAGTCCTGTCATCCGAGGCCGAAAAGGCCTGATCATCCCCCTGGGACTTTTTCTGACCTTATAACCATAATTATCTCCTTTTTTGGACTTTCAATCGCCGAACTTCTTTTATGCCATAATTTCATCCCGAGTGGCACCCTTTATAACCGAAAATTTCCGGAATGGCCGGGTCATCCTGAGGCGTCTGCGGCACCGGTCGCCCTGATGATATCCTGATAATATATCATGCGATCAACAGATTAAAATAGGGGGGTGGCATTAGATTTATGCAAAGCTCTACTGAACTTAGTTTAGACGGAGGGAGTTGATTTGAGAAAAGTTATGCTCGCGATACTCGCCCTGTCGTTCCTGATGGGGATGGCGATAGCGACGTCCGATTATTTCAATAGCGACTCTATCAAAAGAGGCGCCGGTTACAACATGACCTTTGACTTCGAGCAGAGCGTCCAGGGAAGCGGCTACTTCATGACGTACAGGTACATCCAGCTGCCCACCCCCGACACCGGCAGCCCCGGCCAGAAGGGTCCGATGTACAAGGACTACGCCCACGGGAGCGGCACCATCGAGAACGAGATGATCATCAACGCTGATATCGTCAACTACGTCAAGAAAGACGGCTGCTACCAGGAGTGGGAGGCTTACTCCTGCATATCGGCGAGGGAGGACAACTCCATGGTCTACTCCCCGATGAGGATGGCCATAGGAAACGGCTACTACGCGCGAAACCCCATCCTCTACGACTCCCTGCTTAAGGAGAAGACGGTGATAAAGAACTACAGGCCGGTCACCATGATGCACCACCAGGTGGAGTACGCCAAGGCCGTCGACAAGGAGATCGAAATCCTGGTCAAGGATAAGCAGTACGTATATGATGATCCGATCTACCAGGGCGTCGGCTACACCTGGATGAAGATCAGCGAGGACGTCACCGACGGTATGGTGGACATAGGAGTCCTCCAGGGAGATCCGAATAACATGAACGACACCGGTTACGACGTTCCTGAGAGCACCGCCTGGAGGAGGCCGATGATCGAGATCGACGAGCACTACGTCGGGACCTTCACCATCGAGAAGAACATGACCCTCGAGGTCCCCTACAAGCATGTCATTGTACCGAAGGACTGGCTGAGCTGCTGCTTCGGCGGATGCGATACGATGGAACCGTGCGGCACTTACAACCCCTGTGAGCCGTGCATATTCCCCGGCGCAGAGTCCAAGGCTGCCCCCACCGAGAGCTCCTACTTTGAGCCTGCGATGAACGGCTACATCTCTTGAACAGTTCGGGGATAACCTCCCCGACCTCTTCTCTTCTTTTATCCGCCCTTGATCTGCTCGTCTTTTGCATCCACCATCTCCCTGCCCCGGATCGGAGAGGAAAGGCTTAAACTTCCTCCCGGCTAGGGCGTATCATGCGGTTTGAGGAATGGGACCCGATATACCGGGAGATCCTGGAGGAGTTCGGCTTCTCCCGCGACGAGGACGAGGCAGCGGCCCTCCTCCTCAAGGGCCTCCTCTCGGTGGGGGGAGGAGACCTCTCCCTCGAAGACCTGGACTCGATGATCCGGGGGCGGAGGGTCCTGGTATGCGGCAACGGGCCGGGGCTTGCGCTGGAGTTGGGGGCGATCCTGGAGGAGGGCCCTATGGTCCGGCCCGGCGCTTCGAGGGACGAGGGTCTCGTGGTCATAGCCGCCGACGGGGCGACGACGCCCCTCCTCGCGGCGGGGGTCGTCCCCGACGTCATCGTCACCGACCTGGACGGCCTCCTCCCCGACATCGTCGCCGCGAGCGAGAGGGGGTCGGCGGTGGTGGTCCACGCCCACGGCGACAACGTGGCTGCCCTTTTGGAGTACGTCCCCCGGCTCAGAAAGGTCCTCGCCACCACCCAGGCAGCCCCCCTGGAGGGGGTCTACAACTTCGGGGGGTTCACCGACGGCGACCGCGCAGTCTTCCTCGCCCGGCACTTCGGGGCAGAAGAGATCAGGTTGATAGGCTTCGATTATGACGATCCTGCCGTCACCCCAAAGAAGAAGAAGAAGCTCGCCTGGGCGAGGAGGCTCGTGGCGATGGCATTGGAAGATCAGCCCTCGCCGCCGACCTCCGTTCGCTGATCGTCGGTCTATCAATCGTCGATCTTCGATATCCGATCGCTGATCCATCAATCAGCGTTATCCGATCGTCGGTCTCTCGATCTTTGATTCCTCACCGCGCCCTATCCATCCGCCCCGGACTCCTCCTCGGAGATGGCGGCGGCTAGGGCGCGGATCGCGTCCTTCAGGACCTGGGACCTCTCGCGGCCAGCGTCGATGATGACGAACCTCTCCGGCTCGTTTCTGGCCAAAACCTCGAAGTTCGCCGCCACCTCTCTGAGAAACGCCTCCCGCTCGAACTTCTCGGGATCTCTCGATGTAGGGCCATCTCCCTTGCGGGAGAGGCACCTCTCCACCGCCTGGGCGGGATTTATCCTGAAGAGGATCGTCTTATCGGGGACGACGGACCAGGGGCGGTGGATCGCCCCCACCCACTCCATGGGGCCGGGGACGATTCCCCGGAGGGCGGTCCCCTGGTAGGCGATCCTGGAGTCGGAGTACCGGTCCGAGATCACCACCATCCCCCGGTCGAGGGCCGGGACCACCACCTCCCTCAGGTGGCGGGCGTGGTCTGCCAAGAAGAGGAAGAGCTCCTCCAGCCCTTCCGACCCCATCGGACCCGGCCCCCGGCCTTCCGCCGTCCTGGGGCCCTTCAGCCTCTCTCTCAGGAGCCGCCCCTCCTCGCCGTCGGTAGGCTCGGCGGTGAAGAGAAACTCCCTGCCTCTGAACGGCCCCCTCTCCTCTTCCTCCTCTGCGGAGATCCACCGGGCGAGGTCGGCGAGGGCCGTCGACTTGCCGGACCCGTCTATCCCCTCGAAGGTGATCAGAATTCCCCACATAATCAGCAGGGTTCGTTGAGATGGTGCTGATATTTAAGATAATGGCGGAACGGGCGGAAACTTTATTATAAATGAGTTATAATAATTTAAAATTGTGGGCCTGCCCCGCATGATTTTGGTATGTCGCCCGATGCTCTGCTAACTCTGAGGCCTCATCCTATGGAAGATCCGTCCGTCGGCTCAGTGACCCTCGCAGCGGGCTTATATGTACCGCATCTGGGTTGTCTTGAGGTCATGGGCAGACTGTAGTCATTATCTCCCCCAAGGACCTATCAACGCGGCTTTTGGTGTCGTTCCCCCTTTGCTCCGGCGGTCATGGCGACGGCGGACGCCTCAGCTCCTGCCAGTCCTCATAAGGGAACCCTCTTTCTATATGCTAAGTACTATATAAAGATGCTGGCCTCCTCCGATCCGCCCTCGCCGCCCCCCGGCGGATCCGAGATAAATTTCGGCATAAACGGCTCGTTGCAAAGGTTTAAGTCGGAGTTGCGCGTTGAATATCTTCGGAGGTGTTTCATCTGGCTGATAACGTCTACGTGGTGGGCCACAAAAGTCCAGACACTGACTCTGTAGCATCGGCTATCGCTTATGCGAACCTGAAGAACCAGCTGGGTATGCCCGAGATATACATCCCCGCGGCGGCGGGCGAGATCAACAACGAGACCAAGTTCGTCCTCGAGCGCTTCAGCGTCCCTGTGCCGGAGACGATCACCGACGGCAAGGGCAAGAAGATCGTCCTCGTCGACCACAACGAGGTGGGGCAGGCGGTGGATAACATAAAAGAGGCGACGTTGATGGAGGTCATAGATCACCACAAGATCGGCGACATCCAGACAGGAAGCCCCATATTCTTCCACAACGAGCCCGTCGGGAGCACAGCGACGATAATCTCGGCGATGTACGACCAGAATGGTGTTAACATCACCAAAGAGATGGCCGGCGTGATGATGTCCGCCATCCTCAGCGACACCGTCCTCTTCAAGTCTCCCACCTGCACCGATAAGGACAAAGAGCAGGTGGAGAAGCTAGCCAAGATCACCGGCGAGGACTACATGCAGTACGGGATCGATATGCTCACCGCCAAGAGCGACATCTCTTCCAAGACCGCCAGAGATATCGTAAAGGGCGACTACAAGCACTTCGACTTCGCAGGGACGAAAGCCGGGGTAGGCCAGATCGAGGTCATGGACCTCTCGGTGCTGGCTGCGAGGAAGAAGGAGATCCTGGAGGATATGGAGAAGGTGAGGAAGGAGGAGGGTCTCAGCTTCGTTCTGATCATGCTCACCGACGTCATGAAGGAAGCGAGCGATCTGCTGTTTGTGGGCACGCCTGTGGATAAGTTCGAGAAGGCCTTCGAGGGGAAGATGGAGAACAACTCCATCTACAAGAAGGGCGTACTCTCGCGGAAGAAGCAGGTCATACCCCCGCTGGAAGCGGCCTTCAAGTGAGGCGGCTCTCCCTTTTTATTTTCTACCTGCTGGGATGGACCTTATCGCCTCTCATCCTCACCAGGGGCTTTGATAGGTGCCTCCTGGCGCAAGGAGGAACCTCATAGAAACCCTCCTGGATCTCTCTATGGAGGGGAACGGTCGCCTTCCCCTCTGCCCTCGTCTTGCACCTCCTGCACCGGTACCCCTGCCCCCGGCCCGCAGACTTCATCCTTCTGCTGCAGGAGGGGCAGAGGGGCGCCTCCCCGACCGTCCCCTCGGCGAGGGAGACGACCTCCATCTTCTCGAGGTTGACGGTCCCCTTCTTGACGGCGCCGTAGACCTCGACGAGGTCCCCTGGGAGTAGAGCCCTCACCAGATCCCTGAAGCCCTTCGTCGGCTCGAATGCGGCGCATCTGATGGTGGAGTCGGCTTCCTCATCTCTTAGGGTGAAGAAGATGTGGCCGCCTTCGATCGCCTCCGGCCCGTCGGCCACCACCCCCCGGAGGAGGTAGCTATTATCCTCGACGACGCCGCTGACCTCGCCCCGAGAGATGTGGGCGTCGGTCCCCTGGTTCGTCCTGTAGATCACCATCCTCTCGAAGGGCTCGGACCTGATCGTCTCCAGGGCCTCCATAAGAGATCCTGGCTCATCTCCCCGGATTCCGAAGAGGACCGGGTCTTTTGAGTGGGGTGCGAAGATGACCTTCCGGTTCTGGCGGTCGACGTTGTCCCAGGTCCGGGGGTAGGTCAGCTCGTCGGCCTTCCATACCGACTCCTCGTCGATCTCTCGGGGGGTGGCCCATCTCCTCTCCCCCCGGTAGGCTAGCAGCTCATAGGTCACGTCGGAGAACCGAGCCCCTACGGCCGCCAGAGCCCCCACGAGACCCTGACGGTTCTTGAAGGACCGGGACCAGAGGCCGAGCCTCTCGATGATCTCCACCGCCTCTCTCACGTCGATGACCTCATGGAGGGCCCTTTGGTAGAAGCCGGATAGCTCCCTCGGCACCTCCTCGGCGACCACGAGGCCGGGGTTGGTCTTTTTGCCGGAGAAGTCGGAGAGCTCCAAAAGGGTCTCGAGGGCGACCTCCTTCGCCTTATCGGGGCGTTCGGTATCGAGGGAGAAGGCGATGGCGGCGTTCCCCCTGGTCTTGAACTGGACGCAAGGATTGAGCCTCACCAGCTTTGGGAGGTCCACGACCTCGCCGAAGCTTCCAAGCCTCTCCATCATCACCGCAGCCAGGTAAGTGGTACAGAGACCCTCTTCCGAATCGGTATCGTCTACCCCTATAGTTATCATGATGGTGAACCTTTAAATAACCGCTGAGCCGAGACATGTATAATCATGAATAAGGAGTTTCTGACCGATCGGGTTGCGGGTCTTTTGTCCAGGTCGGGCTTTTCGGTCTCCGACCGGTGTTACGTCAGGCCGAGGAGTTTCGACCTGGCAGCGAGCCGGGGCGGACTTCTCCTTATTCTGAAGATCCTCTCCAACATCGACGGCCTCAACGAGAAGACCGCCGTAGAGATTCGCAGCCTGGCTAAATACCTTTCTGCAAACCCCCTTTTGATCGGCGAGAAGACGAGGGATCACAACCTCGAAGGGGGGGTCGTCTACTTCAGGTACGGGGTTCCCACCGTCAGCCTCAACACCCTCGCCGACTGGATCATCGAAGATATCCCCCCTTTCGTCTACGCCGCCCACGGAGGGCTCTACGTCAAGATCGACGGCCGCCTCTTGAGAAAGCTCAGGCTGGAGAGCGGCATATCCCTCGGCGCCCTCGCCTCGGAGCTATCCGTCTCACGGCGGACGATCAGCAAGTACGAGATCGAGAGCATGGACACCTCCATCGACGTCGCCCTGAGGTTGGAGGAGCTCTTCGGCCAGGAGCTGATAAAGCCCGTCGAGATCCTGGAGCCGAAAAGCCCTCTCCTCGGAGTGCGGGGGCTCATCGACGACAAGGTGCTGAGCCACCTGGCCCAGATCGGGTTCGACGTCTTCCCCACGGTCCAGTCGCCCTTCAACGCCATAACCCAGAACGAGGCGCTGGTCGTCCTGACGGGGGTGGGTAAGCTCTCGCCCACCATGATGAAGAAGGCGAAGCTGATGAGCAGCCTCTCCATCATCACCAAGACCCGGTCGGTGGTGATCGTCGACGGCGAGACGAAGGTCGAGCGGGTCGAGGAGACGGCGGTCATCGAGGCCCGGGAGCTGGAGACGATCGACAAGACGAGCGAGTTTGCGGACCTCATGTCGGAGAAGCAGGATCGATGATATCTTCGCCAGAAGCCTCAGATCCCCGGTCCATCCCTCATCGGAGGATATCTTTTGAACCCCGGCCTGGCTGAAGGGCTCCGATCGTCCGGTCGGGTCTTCGTGGTGGCGGTGGCTGGAGATAGCGGCTCCGGCAAGACGACCCTATCGTGGGGGATCAGACGGCTCCTGGGCGAGGACCTCGTCTCCACCTTCAGCATGGACGACTACCACAGCCTCGATCGTGAGGAGAGGAGGGTCCGGGGGATCACCCCCCTGAATCCCGAGGCGAACCGCCTCGATCTTCTCGCCCATCACCTCGGAGCCCTGCGGCGGGGGGAGGAGATCGATAAGCCCGTCTACGACCACACCGATGGAACGATAAAAGGGCCCGTCCCCTTCAGGTCGGCTCCCGTCCTCATCATAGAGGGTCTCCACCCCTTTTTCACCCCGGAGCTAAGGCGGGAGATCGACCTTTCGATCTTCGTCGATCCGAGCCGCAGCGTAAAGAGGCGGTGGAAGATCAAGAGGGACTGCATCGATCGAAACTACGATCGGGAAGCGGTGAAACGAGAGATTCTGGAGCGTGAGGCCGACTACAAGATCTACGTCGACGTCCAGAAGATCTACGCTGAGGCGGTGGTGAAGATCGAGGAGTCGAGGCTTCCCGCGCCCCTTATGGCGGAGACGCCAAAAGAGATGTACTCGGTGAGGCTCATCCAGGAGGTGATGGAGGCGGACCGGTCGGAGGTGGAGCTGAAGGTCGACCTTTCGGCGATCTACCGGGATGCGGAAGAGGAGTTCTCCATCGCATACCAGCGGGACGACTACTACGGCAAGAGGGTCTCGGTCCTCACCATCGACGGCGAGCTTCACATCTCCATGATAGCGGGGCTGGAGGAGAAGCTCTGCAGGATCATGGGCTCGGAGACTCCCATATGCGACCGGTCGGCTGGCGGAGTCGTCACCTCCACCGGGATGGTCCAGATCCTCCTATGCTGGCGGCTCCTGGAGAAGCTCGAGCGACACCTATCAAGATCTGGTCTTTCGGGGGGAGATGACGATGCTGAGGTTGAAGAGGGCGTATGACCCGCCGTTGGAGGATGACGGATTTCGGATCCTCGTCGACGGGATATGGCCCCGGGGGATGAAGAGAGAGCAGATCCAGATAGATCTCTGGCTCAAAGACGTGGCCCCGAGCGACGAGCTGAGGAGATGGTTCGGCCATGATCCCGGGAGATGGGGCGCGTTCAAAGAGAGATATCATGGTGATCTGGCTTCCAAAGGGGATCTCATCGCCCTGATATCGGAGAAGATCTCCTCGGGGGATGTAACCCTCGTCTTTGGAGCTAAGGACGAGAAGTTCAACAATGCCGTGGCGCTGAAGGAATATCTCCTCCGGGAAGATTGACCGATTTTGATCAGTCTATCCTCTTGAACCTCTCCCCCTTGACGCCGCAGACGGGGCACTTATCCGGCGGGACCCTCTCGGCAGTCATGCCGCAGACGGGGCAGACGTAGTAGGGGCTGCTCTCCACCCCCCGCGACTCCAGGTTCTCCATCATGTCGTGGTAGAGGCGGGCATGGATCTCCTCGACGTCGCTCGCGTACCGGAAGGACCTCTCCGCGGCCTTGTCCCCTTCGGATATGGCGGCCTCGATCATCCCGGGGTACATCTCCTTGAACTCGTGGGTCTCTCCTGCGATCGCCTCCCTCAGGTTCTCCTTCGTCGCCTTGACCTTCTTCATCGCATTGAGGTGGTTTTTCGCATGGACCGCCTCCGCCTCGGCGGCGGCCCGGAAGAGCCTCGCCGCTTGGGGGTAGCCCTCAAGGTCCGCCTTCTCGGCGAAGGCGAGGTACATCCGGTTCGCCTGGGACTCCCCGGCGAAGGCCTCATTCAGGTGATCCTCTGATTTTGACATGGTATCTGCCTCAAAGACTGGTTCGATAAGCTGTATCTTACACAATGGCATAAATCCTCTCGCTTTGGGGAGGTGGAACAGCACATGAGATTTGCATATCCAGATACAATTTTTATATGTGCCAGATACAAAAGTTATTTATTGTTGAATGGTATGAACTATTTATAATTTAAATGGTGCGAAGGGGCCTTGATCATGTCAAATGGATCTGACGCTAAGGATTTAACGAAGACTTCTATTTTGCCGCCCTTCACGGCGGTTCGGATGGTCTGGGCACAGACGGGAGCGTCTTCTGACGATGAGCAATCCCAGATAACTGCCACTTTGGTGAAGAATTCTATGAAAAATATTCGCGAAAAGGCTGAAGCCGATGGCGTCAACGAGAACGAAAAGGAATATGTTCTAAGCGCGTTGGCGACCATGGAATCGAGCCTGCGCAACCTGGATATCGCTTACAAGGGCCGAACCTTAAACTTCGAAGAGAACGAGAAGCTCAGGGAAGCGTATCTGGACTCGATTAAAGAAGGGATAGAGTTCGGAAACAAAGCAAAAGATCTTCTTAAATCCTTGCCTACGATGACTATTGGTGCCGTTGGTGGTGTTACTATTGTCAGTCATCTTTTTGGAGATTTACAAGAAGAATCGTTGTGGGGTATAGGCCTGGCGTTCGCGGCGGCTGGCTACTTGGTAAACCTCGTGATTGTAAGAGCGGGGAGAACAAAAACACAAAAGTATTATGTAGTTCAGGACTACGAACGAGGACTTTACTACGATCAGTACGTCTCCAGAGCAGCAAATATATTGACATCTCTTTATCTGGATCTGGATAGAATTCATAAAAACGCCTTTGGACAGCGATATCCTGTTGATACGACGGATGAAAGTGCCATAGTTGACGATGTCCTCAAAGGCGTCCGTAATACGTACTGCAAGTATGTTCACAAGCACATGAGAGAGGATAAGGTGACTCACGAACTATGGCCTCTCTGTGAGACCGGAAATGAGGATGCTGTGAAGAAGTGCCCCCACTGGGAAGGTAAGTAAGGCCGTTAAATGGGGTGCAATTATATTCACAGCGGACGCCTAATAATCCTTTAGTACATGGCGGCCAGAGATCCCTCCATGCTCACCATCGAAGAGGGGAGGCGGGCTGTAACTCTCGCGAGGGACGCCCTGACGGCTTACGTCGAGAAGAGGGATAGGATAAGGCCGGAGGGCCTTCCGCCGTCCTTCCAGGAGAAGGCCGGGGTATTCGTCACCCTTCATGAGGACGGCGAACTCCGGGGTTGCATAGGCTACCCCGAGCCGGTGATGGAGCTATCGCGGGCGATAGTCGACTCGGCGATAAACGCCGGCGCGAATGATCCCCGGTTTCCCCGGGTCCGGCCTGACGAGCTTCCCAAAATCGAGATCGAGGTGACAGTCCTCACCCCGCCGAGGCGCTACGACGTCAGAAACCGGGACCTTCCGGAGGCGGTCAAGATCGGGGAACACGGCCTCATCGTCCGCAGGGGCATGTGGTCTGGGCTCCTTCTGCCCCAGGTGGCGACGGAGTGGGAGTTCGACCCGACGGACTTTCTATGTCAGACCTGCCTCAAGGCGGGCCTGCCCCCCGACTCCTGGATAGACGAGGAGACGGAGGTCCTCTTCTTCGAGGGGCAGGTCTTCGCCGAGGTGGCCCCCGGCGGCGAGGTGGTGGAGAAAGAGCTGGAGAGCTGCTCCTGAGGTATTCGGCTCTCAGGGGAGCCCTTTAGATCTCTTTCTCCGCCTTCTTCGTATTCTTCTTCGCCTTCTCTTCTTCCCGCTCCATCGCCTCTCGCGCTAGCCTTATGGCGCATAGCTCGTCGCACATGGTGCAGGTGTCGACGTCCACCCCCCTCCGGTGGCGGATCATCCTGGCGATGGCGGGGTTTATGGCCAGGTCGAACTGGGCGGGCCAGTCGAGGTCCCTTCTGGCCACCGCCATCTTCCTGTCCCACTCGCGGGCCCTATCTCTCACCCCGGGCTTTGTGAGGTCGCAGGCGTGGGCGGCGATCCTGGTGACGACCGTCCCCTCGAAGATGTCCTCCTTTGTAGGAAGGTCCAGGTGCTCGCTGGGCGTCGTCGCGCAGAGGAAGTCTGCGCCGTTCATCCCGGCTATCGTCCCTCCGATGGCGGCGGTGATGTGGTCGTAGCCTGGGGCGATGTCGGTGACGATGGGCCCCAGGAGGTAGAGGGGCGCGCCGTCGGCGACGTACTTCATAGCCTTGACGCTCGTCTCGATCTCGTCGGCGGGGACGTGCCCCGGCCCCTCCACCATCGCCTGGACCCCGGCCCTCCTCGCCCGGTCGACGAGCTCGCCGAGCATGATGAACTCCATGTACTTCGCCCGGTCGCTGGCGTCCTCGATGCAGCCGGGGCGCAGGCCGTCGCCTAGACTCAAAGTCAGCTCGTGCTCTCTTGCTATGTCCAGGAGGTGGTCGAACTCGGCGTAGTAGGGGTTATCCTCCCCGGTCTCGCTCATGTACTTGAGGGTGAGGGAGCCTCCCCTGCTGACGACGCCCATGATCCTGTGGCTGTTCTTCAGCCTCTCAAAGCTGTTGAGGTTGACGCCTACGTGGACGGTGACGAAGTCGACGCCGTCCTTCGCCTGCCGCTCCAGGGCGTCGAAGAGCCCCTGGCTGGTGAGGTCTCCTGCCACCTCTGCCTGGTATATGGGGACGGTCCCGACGGGTATAGCTACGGCGGCGAGAACCCGCCGCCTTATCTCGTCCAGGTCGCCGCCGGTAGATAGATCCATCACGGTGTCGGCCCCCGCCTCCATCGCCACCACTGCCTTCTCCACCTCGGCCTCGGGGTCGGCGAGGCCGCGGGACGATCCCAGGTTCAGGTTGACCTTGGTGGTGAGGTTCTCGCCGATCCCGATGGGGTCGATCTCTCGGCGAACGTTCCTTGGGATCACGGCCCGGCCCCGGGCTACGAGGCGGGCGAGCTTCTCGGGGTCGACCCCCTCCTTCCTGGCTACGGCCTCCACCTCGGGGGGAGTCTTCCCCTTCTTCGCGTCTTCGATAATAGTCATGATACCAACTAGCTAATATATTGAAGGAATTACACTTGTCTTATGGGGTGGTTTGTTTGGTGAAAGTGCATAAGGTTAACGGCGGCGCCACCTCCTACGAGGGGAACGTCTATCTGATCGTCGACGAGGTGGCGGTCCTCATCGATGCGGGGAGGGACGCTTCAGCGATCCTCGATAACGTCCGGGGTCTGATGGATCCCGGGGAGATCGAGTTCATCATCCTCACCCACTGCCACCACGACCACACCGCCGCGGTCCCCGCCCTCAAGGCGGCGACGGGGGCAAAGGTCCTGATAGGGGAAGGGGAGGTCTGCGACCTCGGCGACGACGTCGCCACAGGATCCTACCGGTACGCAGAGGATCCTGCGGAGTTCGGGGTAGACGGGACCCTGGAGGGGGGGGGACGTAATCAACCTCGGAAAGTGGGCGCTTTCGGTCATCGAAACGCCGGGCCACTCCCCCGGTTCCATCTCTTTATACGAGCCGAGGGCGAGGGTCCTCTTCTCAGGGGACCCCCTCCTCCCCCACGGGAATATCGGGAGGACCCGCCGGTCGGAGGAGGTGGTGAGGGACCTGGTCAGATCCATCGAACGGCTCGCGTCCCTGGACGTCCGGGTCCTCTACCCCGGCCACATGGAGCCGACGGACGAGAACGTCGGCGAGCAGATGAGAACGAGCCTCGCGTTTGCAAGGTCGATCCACTGATTCCGCTGCTCCGGACCGCCGCCTATTTTTATCATCGGGATCGAGCGGATCGGTGATGCTCGACGACCTCTTCGATCTCGTCTTTCTTGCCGGATTTCTCGCCGCCTCCCTGATCCGGGTCTACTGGCTGAAGAAAACCCCCTCCTGGTGGCGGGAGCCGACGGAGGTCGCCGATAGCCGCGAGAGAAAGCAGGACCGCCCCCTCATGCTCCTCACGGCCGCGGGGATGATCGTCGTCCCCTTCCTCTATCTCTTCACATCGAGGCTCGACTTCGCTGACTATACCCTGCCGGAGACGGCAAGCCTCGTCGCGGGCTCCCTGGGCGGCGCCCTCTTCCTCCAGGCCCTCTTGCTCCTGTGGCGGTCTCACGCCGATCTGGCCGGGAGCTTCTCGCCGGGGCTTCAGATCCGAAAGAATCACAGGCTTGTCACGACGGGGGTCTACGAGCGGGTCCGCCACCCGATGTACGCGGCCCACCTCCTCTGGGCGGCGGCCCAGCTTCTCCTCCTCCACAACTGGATCGCCGGCCCCGCCTTCCTGGTGGCGTCCCTCCCTTTATACGCCGCCCGAATCCCCCGGGAGGAGGAGATGATGGAAGAGAAGTTCGGCGAGGAGTATCGGCGGTATGCGGAGCGGACGGGGCGGGTGGTCCCGCGGTGGCGGCGGGGATAGTCCGCCAAGAAGGAGACGATCAGATCGTCGCCAGCGCTACCACCCCCCAGCTTTCTCTACCTCCCCCCCGGCACCTGGATCTCCGTCACCCGCTCCTCCGGCGGCATCGATTCGCCCCACCGGACGTAGACCTCCCGGCGGCGTCCGTCGGATGGAGCCCATTCTGGAAGACCCATCTGTAGAGCTGGTGTGGACTTCTTCAAGGCTGGTTCAAGCCTCCTTATTGTCAGGTACGCCACCTACGCCGCCGGGAGGCCCCCAACGCCGCCCTGCCCACGGGGCCACCGCCGAAAGATCTTAAAAGTAAGACGAGCAAGACCAGCATCCAGAAGAAACCCTGGAAGGCCTGAGAAGGGGGTGCTTTGTGGATACGGCGCGGTCGAAGAACGGCGTTCCCATCCGTCTGCCGGAGGAGAGATGGCTACACATAACTGAGTCGCATTCCGAGATGGTAGGCTTTTACTCCGACGTCCTGGAGACGGTAGAATCTCCGGATGCCATCTTTGAGGGGGGATCTGGAGAGCTTCTGGCGGTCAGGCGGGTGCAAATCGATAAATACCTCGTCGTCGTTTATAAAGAGGTGAGCAAAGAGGACGGCTTTTTGATCACAGCATTTCTCACGAGGAAGCGAGGCCAGCTTGAAAGGAGATCGAAGGTATGGGAGCTGCAGAAGTAGAGAAGATCTCTGACCTGGTGCCCCATTTTCTGGGCATCCCTCACAAGAAGATCTGGATCGATTATGACGAAGAGGCGGACGTCCTTTACGTCAGCTTCAAAAAGCCGAGCCACGCCGACGACTCCGAGATCACCGAGGACGGCGTCATAGTCAGGCGCGAGAAGGGCGCGGTGGTGGGGATGACCTTCCTGAACGCGTCAAAAAGGGGAACGGCCCCAAAGAGTCGCGGCTAGACTGAGATCGCCCTCGCCTATTCGCTCTTCCTTTCATCCTCTCCTCCACCCTCTTTTCTTTCCTCTTCCCTCTCGCCCTCTTCCCCTACCTCCCCACCGGCACCTGTATCTCCGTCACCTGCTCCTCCGGTGGCATCTCCTCGCCCCATTTGACGTAAACCTCCCGGGCGGCGTCTTTGGGCTGAAAGCCGTTTGAGAAGACCCAGCCGTAGAGCTGGGTGTAGGCGTCTTCGAGGTTGGTGTAGGGCCCCTTCACCGTCAGGTATGCCACTTCTGCCTCTGCCAACACCTCCACCGCCGCCCCGCCTTCGGCGACCTCGGGGGTCTCGCCGCAACCGGCATCGTCACCTTGAACCGCACCTCCTCGGGGGGATGGAGGCGGGGTCGTCGTAGTAGAGGGCGAGGCCCATCGGCGAGCCCGAGAGGGGAGGGATCAACTTTTCGGCCATCCAGGCGGCCAAATCCTCGTAGGCCTTCGGGACGGTGACGGCGAAGGGGAGGCCCTTCCCCCAGAGGCTCGCCACCCGCAGGGCGGGGAAGCTCTTTATGTTGATCTCATACTGGGACATATCGACACCTTCAAAGCTGATCTGGAGAATGTCTATTTTCTTAAAAGGTTGTTGATCGCCCCGGTAGATGAGCCTTCCTCGAACCATGCCCGAACCACCCTCTAACCATCCCCGAACCGCCCGGAATCTCGCTTCCAAACAGATATATCGGTGGAGCCCATCCGGGGGAGCAGGTGTTGGAATGGTGGAAGTCCACAAGGTCTCAGGCTCTCCCTTCGACGGGAACGTCTACCTGATAAAAGACGAGGTCCCGGTCCTCATCGACGCCGGGATGGATCCGGAGCCGACGCTGCGGAAGATCCAAAAGTTCATCGACCCGGAGGATATCGAGATGATCATCCTCACCCACAGCCATCACGACCACTCCGGGGGGGTCGTGCGGCTGAAGGAGGCGACGGGAGCGAGGGTTCTGATCCACGAGGAGGAGGCGGGCTTCCTCGGCGACGATATGGCGACCGTCGCCTACTTATTCGGCCTCTCGGCCCCGGAGCTGAAGGCCGACGGGGTCCTGAACGAGGGGGACGTCCTCGACCTGGGGGAGTGGAAGCTGGAGGTGATGCACACCCCGGGCCACTCGCCGGGGGGGATCTGCCTCTATGAGAGGAAGGCTCGGGTCCTCTTCTCCGGGGATACCGTATTTCCCCAGGGGAACATCGGGAGGACCGACCTTTATGCCGGATGCGGCTCTGACCTCGTCAGCTCCATCGAGAGGCTGACGGCCCTGGAGGTGGAGGTCCTCTACCCCGGCCACATGGAGGTCGTCAGCGGCGAGGTGGGCCGCCAGATCCAGGCGAGCCTGCGGTTTGCGCGGAGCGTCCTATGATCGATAGAGAGCGATGAAAATGAAGATGGAGAGAGAAATGTCTAGATCCGAGTCCGAACTCTCTGGCGCCGAGAGGACCGCCCGGATCGTAGAGCTGGAGAGGGGGTCGGTGATCCAGACCTACACCCGCCAGCCGATCCTCCTGGTCCGGGGAGCGGGAGCGAAGGTTTGGGACGCCGAAGGGCGCGAGTACATCGACTTCGTCGCCGGGGTGGCCGTCAACACCGTCGGCCACTGCCACCCTGCCGTAGTCGAGGCGATCGCTCACCAGGCGAAAGAGCTGATCCACACCTCGAATTTATACTACACCGAGAACCAGGTCTTCCTCGCCGAGGAGCTGAAGACCCTCACCGGTATGGATAGAGCCTTCTTCTGCAACTCCGGAGCCGAGAGCGTCGAGGCGGCCCTGAAGCTCGCCAGAAGGGCGACGGGCAGGTCAAAGATCGTCGCCGCGGTCCACTCCTTCCACGGCAGAACCCTTGGGTCCCTGGGCGCGACCTACAAGGCCGTCTATCGAGAGCCCTTTCGCCCCCTCGCCGAGGCGGAGTTTGTTACTTTCGACGACCCTGAGGCTCTGGCTGCGATGGTCTCGAAGGAGACCTCGGCGGTCATCCTGGAGCCGGTCCAGGGGGAGGGGGGCGTCAATGTCCCCAGCCCGGAGTACCTGAGGGCGGCCCGCCAGATCTGCGACGACTGCGGCGCTCTCCTCATCCTCGACGAGGTCCAGACCGGGTTTGGGCGTACCGGAAGATGGTTTGGAAAGGAGCACAGCGGCGTTCTCCCGGACGTCATGACCCTGGCCAAGGGGATCGCGGGCGGCCTTCCCATGGGAGCTATGCTGGCGGCACAGTCCGTCTCCGAGGTCTTCCAGAAGGGCGACCACGCCTCCACCTTCGGCGGCGGGCCCCTGGTCTCCGCGGCCGCCCTCGCCTCCATCGGCGCCATCAAGAACGAGAAGCTGGTGGAACGATCTGCGGAGATGGGCGCATACCTCAGGTCCAGGCTGGTCGAGGAGATCGACGCCCGCGAGGTCAGAGGCCTCGGCCTGATGGTGGGGGTCGAGCTGGAGGCGAACTGCCCAGAGATCGTGAACCGTGCCCGGGAGAGGGGCGTACTCCTCAACGCGACGAGCGAGCACGTCCTCAGGATGGTCCCGCCCCTGGTGGTGGGCAAAGAGGAGATCGACCGCGTGGTGAAGGTCCTTGGAGAGATACTCGAAGAACCTTAGGCCCTGCTTGGAGCGGCTGAAGCCCTACGTCGCCGGACGGGGGATCGGCGAGATCGCGGCAAAGTACGGCCTCCCGCCTGAGGAGATCGTCAAGCTCGGGAGCAACGAGAACCCCTACGGTCCGAGCCCCCGAGTCTATGAGGCGATCTCCTCTGCGAAGCCCGAGAGGTACCCCGAGCCTGGGCGGCTCGTCGAGGCGATGGCGGAGTACGCCGGGACGGCCCCCGAGAACGTGCTCATCGGGGCGGGGATGGACGGGGTGATGGATACGTTAACCCGCCTCTTCCTCGACCCCGGGGAGAGGACCGTCATCTTCACCCCCACCTTCAGCTACTACGAGATCCTGACGGTGACGGCAGGGGCAGAGCCGCTCTTCCTCCCCCGGGGAGAGAACTTCGAGGTTCCGACGGACTTCCCAGAGGGGATCAAGATGATCTTCATCTGCTCGCCGAACAACCCCACCGGCGACACCATCCCCGAAGAAGACCTCAGGGGGATCGTCGAGGGGACCGACGCCATAGTCTTCCTCGACGAGGCCTACGCCGAGTTCAGCGACGAGAACTTCCTACCCCTGGCGGCAGAGTACCATAACCTGGTGGTGGGAAGGACCCTCTCCAAGGCCTTCGGCCTCGCCGGTATGAGGCTCGGCTATGCCGTCGCCCCCCCCTGGATCGCCGAAGAGTATCGTAGGGCTGCGCCCCCCTTCTTCGGGGTGACGACGCCGTCGGTTGCAGCGGGGATAGCAGCCCTGGAGGATATCGAGTACATGAGACGGTCTGTTGAGGCGATAAGGCAGGAGAGGGCCCGGATGCTGAGGCTTATGCCAGAGTTTCGCCCCTCGGGGGGCAACTTCCTCTACCTGGAGACGGAGGTGCCCTCGGGAAAGGTGGCTGAGGATCTCCTCAGAAGAGGCGTCATCGTCCGGGACTGCTTCTCCTTCCGGGGGGCGGGGGACCGTGCCCTTCGGGTGACGGTGGGAACCCCGGAGGAGAACGACCGGTTCCTCGAAGCCTACGGTGAGGTATGCGGGCTGCCCTGACCGGTACGCCGGGGACGGGAAAGACGACCGTCGCCGCCCTCCTCCCCTTCAGGGTCATCGACCTCAACGCCGTCGTCAGAGTGGAGGAGCTCACCCTGGGCACCGACCCCGACCGGAGCTGTCTGATAGCCGACGTCGAAGCCCTCGCCGAGAGGCTGGAGGAGCTCGCCCCCGAGGGAGACGACGAGATCGTCGTATTGGAGGGGCACTTCAGCCACCAGTTCGCCCCCGAGGCGATCGTCCTGAGGACCCGTCCCGGGGTCCTGAGAGAGCGGCTCGTCCAGAGGGGGTACTCCAAGGAGAAGGTGAGAGAGAACCTGGAGGCGGAAGCTCTGGACGTCATCCTGGTGGAGTCGGCGGAGTGGTGTGATCGGGTATCTGAGATCGACGCCACTGCTCTATCGCCGGAGGAGGTGGGGGCCCTGGTGGTGAAGATATTGCGCCGGGAGATCGCCATGCCCCCGGGAAAAGTCGACTGGACCGGAGAGATGGAATTTGACCCTTGACGACCTGAGATCGAAGTCCCTGGCAGTGACCGAGCCCCTGGCCGCCCTGGCGGAGAGGGCGGGGGCGACCCCCAACGCCATATCCCTCATCTCCATGGCCTTCGCCCTGGCGGCGGGGGCCTTCTACTATCTATCGGCCGGGGGGCCATCCCTCCTTTATATAGCGGCCCTGATGGTCCTCCTCAACGCCGTCTTCGACGCCGTCGACGGGACCCTCGCCCGGAGGATCGGGGCTGCCGAGGCGAGGGGAGACTTCCTCGACCACGTCATAGATCGGTACGCCGATATGGCGATCCTCACCGGGATCGTCCTCGCCAGCTACGTATCGGAGGCGGTGGGGATATTCGCCGTCATGGGGGTCCTCCTGACGAGCTACCTGGGGACCCAGGCCCAGGCCCTGAGCCTCGGCCGCCTCTACGGCGGGGTGATGGGGAGGGCCGACCGGCTTGTCCTCATCCTCGCAGCCACCATCGCCAACGCCATCTTCCCCGGCGATATCGCGGGCCTCTCGATCCTGGGGTGGGCCGTCGTCCTGATCACCGTGGCGAGCCACGTCACAGCCCTTCAGAGGATCGTCCTCATCTGGAGGAGGCTATAGTCTCCTTCGGGCCCCCAGGTTCCAGCTCAGCCGCGGTCTGTGGAGGATCTTCTCAAGCGGGAGACCTCCACCACCTTTCCGAAGTGCCATGCGAGATCTCTCGCGAATTTGATCAGGTGTTCATCGATCTCTCCTTCGCGGCCCAAAACCAATAGGCCTATCGGCTCTTCGCCGGAGCAAAAGGGGGCCGAAGCCCAAGAGATCCTCATGTCCCCCTCCACCACCGTCCTCTCCTCGCAACACTCCAGAAGCTCCCCGACATCTACCTCGTCCATCAGCTCCATCAGCTCCTCCATGGGCCCCGCCAGGGCCCGGAGGACCAGATCTTTCCCTTCCAGGATAAACGTCGCCCCCACCACGAACCCGTCGCCCCCCTCCACCAGTTCGGATAGCTCCTCTCTCATCAGGTCGTCGGCCCCTCCGCGAAGGTCGAGGGTCTTGCGGGCGAGGGAGTAGAGGAGGGAGAGCCTCCGTCTGTCCGTCCGGAGGCCCTTCTCCCCCTCCTTCCTCTCGGTGATGTCCACCAGACTTCCCAGGACCCACCTCTCGTCCTGGTAGTCGAGGGGGACGATCCTCGCCTCGACCCACCGTTTTGACCCATCCTTCCTGATGATCTTGAACTCGTGGACCATCGACCTTTCGGCTCCGGACTCCTTTGGAAAATCCCCTACGCACTCGAAGGACTCGGGGTCGGCGAGGTTCCAGAAGTGCTCTCCGACGAGATCCTCCTCATCGCAGCCGAAGATCTCTTCGAACTTGGAGTTGGCCATCTTGAAGCAGCCGTTCTGGAGGAGGTATATCCCTGTGGGGGAGTTCTCCAGGACGTATCTGCTCATAGCTTCGGACCGCTCCACGTCCCGCTTCATCCGCTGCTCTTCGGTCCGGAACCTGGCCTCGCTTATCAGCGCCTCGAAGATGAAGGGGAGGCTCCGGAAGCTGTCGACGCTCTTCATAACATAGCTGGTGGCATATTTCTCGAAGGCGACCACCTGAAGCTCTTCCGTCCCCCGGCCCGTCACCATGACGACGGGGACGTCCTGATCTCTCTTCCGGATCTCCTCTAGGACGTCGAGGCCGCTGATCCCCGGAAGGGCGAAGTCCACTGAGACGAGATCGTATCCGGTCTCTTTGATCCTCTCAAGCCCCTCCTCTCCGGTGGTGGCGACGTCCACGAAGAACTCGTCGTGTTTTGAAAAGCCGAGGAGGATCAGCTCCACGTCGTCGGGGTCGTCCTCAATTATCAGGATCCTGTAAGGGTTAGTCATCCTGGATCGCCTTTCCGTCTCGTCCCGCAGATATCCGTTTTCATCCGATTAGTATATTCCCTCATAAGTTCGGACCAGGAGCTCCGATCTCGATGGTTTCGGCCCCCATGGGAGAATGGCAAATTCGGCGGGGATAGAGTTATCTATCCCCCACGATAACGGGATGATTTAACGGATTGGGGGTATCGCAACGGAAAGATCCTGGCTTATTATCTCGCTCCTTCTCATCTCGGCATCTCTCCAGCTGGCCTCAGCAGAGACGCTGGTCGTCGACCAGAGCGGAGTCGAGGGGTTTTCGACCATAAGGAAGGCGGTCAACGCTGCCGGACCCGGCGACGAGATCCAGGTCCGTCCTGGATATTACAAGGAGGGGGCCATCCCGATTCACCGGTCGGTATCCATTCGCGGGGCACCAGGGGAGGTGACCCTCGAGGGGGGGTTCGTGGTGGGGGCGCCCGGCACGACCATCTCGGGCTTCGAGATCAGGGGCTTTGGGTCTGGCGTCGGGATTGAGCTGAAATATCCAGAAACCGTCATCGAGGGATGCACCATCCGGAACTTCTCGACGGGGGTCCTCTCCACCGCTTCGGAGAACCGGATCTGGGACTCCGCCATCGAGGGCTGCACCGCTGGGGTCGGGTTCCGGGACGGATCCGGCAACCTGATCGGCGACTCTCTAATTCGATCCGCCCTCGGCGTCGAGATCGTCGGGTCCCAAAGGTCTGAGATCTCTAACTGCACCTTCTTGGGAGATGTGGGGGTTTCCATCGCCAACTCCAGCGAGAACGCCGTCCTCTGCTCCGTCTTCTCATCGGCGACGGGGATCGAGGTATACGACTCCGATCATAACCGGATAGAAGGAAATGAGATCTCCTCTTCGAATGCGGGGATCGCCTTGGATGGATCCCTGGAGAACGAGATCCTTGGAAACTGGATCGATGGGTCCAGAGTCGCGGGCGTCTTCCTCCTCAACTCCGGAAGAAATGCGATCAGAAACAATTCGGCGCGTGATTGCACCATCGGAGTTCGGTTGAAGGGCTCAGCTGAAAACCGAATCGGCGATAACCTCCTGGAAGATAACGAGGTCGCCGGACTCCGGCTGGAGGCTTCGACGGAGAACGTGATCAGAGGAAACCTCCTCCGGGATAACGGCGAAGGGCTCTTTTTGAGGTCGGGCTCCTCCAAGAACAAGATCGAAGATAACGAAATCTTCCGGAACGGACGGGGGGTCGGCCTCATCGGCTCTGGCTCAAACCTCCTCCGGGAAAACCGGATGGACCTGAACCGGTATGCCATCGGGGTCGACCGGGAGGATATCTCGTCCTGGGACGACGGCCCCTTCCGCCAGGACCTCGATCCATCGAACACCATCGACGGAAGGCCAGTCTGCTACATCGTCGACGGCCTCGACCTCACCCTCTCAGAAGATTGCGCCTTCGTCGCCCTGGTGCGGTGCAGCAACGTCACCGCAGAGGACCTAGTCCTCTCCAACAACAGCGCCGGAGCTCTCATCGTCAACTCTACTGGCTGCGCCCTTCGAAATCTCACCCTATCCAGAGATGAGGCGGGGCTCCGTATGCTGAAGACCTCCGGCTGCAGGGTCGAGGGGAGCAGAGCCGATAACTGCACCATCGGGTTTCTCGTCCAGGGTGGGGAGGAAGACGAGATCCTCGGATCCACCGCCCGGGGCTCCGAAGGCTCGGGCTTTGATATCCAGGGCTCCGAAGGGGTCTTGCTGAAGGGTTCGAAGGCTTCGGATAACAAGGTGGGGATATCCATCGCCAACTCGCCGAAGACCATGATCTACAAGTCCGAGGCGATCCGGAACTCCGAGGAGGGGGTGAGGATCGCGGGATCTCCCAACTGCGTCCTGAACATGAACTCGGCGTCGGAGAACCGCCAGGGGATCCGCATCTCCGGCTCCGGCTCCTCCCTTTTGATCAGAAACGAGCTTTGCTCCAACCGGGATGCTGGGATCGCCCTCCACCAGCTATCGGGGGCGACGGTATCCGGGAACGTCGCCGTGGACAACGGCGACGGCCTCTTCCTCCAGTCCGTCGAGGGGGTGAAGGTGGAGGGGAACAACCTGAGCAGAAACGGCCGCTACGGCCTGAGGATGAGCTTCTCCAGGGACGGCAGGGTCCTCGGAAACTCTTTCATCCAGAACGGGATCTCGGGGGCGAGCCTGGTGGACTCCACCGGATGGTCCATATACCGCAACAACTTCGTCGATAACGGAAACCCGATGCTGCCTCAGAACGCCGTCGACAACGGGGATAACGACTGGGACGGCGGCCCCGAGGTCGGCGGAAACTTCTGGAGCGATCATCATACATCGGGAAATCCGGGATCGGATCCCAGACGGGTCCCGGTGAAGGGGGTCGACAGGTACCCTTACCAGGACCCCGACGGCTGGAGGGGGCTCAGATAGGAGGTGTTGAAACGACCGAGGAGATCGACGGACTGGACATAGCCCTCATCAGGGCTGCCCAGGAGGGGATAGCGGTATCAAGAAGCCCTTACCGGCTTCTGGGCACAGAGCTGGCCATCGGCGAGGAGGAGGTGATCGAGAGGCTCCAGCGGCTCCTGGAGTTGGGGGCGATCAGGAGGTTCTCGGCGACGATAGGCCACAGGGCTCTTGGGATCGTCGCCAACGCCATGATCGTCTGGAGGGTCCCTCCCGAGGAGGTGGCTAGGGTCGGGGAGATCATGGCCTCCTTCGACGAGGTCACCCACTGCTACGAGCGGACCCCGAGGGTGGAGTGGCCCTACAACCTCTACACCGTCGTCCACTCCCCGTCGAGGGAGGAGTGCCGGAAGGTCGCCGCCGAGGTATCCCGGAAGGTCGGGATCTCCGACTATCAGGTCCTCTTCAGCGAGAGGGAGTTCAAGAAGACGGGGGCGAGGATCTGACGGGCCACCTCCCCCTCCTCCTGGATCTCTCAGGGCGGAAGGTCGTAATCTTCGGCGGGGGGGCGGTCGGCGAGAGGAAGGCGCGGTTATTTTCAGAGCACGCCAGGGTGACGGTGGCGAGCCTCGAATTCAGCCCCGGCCTTCAGGAGATGGCAGAGGTGGGGGCGGTCGATATCCTCGAGGTCGATCTTTGGAGCGGTGCCGCCGACCTCCTGCGGGAAGCCTTCATCGCCGTCTCCGCCACCAGTGATAAAGAGCTGAACCGCTGGCTCGAAGAGACGGCAAAGGCCGCTGGGGTCCTGGTCAACAGGGTCGACGGCGTCGGCGAGGTCACCGTCCCCTCCGTCGTCAGGAGGGGTCCAGTCGTCGTCGCCATATCGACCATGGGAGAGAGCCCTGCCCTAGCGAGGCGGTTGCGGGAGAGGATCGAGACGGTCCTGGACGAGGGGTACGGCGATATGGCCCGGCTCCTGGGGGAGATGAGGGGGGTTCTCAAGGAACGGGTCGCCGACCAGGGTGAGCGGCGCCGGATCCTCTTCGAGATAATCTCCGACGATAGTGTATGGCGGCTCCTCTCGGAGTCCTACGAAAAGGGCTATAAGAGGGCCGGAGAACATATCCCCCCAGATGAGCGAGATAGCCTCGATGCTGGTGACCCACCGGAAGGCCTGCATCGAAGAGATTGAGCGGTCGTGGCACGGAGACCTGGAGGCGCTCCTATCCTGGATATCGTCTCACGATCTCGTCGAGGAGTGTGCCGTCCTCAAGACCTGCAACCGGGTCGAGATCTACGTCGTATCCCCCCGGGGGGAGAAGGTCCTCTTCGAGCTGGCCAAGCGGGCCCGGATCTCATCGAGGATCATCGACTTTCACGATCATGACGAGTCCCTCGCCCACCTCCTCCGCCTCGCCTCGGGGCTCGAGTCGATGATCATCGGCGAGGACCAGATCCTCGGCCAGATGAAGGAGCTCTACTCGATGGCGAAGGAGGCGGGGACCACCGGGTGGACCCTGGACGTCGCCTTCAAGAAGGCGATCTCCGTCGGCAAGAGGGTCCGTCGCGAGACGAGCATCAACGAGAGGTCGATCTCCGTCGGCTCGGCGGCCGTCGACCTCGCCGAGGAGATCCTGGGCTGCCTTGCGGGCAAGAGCGTCCTGGTGATCGGGGCCGGCGAGACGGGAGAGCTGATCTCAAGAGCCCTCCTCTCCAAGGATGTAGGAGAGGTTCGCGTCACCAACAGGACCTTCGGGCGGGCCCTCTCCCTGGCCGCGAGCCTCGGGGCCGAGGCCGTCCCCTTCGACGAGATGAAGGAGAGGATCAGGACCTCAGACCTGGTCATAAGCGCCACCTCCGCCCCCCACTACATCCTGAGGCGGGACGACCTGGAGGAGGTGATGGGCCGTAGGGCGAAGGGGACGCTCCTGATGATCGATATCGCAAACCCCCGGGACATCGACGAGGACGTCGGGGAGATCCCCGGCGTGGAGCTTCGAAACATCGACGCCCTCCGGGAGATCAGCGCCGAGAATATGAGGCTTCGGATGGCGGAGATGGACCGGGCCGAAATGATCATCGCCGAGGAGCTCGCCTTCCTCAGGGCGAAGTACAAGAGGAGGAGGGCGGAGGAGCTCCTGGGGAGGATCTACCTCCAGGCCGAGGAGATCAAGGCCCAGGAGATCGTGAGGGCGATGAACAAGCTCGCTGCCCGCCACACTTTAGGGGAGATCGAGGAGAGGGTCTTATCGGATATGAGCCACTCCATCGTCAACAAGATCTTCGCCGAGCCGACGAAGGCGCTGAGGAGGGCGGCGGAGCGGGGCGACGACGGATGTCTGAATTTCGTAGAAGAGCTCTTCGGGCTGGAGGCGGATTATGATGAGACGGATGAGAAGGCTTCGTAAGCCGGGGATAAGAAGGATCGTCGCCGAGACGAGGGTATCGACGGACGACCTGATCATGCCCCTCTTCGTCGACGAGCGGTTGAAGGCGCCGGTCGCGATAGGGTCGATGCCGGGGCAACTGAGGCACTCCCTCGAGAGCCTGGCAAAAGAGGCGGAGGAGCTGGAGGAGCTGGGGGTTCCTGCGGTGATCTTATTCGGCCTTCCTGAAAAGAAGGACGAGGTCGGCTCCGGTGCCTGGGACCCCGTCGGCGTAGTCCAGCGGGCCGCCGAGCGGATCAAGGAGACGACATCGAAGGTCGTCGTCATCGCCGACCTATGCCTATGCGAGTACACCAGCCACGGCCACTGCGGCCTGATCAAAAACCAGGAGGTTGCAAACGACGAGACCCTCCCCCTCCTGGGCAAAGCAGCCGTCTCCCAGGCGAGGGCGGGGGCGGACGTCGTCGCCCCCAGCGGGATGATGGACCACATGGTCGCAGCCATCCGCGAAGCCCTGGACGACGAGGGCTTCACTGATACCCCCATCCTCTCTTACGCTGCGAAGTACGCCTCATCCTTCTACGGACCCTTCCGGGAGGCGGCGGAGTCGGGGTACTCCTTCGGCGACCGGTCCGGCTACCAGATGGACCCGGCGAACGCTTTAGAGGCCCTATGGGAGGTCCGCCTCGACATCGAGGAGGGCACGGATATGATCATGGTGAAGCCGGCGATGCCCTACCTCGACGTTATCCGGATGGTGAAGGACGAGTTCGGGATGCCGACGGCCGCCTATCAGGTGAGCGGTGAGTACTCGATGATCATGGGCGCGGCCGAAAGGGGCTGGCTCGATGGAGAGAGGGCGATGGGTGAGGCGCTGACGTCGATCAAGCGGGCGGGGGCGGATATGATCCTGACGTACTACGCGAAGGAGTTTGCGAAGAAGACGCAAGAGTGAGTGAGGAGTCTGAGTCAGAAGATGTGCGAAGATGTGGTGATAATCGAGCCCTCCGATTTTGGGCGCGAGCTGGAGGATCTGGTTCCGATGGCCGCTCTAAGTTTTGCCCGAAGCGAAGGGCAGAGGGCGATTCCAGCCATCGCCAAAAACCCGGATCTTCTCCTGGAGATCGAGATGGCTGCAAAGCGGGTCCCCACCCGCCATCAGCTCATCCTCGGAGACAGCCGTTTTATGGAGGCGATCCCGGACGAGAGCGTCCATCTAGCGGTCACCTCTCCTCCCTACTGGACTCTAAAGGAGTATCCAGCCAACGAGGGGCAGCTCGGCTCCGTCGAAGATTACGAGCAGTTCCTCGAAGAGCTGGACAAGGTCTGGCGGAACGTATTTCGGGTCCTCGTCCCCGGCGGTCGCCTCGTCGTCGTGGTGGGGGACGTCTGCCTCCCGCGGCGCTGCTTTGGAAGGCACGTCGTCTTCCCTCTACACGCCAGCATCCAGGAGCGGTGCCGGAAGATCGGCTTTGACAACCTTGCGCCGATAATCTGGTACAAGATCGCGAACGCCAGATTCGAGTCGAATAACGGGTCGAAGTTTTTGGGAAAACCCTATGAGCCGAACGCCATCGTCAAGAACGACATCGAGTACATACTATTTCAGAGAAAGCCAGGTGGGTATCGAAAGCCCTCAAATGCGGCTCGTCTCCTCTCGGTGATCCCCGAGGATCTCCACAAGGAGTGGTTCCAGCAGATCTGGACGATCACCGGGGCATCGACGAGAAAACATCCTGCCCCTTTCCCTCTGGCCCTTGCAGAGAGGCTCATAAGGATGTTCTCCTTCGTCGGTGATACGGTCCTCGACCCCTTCATGGGCACGGGGACCACAAACTTGGCCGCTGGCCAGTGGGGGCGGAGCAGCGTGGGATTCGAGATCGAGCCGACATATTTTGAGATGGCCTCGAATCGTCTCAACAAGATCAGAAATAAGCAGCTTACGCTGGATTTTGACGGCTTCTAGGGGGTGGGATTATCACAGATTTCGCTGGAGACCTCGTTTTCTCTGACGCTGTGAAAACTTTCTGGCAGATGAGAGATCGGCAGATAAAGGATCAGGAGAGGCGCAGCAGGTCTGATCAGGGGGCGCGGAGCGCGGTCACTGGCGGAAAGCAGATGGACGGATTTGTCCGGAAGATCATCGAGCTGATGACGGCAAGCGGCGTCGATGAGGGGAACATCTATACGAAAAGGACCCACCTGCCCGGATTCTTCCGGCCGGTCAAGGGTTGGGATATCGTGGTGGTAGTTGACTGGGAGCTTATGGCTGCCATCGAGCTCAAGTCACAGGTTGGCCCGTCGTTCGGAAACAACTTCAACAACCGCACCGAAGAGGCGATGGGCACGGCCCTGGACATCTGGACCGCCTACAGGGAAGGTGCCTTTCGCACATCCCCTGCGCCCTGGCTTGGATATCTGTTCTTGCTGGAGGACTGTCCGGGATCAAGAAGCCCGGTGAGAACTCAGGAGCCCCACTTTCCCGTCTTCGAGGAGTTTCGGGGCGCTTCATATGCCAAGAGGTACGAGCTATTCTGCCGGAAGCTGGTCCGAGAGCGTCAGTACAATGCAGCATGTTTCATCATTGCAGATCGCGAAAGATCCCGCTCCGATGAGAACTACATCGAACCGGCAGAGGATCTATCTGCAAACCTGTTTTTATCTCAGCTGACTCGCCACGTGGGGGATCGAAGGTAGGATCGTTTTTTGGTATGTGATATGCTATTATCTCCGCTCCGCCACCACGGCGACGGCGTCGATCTCCACCAGAAACTCCGGCCGGGCGAGCCCCGAGACGATGGCCACGGTGATCGCCGGCGGGTTGGGCCGCGTTCCCCACATCTTCACGAACGCCTCGCGGGCCGGCTGGATGGGCTGGCCGGCGGCGACGGGGACGTTCCACTTGACGACGTCCCCGAGGTCTGCGCCAGCGGCCTCCAGCGCCGTCCGGGTCGGAACAAGCCTATTCATATCTTGACCAAGAAATAGAGACCTATGTACATCCCCATCATCCTCGGGACCGCCCGGGAGGGGCGCGAGTCCGAGAAGGTCGCGAGGTTCATGCTGGCGAAGGCCGCGGAGTTCGGCCTCGAGAGCGAGATCATCGACGTCCGCGACTACCGCCTCCCCGCGACGGACGACTCCAAGACCTCCGAGGCGGCGGCCCGACTCAAGGAGCGGGTCCTCCGGGCCGACGGGATCGTCATCGTCTCCCCGGAGTACAACCACGGCTACCCGGGGGAGCTGAAGATGATGCTCGACCTCCTCTACGCGGAGTACTTCGGAAAGCCTGTGGGGATCTGCGGCGTCTCCTCCGGGGTATTCGGCGGCGCCCGGATGATCGAGCACTTGATCGCGACCTGCGTCCGCTTCCACATGCTCCCGACGGGGGAGGTCCTCTACTTCCCCAAAGTCCAGGAGCTCTTCGACGACTCCGGGGCGATCAAGAAGGAGGCTTACCACCAGAGGGCTGAGAAGTTCTTGGCCGTCCTCGCCGGATACGCCGAGAGGCTCTGAGAGGGCAGAGATGCCCGATCCTGATCTCTGCTGCCTCATCTTCATCAAAAATAGCGGAAGATATCCAGTCCGGGATTCGCGATCGGTCGAGAGGTGATCTATTCACCAACGACCCTCCGATAGAAGGTCGCGGTGGGCTATGCGACCGAAATATCAGGGTTTTATGGGCTAAAACCCCGAATAGACCTCCATTTTCCGACGCTTTAAATATCGATGAAGAGTAGCGATGAGGCCTCAGCGAGGGGTCCGAGTCGAGGGAGAACTTAT
>JANKMW010000002.1:35082-47443 GCA_024649985.1 Methanothrix sp.
TCCCTATTGGGCGAAGGGGTTATAAATTTCGGGCCCTTACCATTGGGGGTGAAGACTGGAGCGGGAGGGGGTACCATAAACTCGCCACGCCTTCCGTCCCATCCGCCTTCTCACTAATCCCGTGGGGGTTTCGTCTTTGAGCCGGAAGGTTAACGGACATAAAACGCAGCAGCAAACGCTGGTAGGTTCCCTTCTATCGGAGATGCCGATGGTCAGGACCACCGACGGCCACCTGATGAGGTGGAACAAGGATGCCGTGATAAACCAGCTCCTGAGGGAGACGAAGCTCTCCGAGCAGTTCTACCGGATCCCCGGCATCTCCGAGGAGGAGGCTAGAGAGATCGCCCGGGAGGTGGAGCGGCGGATAAGATGGATGGACGTCAAGTTCCTCTCCGGCCCCCTGGTGAGGGAGATCGTCAACGTCATCCTCATCGAGCGCCACCACCTGGAGTGGAGGAACATCTGCACGCGGGTCGGTACCCCGGTCTACGACGCCCACCTCATCGACGTCGGCTCCGGCTTTGAGGCCCATGAGAACGCAAACCTCCAGGAGAACGCCGAGACGAGCCACAAGAAGAAGGCAGACAAGATCTCAAAGGAGCAGTACCTCCTCCTGATACCGCCCTACCTCTCGGACCACCACCTCGCCGGCGACCTCCACATCCACGACCTGGAGTACTTCGGAACCCGCCCCTTCTGCCAGGACTGGGACCTTCGATACTTCTTCTACTACGGCCTCATGCCCGACGGCTCGGGAACGAAGGCCTCCGTCGCGGGCCCCGCGAAGAAGCCGGAGGTGGCGATGCTCCACGCCGTCAAGGCCCTCGCCTCCGCCCAGACGAACTTCGCCGGAGGGCAGGGTTTCTACAACTTCTTAACCTTCCTCGCCCCCTATCTCGAAGGGCTCGATTACTCCGAGATCTGCCAGCTGATGCAGATGTTCGTCTACGAGATGACCCAGATGATGGTCGCCCGGGGCGGCCAGGTCGTCTTCTCCTCCGTCCAGCTCAGCCCCGGGGTCCCCAGGCTCTGGAGGGACAAGCCCGTCGTCTACAAGGGGAAGGTATGGGACGGCGGCTCCGCCCCCCTCAAGACCTACGGCGAGTTCGAGAAGGAGGTCCGCCTCGGCTTCAAGGCGTTGATGGAGGTGATGCTGGAGGGGGACTACTGGGGCAAGCCCTTCAACTTCCCCAAGCCCGAGATCTCCATCGAGCCGGACTTCATGGCCGAGGACGACGAGTTCAACGCCGCTCACCCGGACCTCCCGACGTACCGGGACCTCTACCTTCTCACCTTCAAGCTCGCCTCCAAGTTCGGAACCCCCTACTACGACAACCAGCTTCCTGCATACAGGGGCGCCGGGAAGGGGATCAGCTGCTATCAATGCTGTGCGTATCAGTTCGCCGCCACCTTCGAGAGCGACGCGGACTTCGACGAGAAGCTCTGCTTCAGGGACGGGATGCACTTCTCAATGGGCTCCTGGCAGGTCGTCTCCCTCAACTGCCCCCGGGCCGCCTACCTCGCCCGGGGCGACGACGACCTCCTCTTCGAGTACCTCCGGGGTCTGATGGACACCGCCGTCGATATCTTCAAGGTCAAACGGGAGTGGATGAACCAGGTGATCAAGAACCGGAGGATGCCGTTTGCCACCCAGAGGCCGAAGGACCCCAATACGGGCAAGAAGGGGACGGTGGCCGTCGACCTGGAGGGGCTCGTCTACACCATCGGGGTCGTCGGCGTCAACGAGATGGTCCAGTTCCATACCGGCTCCCAGATGCACCAGTCGAAGGAGGCATGGAAGCTGGCGGTGAGGGCGATGACGGAGATGGAGGTCTACGCCAAGGAGCTCTCCCGCCGCCACGGCATGACCATCGCCCTCGCCAGGACCCCGGCGGAGACCGTCGTCCAGAGGTTCGCCGTCTCCGACCTCCTTCACGAGGAGTTTCGAGACTGCGCCAAGAGGGTGGTCAAGGGCGATCTGGATACCGCCATGACCAGGATCCAGGCGACCCGGGATCTCCCCGTATACTACACCAACGGGACCCACGTCCCCCCGTCCCTGGACGTATCGATCTACCAGAGGGCGAGGCTGGAGCACGTCTTCTTCCCCATAGTCGACGGCGGGAACATATTCCACATATTCCTCGGAGAGTCGGCTCCGGATCCCGAAGGGCTGATGGACTTCGCCATGAACCTCGCAAGAACCACCCAGATCGGCTACTTCGCCTTCACCCGGGACATGACCGTCTGCCTCAGCTGCTTCTGCGTATCACCCGGCCTCAAAGAGGAGTGCCCACGGTGCGGTTCCGACCATCTGGAACACCTCTCTCGGGTCACTGGCTACCTCCAGTCGGTGAGCGGATGGAACGAGGCGAAGAAGCAGGAGCTCAAGGACAGGAACAGGTACTCCGACCTCAGCTGAAGTCCCGGCCTCAGCCAGAGACGTCCTCTCCCACCAGGGAGGGCACGTTCTACCTTATTTATGATATCGATGCCCTTAACGAAAGTTATATATCGTATATCCCAGACTCTAAATTTGCCTAATTTGGCGACTTTGGAGGAATTTGTAATGCCGGCAGTAGTCAACAGAGATGAGTGTGTAAGTTGCGGGACCTGTGTCGAGGAGTGCCCCGAAGAAGCGATCACCATGGACGACGAAGAAATAGCAGTGGTGAACGCCGACAAGTGTACCGATTGCGGAACCTGCGTCGAGGCTTGCCCCTCAGAGGCGATCACCCTCGAGTAAGCTCAACCTATTTTAAAATTTTTCTCAAGCTCTGCAGGAGCCCTCTCGTCGCTCCCGCTGCCTTCTTGGCCTCTCCAAGTCGGGGCCGTTCCTTTTGTTTCTTCGTTTCTCTTTCGATCCTGCTGCAACCCTTGGATCCTATCAACGAAAGCTATTTATCCGGACCTGCCTGCCCTTTAATATGACAATTCCGGCAGCATTGGAGGAGTTCTCGATGATGGAGGTGGCGCGGCAAGGGGGATTTGTGGCTTTTGCCCCATCTTCGACGAGATGGCCTCTGGCTGCGAGGACGAGATCAACGCCGTCGGCGGAGCAGGACGCGGAACGCATCATCTCGCCTCCCGCAAGCAGGAAGATGAGAAGCCTGGCCGAGATGGCCGATAGTCTGTAATTTTAGAGGTGTTTTTATGAGGTTTGAACGCGGGGTCTTTCTGGCCCTTATGCTTTTTCTGGTCTTTTCAGGTCAGATTGCCTATATCCTGACGGAATGGCGGTGGTTTGCGACCCTAGATTACTCCAGCGTTTATGAAACCATGATAACGACGAGGATCGCCCTCTTCCTCGTCGCGACCATTGCCTTCGGTGCGGTGAGCCTCGCCAACCTGAGGCTGATCGGGAACAGGCCGAGGCACCTATCATGGGCCGTGGTCCTGATATCGATATTCTTCGGACTTGTGGCTCAGCAGGGGTGGGAGAGGGTTCTTTTGGCCCTGAACGCCCAGCCCTTCGGGGTGGCTGACCCTCTATTCGGGATGGACATAGGGTTCTTCGTCTTCACCCTGCCCTTCCTCTGGTCCTTTTGGTATGCGATCTTCTTTGTGGTCATGGTCAACCTGGCTATAACCGCCGGAGCTTACCTCTACCTCCACGCCGACCGGCTGATCTTCGACCCGGCGGAGAGGGATTATGCCGAGATAGCCAGGTCGATCCCCGAAAGGGCTTTCGGCCACATCGGAGCCCTCCTGGGGATCCTGGCGCTCCTATTCTCCCTCCGGTACCTCCTGGACAGGTACGAGATCCTCTACTCCGGCGGAGGCGTCGTCTTCGGCGCGGGTTACGCCGACGTTTACGCGCGCCTCCCCTTCCTCTACGTCTTCGCTGCCGTGGCGCTCTTCGCCGCCGTCCTCCTCTTCCTCTTCGCCGCAGGGAAGAGGTCGTCGAAGATCCCCCTGGCGATCGCTGTTCTGGTGGTGGGGGCTGGCGCCGCGGGGACGATATACCCTCTTGTCATCCAGCAGTACAGCGTATCCCCAAACGAGCTATCTCTGGAGCGGCCGTTCATAGCCCACAACATCAACTACACCCTCCAGGCCTACGGCCTCGACAACATCGAGGTGAGGGACTTTCCCGTCGACTACAACCTCACCGGCGCTGATATCAGGAGAAACGCCGAGACGGTCGATAACATCAGGATCTGGGACTGGAGACCGCTCCTCACCACCTACAAGCAGCTGCAGGAGATACGCCTCTATTACGAGTTTATGGACGTAGACGTCGACAGGTACGAGATAGACGGGAAGAAGAGGCAGGTGATGCTCTCGGCTAGAGAGATATCCACCGATCGCCTTCCTGAGCAGGCGAAGACCTGGCAGAACCTCCACCTCTTCTACACCCACGGCTACGGGATCGCCATGAGCCCCGTAAACGCGGCGACGGCCGAAGGGCTTCCGGAGTTCTTCATAAAGAACCTGCCGCCGGAGTCGATCCTCGGCGATATAACGAGGCCCGAGATCTACTACGGTGAGGGGAGGATGGATTACGTCATCGTCAACACCAACGTCCTGGAATTCGACTATCCCATGGGGGACCAGAACGTCTACACCACCTACGCCGGGACCGGCGGCGTCCTCCTCGACCCGTTGATGAAGCTCCTCATGGCCTACAGGCATATGAGCCCCAAGATCCTCCTCAGCAACGAGCTGACCCGTGAGAGCAGGATCATGATCCACAGGAACATTCTGGAGAGGGCGAGGACCGTCGCCCCCTTCCTCGCCTACGACAGGGACCCCTACATAGTCCTGGAGGGCGGCCGTCTCTTCTGGATCATCGACGCCTACACCATATCCGACCGCTACCCGTACTCGGAGCCGACGGGGCGGTTCAACTATATCAGAAACTCGGTGAAGGTCGCCGTCGACGCCTACAACGGGACGGTCTATTACTACGTCGTCGAGGACGATCCCATCGTAAAAGCCTACGAGGCGATATTCCCCGACCTCTTCCAGCCCATCGGCTCGATGCCGGAGGGGCTTATGGCCCACATGAGGTATCCCGTCGACCTCTTCAGCATCCAGGCCGGGATCTACCAGAACTACCACATGACCGACCCCCAGATATTCTACAACAAAGAGGACGCCTGGGAGACGCCGATGGAGATATACCAGGGTGGGCGGCAGCCGGTGGAGCCCTACTACGTCATCATGAAGATCCCCGAGAGCGAGTTCGGCGAGGAGTTCATGCTGATCCAGCCCTTCACCCCGAGGTCTAGGAACAACATGATCGCCTGGATGTCGGCCATCTGCGACCAGCCGAACTACGGCGATATCCTGGTCTATCGGTTCCCCAAGGATCAGCTCGTCTTCGGGCCGATGCAGATCGAGGCGAGGATCGACCAGTCCACCGAGATCTCCGAGCAGCTGACGCTCTGGGACCAGATGGGGTCCACAGTCATCAGGGGCAACCTCTTGGTGATACCGATAGATAACAGCCTCCTCTACGTCGAGCCCCTCTACCTCCGGGCGGATATCGGGGAGCTTCCGGAGCTGCGGAGGGTCGTCGTATCCTACGGCAACAGGCTGGTGATGGAGGAGACGCTGGAGGCGGCCCTCGGCCAGATCTTCGACCTCGCCCCCGAGGTCCAACGAACGGCGACGGAGATCGAGAGGGACGAGCTGTCCAGCGAGGAGCTGATAGTCAGGGCAGGATCGCACTATCGGGCGGCGCAAGAGGAGCTTCGGGCCGGGAACTGGGCCGAGTACGGCGAGGAGATCGAACGGCTTGGAGAGGTGATCCGAGCTCTGGAGGAGAGGTCAAGAGGCTGAATTATCGTGCCGGCTCATCATCATGGGCCGGTCCGGACCTCTCCCCATCGGATATCGTCTCGTAGAACCGGTCCCATTCGAGCTTCGTCGATATGCAGCCGGAGGTGAGGAGAGGGACCCCGATGGCGGGTATATCGTACCTGTGGCAGAGGTCGACCCCCTCTTTTATCTCCATGATGCAGCCGACGCCGACGATCGCCCCAGGCCTGTACTTCTTGATCATCCTCTTAATCACCCCCGAGCCCGGGGCGACGAAGAACCTGTATCCGAGCCCTTCGGCGTAGGCCTTGGCGGCACCGATGCCGCATTTGCCGCAGTTGATGCAAAGTAACCCTTCTGGGGTGAGCTTCGCCGGGCAGTCGATGGACCGGAGACACTGGGGCATGAAGATCGCCCTATCCTCCCGGGGGACTTTCCGGAACTTCTCCTGGTTGATGTAGTTACGGAGCTTCACCCCCACCTCGTCGACGATGGCGTCGTCGGCACCGAAGGTCCTGAATATCGCCTTTATCAGGCTCTCCAGCAGGGATACGAAGGTGAGCATGATCCGCGCCATGAAGAAGTGGCCGGTCTTGAAGGAGTAGGCGATGAGGACCGCCCCGACTAAGGCGGCGGCTAGGACCGCCAGCGCGGCGACGAAGACCGCCTTTCCCAGGATGTAGAAGAGGGGGTCCATGAACGGGGGGAGCATGGTCGGAGATGGAGACGTAGAATATATAAGGGCCTCCATCCTGGAGGGCGCAACCTTTTTATCGCTTGGTAGGCTGGGATGCTTACCTTCGCCTTTATCTGACTTGAGATTATAATGAGGATTTGATATGGCCAGAATGCACACCAGAAGAAAGGGGTCCTCGAGGTCGAGGCCGCCTTTTAGATCGACGCCACCCGAGTGGTGCGACATGAACAAGGAGGAGCTGGGAAAGCACGTTCTCAGGCTTTACGGGAACGGCATCTCACCCACCATGATCGGGCTCACCCTTCGAGACCAGTACGGGGTGCCCAGCGTCAAGCCGATCCTGGGGACGAAGCTCACCAGGTACCTGAGGGATAACGCCGAGGTGCCGGAGATTCCCGAGGACCTCGCAAACCTGATGCGAAAGGCGATCGGCATGAGAAAACACCTCGCCAGCAACAAGAAGGACATCCACAACAGAAGGTGGCTGCAGCTCACCGAGAACAAGATCAGACGTCTTGCAAAGTACTATCGCGGTACCGGACTGCTGCCTGCGAACTGGCAGTACAAGCCAGAGACCGCTGAGATGCTCATCACATGAAACGGCTGGAGAAGCTGGCAAAGGCCGCGGCCAGCTCCCTCTTGCAGTGTGATTGCGCGAGGGTCATATCCCACAACGACGCCGACGGGATCGCCTCGGCGGGCCTGATCTGCACCGCCCTCCAGAGGGCGGATATACCCTTTCACGCCTCCCTCGTCAGCAGGCTCGACCCTTCGGTCGTCGACGCCCTCGAGCCACCGGTGGTTTTCTGCGACATGGGGAGCGGAAAGCCCGATCTCGTATCGCGGATAGAGGGGGAGGTCTTCGTCTTCGACCACCACACCCCCGTGGGTGACCTCGACTGCTTCCACGTCAACCCTCACCTGGTGGGGGTGGACGGCGCCTTCGAGATCTCCGCCTCCGGCACCGTATACACCGTCGTCCGGGAGATGGGAGATAACGTCGACCTCGCGGGGCTCGCCCTGGTGGGGGCCCTAGGCGACCGGCAGATGATGATGGGGGCGAACCGGACGATTCTGGAGGAGGCGGCGAACTCTGGGGTGGTGGAGGTCCGCCCAGGCCTCAAGATGGACGACGGCCCCCTGGAGTCCGTCCTGGCGACAGCCCTCGACCCCCTTCTGGATACCACCGGCGATGTTGAGAAGACGAGGGCTTTTCTCGAAGAGGTGGGGGTCGCAGGCGAGCTTCCCAAACTTGGGCGTAAGGAGCTATCCCGCCTCTCGACGGCTCTCGTCCTGAAGGTGTTGATGCAGGGGTCCTTCGCCGCTGATTCGGTGGTGGGGGAGACGATCCGGCTGAAGAGGGAGGTCGTCGAGAACGCCTTCGAGCTGATGTGGATCTTGAACTCCTGCGGCAAGATGGAGGAGGCGGGGCGCGCCCTGACCCTCTGCATGAGGGATCGGTCCTTCCTGGCGGACTGCATAAATATCGACCACGATTACAGGGCGAAGACCCTCTCGGAGGTCCGGCAGGTGGAAGAGAGGCTGAAGGAGACGGAGAACCTCAGGTACGCCATCCTCGACGATATGGATGCTGCGGGGGTCGTCTCCGGCCTCTGCGTCCGTTACCTTTACGCCGACAAGCCGATGGTCATATTGAACAGGTCCGAGGGGATCGTCAAGGTATCTGCCCGGGGGAACAGGCTTCTCGTATTCTGCGGCCTCGACCTCTCCGTCGCCCTCAAGGAGGGGGCGAAGAAGGTGGGCGGGAACGGCGGCGGCCACAGCGTCGCCAGCGGCGCCTCCGTCCCCCTGGGTACTGAGGAGGAGTTCATGAAGATCGTCGATGAGGTGGTGGCAAGGCAGCTCGCCGGAGGGAGGAAGGGATGATCCGGGCGAGGCTCCGGTTTGAGGGGGATGGCGCGGAGGCGGTCGCCCGTTCCCTCGACCCCGACAACCTGCCGGGGATGGTCGTCAAAGTCGGGGTCGGCGAGTTCGAGGTGGTGTTCTCCGCCGAGAGGGCGGGGACGGTCCTCGCCACCGCCGATGACCTGATCACGAACGTCAAGATTGCAGAAGGTCTTTTGAATCGAGAGGTGGGGACGTGAAGTTTCATTTGGAGGCGAGCTACAGGCTCAGCGCCGACGCGAAAGGCGCCGAAGGGGACGTCCGGGAGTTCTTAGAGAGCTCCGCCGACCTTTTGAAGAAAGGGGCGGCCGAGGGGAAGGGGGCGCGGGTCCTGGGATGGGACCTCGACGATGGGGAGATATCCGTCGTCATCGAGAGCGACCGGTACGTCCGGGCCCACGACGCCGTCCTCCGGCTCCGAAGGCCCCTCGCGGAGCTTCTGGGAAAGAAGCACAGGATCGGGGTCAGGGGCATCGAGGTCAACAAGTACGAGATCGAGGTCGAATCGGAGACTTCCATCGACCACAAGATTCCCCACGTCCGGGAGATGGTCCACCGGGACGGGACGTTGACCCTCTCTCTGGAGGTCGACGAGGCGGACCTCCGAAACCAGGTCCCCGACAGGATAGTGAGCCTCCTGGACGAGAAGATCGCATCCCAGGGTTACGGCGGCAAGGCGGAGCACTGGGAGCTCCTCTGGGAGAGCCCGCAGCGGCCGGCGAAGTTCGAGAAAGACCCCACCGAGGAGATGGTGGGCAGGGGGTGGATCAAGCACGGGGCGAGCCGGGGGCAGTGGATCTACGGCCCCGAGGGGACCCACCTCTTCCGGGCCTTCGAGAGGATCGTCCTCGAGGAGATGATAGGCCCCCTGGGCTACCGAGAGATGATCTTTCCCAAGCTCGTCACCTGGGACGTCTGGAAGAAGAGCGGCCACGCCATGGGCGTATACCCCGAGATCTACTACGTCTGTCCCCCCAAGACCCGGGACCCCGAGTTCTGGGCCGAGGTGATGGACCACTACAAGGTGACCCGGGAGGTCCCCGTGGAACTCATCAAGGAGAAGATCGACAACCCCATCGGCGGGATGTGCTACGCCCAGTGCCCCCCATCCTGGGTATTCTTCCAGGGGAGAACCCTTCCCAGTGATGACCTCCCCATCAAGATCTTCGACCGGTCGGGGACGAGCCACCGCTACGAGAGCGGTGGGATTCACGGGATCGAGAGGGTCGACGAGTTCCACAGGATCGAGATCGTCTGGATGGGGACCCAGGAGCAGGTGAAGGAAGAGGCCGAAAAGCTCAAAGACTGCTACAGGAGGATCTTCGAGGAGATCCTGGAGCTTCGGTGGCGGATGGCCTGGGTGACGCCGTGGTTCATGGCCCAGGAGGGCAAGACCGGCCTTGCGGAGATGACTGGGGCCGGGACCGTCGACTACGAGGCCTTGCTCCCCTACAACGGCGACTGGATCGAGTTTCAGAACCTCTCCATAAACGGCGACAAGTACCCGAGGGGGTTCAACGTCAAGGCCCAGTCCGGCGACCCCCTCTGGAGCGGCTGCTCCGGCGTCGGCCTGGAGCGGTGGGCGAGCGCCTTCCTCGCCCAGAAGGGCTTGGACCCCGAGAACTGGCCGGAGGCGTTCCGGGATAGGTTCGGGGAGATGCCGAAGGGGATCAGGTTCCTCTGATCCCCTTTTCGACGTCGTTCCTTCTCTACGAATAGGTCGGGGTCGGCATCGAGGAACCCTTCTTTCAGTCCCCGGACCTCTCTATCGAGGTCGCCGAGGTCTCCGGTGAGAAGATGCCTGAGCTTCGGCTCGGCGCGCATGATCCCCTGTAGGAGGGTGACGAGTTCCCTCTTGGACTTCTTCTCAAGGATTCGGATCGTCTCGTCGAGGGAGTCGACCTCGGGGTCATCGGCTAGGTGGTAGAGGAGGGCGGCGAGGTGCTTACAGTTGCCGTAGGTGTCGAAGTAGGGGCAGGAGCAGAAAAGGATCATCCTTTCCGGGTCGACCTCGACGGCGTAGCTGGCGGTCCCGTGGACCTTCGCCCGGACGACGCCGTCAGTGATGATGGGGTCGTCGACCCGATCCTCCTCGAAGTACCTCCAGCCTCTCTCCAGGATCTTCTCTTCGAAGAGCCCTTCGAAATCCTCTCTCTTAAGCTGTCTCGTCTTCATGATCATCTCCCGGTGCGGATCTCCGTCTGACCAATATTTTGACGTATTACCGATTACGCTCTCCATATTTCCGGCTTTCTTTTGGCGAGGGTGAGTCGGGAGGTAAAAAATAGACCACCGCCAAAAGTATTTACCATCAGAGATGAAGTAAATTCAAGAGACCGATTTTGAGGTGATCCCCCTTGGCGAGCTACAACCAGATGCCCCAAGAGACCTTGCGGGAGCGGGCCGAGGCTGCCCTCGACAGTCTCGAAAGCTGCGACATATGCCCTCGGGCCTGCGGAGTGAACCGGCTGGCGGGGGAGGTGGGGTACTGCCGCAGCGGACGGCTCGCCCGGGTATCGAGCTTCACCCCCCACTTCGGCGAGGAGGCGCCCCTCGTCGGGACCCGCGGCTCGGGGACGATATTCATGACCGGCTGCAACCTCCGATGCGTCTTTTGCCAGAACTACGATATCAGCCATCTGGGGGAAGGGCGGGAGGTCTCGCCGGCGAAGCTCGCCGAGATGATGATCTGCCTCCAGGAAGGCGGCTGCCACAACATCAACTTCGTCACCCCCACCCACTTCGTACCCCAAATTTTGGAGGCGCTCTGCGAGGCGGCGGCGATGGGCCTATTGGTACCCCTGGTCTACAACTCCGGGGGGTACGACTCCGTCGAGACCCTCCGGCTCCTCGACGGGATCTTCGACATCTACATGCCCGACGCCAAGTACGGGACCGACTCGACCGCAAAAAAGTACTCTGACGCCCCCGACTACACGAGGATCATGAAGGCGGCGATCCGAGAGATGCACCGGCAGGTCGGCCCCCTGGAGGTCGACGACGACGGGGTCGCCATCCAGGGGCTCCTCGTCCGCCACCTGGTCCTGCCTGAGAACCTGGCCGGGACCGCCGAGGTCGTCCGTTTTTTGGCCGAGGAGGTCTCACCGGAGACCTACCTCAATGTCATGGCCCAGTACCACCCCTGCTACAAGGCCTACAGCTATCCGGAATTGAGCCGGCCGATCACCCTGCGGGAGTACGCCGAGGCGGTCGGCCTCGCTCGAGCGGCGGGGCTGGATCGAGGGATTGGGATCTGAAGAGCATCAAACCATCAAAAGCGGGTTTCTGCTGGTAGGGTCAGTCGCCCCACCATTCGAGAGACTTCTTTTGAATATCAAGTGATTAATACTGGTTGCGAAACTCCCGAAGGCCCCCTGCCCAGGTCAGACGGAGCTTCTTTCGTCTCGGCTTCGCCTTCTTCTCCACCAGGAACCGGGCGAAATCCTTGACCTCTTGCTGGAGGTCTGGTGGGAGCTTTTCCATCAGCTCTTCTATGCTCTCCATCAACTCAACTTTGGCTCTGAAGAGGTATATAATTATCCTGGAATGTGGCCCTTCGGCTCAGTAAGCAAAGGCCACTTATATCTCATCAGATTTTATGATTTTTGAGATCGGGGACGATCCGGCGGCGATGAAGAGATGGGCGACTTGAAATCTTACCTGGCGCAGGTTAAGCGGGAGTTTGGGACTGGAGAGGCGACCGAGCACACTCACCGGGCGGCGCTAAAGGCGCTGGTGGAGTCCTTCGCCCCCGATGTCGTCGCCATCAACGAGCCCAAAAGGGTCGACTGCGGAGCCCCCGACTATGTCGTCAAGAGGGGCGATCTATCGGTCGGGTACATCGAGGCGAAGGACGTCGGAAAGTCCCTGGACGAGGCGGAGAGGTCAGAGCAGCTCGACCGCTACCTGCGCTCCCTGGAAAACCTCGTCCTCACCGACTACCTGGAGTTTCGCAGGTACCACAAGGGATCGCTCCGGGAGCGCGCCCGCCTG
>JANKMW010000002.1:47453-52197 GCA_024649985.1 Methanothrix sp.
GGCGAAGCTCACCAGGGACGGCAAGATCGTATCGGTGAAGAAGGGAGATGCCGAGGTGGAGCGGCTCTTGGCAAGCTTCCTCGACCAGAGCCCCGAGCCCATCACCTCCTCGAAGGAGCTTTCCGAGAGGCTGGCGCGGCTCGCCCGGGAGATCCAGAGGGCGGTCGTCATGGCCTTCGAGCAGGATCTCGCATCGACGGAGCTGCGAAACCTGCGACGGGCCTTCGCCGAGGTTCTGATCCCCGACCTCGACCAGCCGGAGAAGACTGGAGAGTTCGCGGACATGTACTCCCAGACGATCGTATACGGCCTCTTTGCCGCCCGGTGTAACCACGCGGGCCCCGAGCCCTTCCGCCGCCTCGGGGCGGCAAGGTCGATCCCCAGGACCAACCCCTTCCTCCGCCAGCTCTTCGAGACGATCACCGGGACCGCCCTCGACGAGGAGCCGTACGTCGACTACGTCGAGGACGTCGTCACCATCCTCGACCACACCGATCTCGATTCGGTCCTCGCCGACTTCGGGAAGAGGACGAAGCAGGAGGACCCGGTCGTCCACTTCTACGAGACGTTCCTTGCCGCCTACGACCCCAAACTTCGGGAGAGGCGGGGGGTCTACTACACCCCCGAGCCGGTCGTCTCTTACATAGTCCGGTCCGTCGACTCGATCCTCAAAAGCCACTTCGGCCTCGGGGGAGGGCTGATGGACTCCTCGACGGTCGAGTACGAGGAGGAGGCGCCGGTCATGGACCGTTACGGTAAACCGGACCCGTCAAAGCTCCCCGCGAGAATGACGAAGACCTCCCCCAAGGTTCTGATCCTCGACCCCGCCTGCGGGACGGGGACCTTCCTCTATGCCGTCATCGATCACATCCGCCAGGACTTCATGACTCACGGGAACGCCGGGTACTGGTCGGCCTATGTAAGAGACCACCTCCTCCCCCGGATCTTCGGCTTTGAGCTTCTGATGGCCCCCTACGCCGTCGCCCACTTCAAGCTCGGGATGATGCTGGCGGGCCAGGACCTCCCCGTTGAAGTCCGAAAGGACTGGATCTACGACTTCAAAAGCAACGAGAGGCTGGGGGTCTACCTCACCAACACCCTCGAAGAGGCCGAGAACCCCTGGAAGAACCTCTGGGGCTACGAGGCGATCGGCCGGGAGGCCCAATCGGCCTCGATGGTGAAGCGGGACAAGCCGATAATGGTGGTGATCGGAAACCCACCGTACTCCGGCCACTCGTCCAATCGCAGTTGGGAGATGGTGAACGGTAAGAGAACTCCTACTTTCGTCGGCAAGATTCTGCAAGATTATTATAAGGTGGACGGAAAGCCCCTCGGCGAGAAGAATCCGAAGTGGCTCCAGGACGATTACGTCAAGTTCCTCCGCTGGGGTCAGTGGCGTATCGAACATACCTGGATCGATCTGACTGAGATGGGGCAGACCGGAGGGGGCATCTTAGCCTTCATAACCAATCACGGATACCTCGACAACCCGACCTTCCGAGGGATGCGCCAGCAGCTGATGGAAGCCTTTGACGAGATTTATATATTGGATCTCCACGGTAACTCCAAGAAGAAGGAGCGGGCTCCCGACGGCTCGAAGGACGAGAACGTTTTCGACATTCAGCAGGGCGTGGCCATTGGGATCTTCGTTAAAACGCCTGAGAAAAACGGCCTGGCCAAGGTCTACCATGCAGAACTTTGGGGGTCGAGGGAGGATAAATATCAAATTTTATCGGGAACGGATATCGAGATAACTCAATGGGCAAATCTGATTCCTCAAAAGCCATTTTACTTATTTATACCTCAAAATCATGGCTTAAATGATGAGTATCAAAAAAGCTGGAAAGTAACAGATGTATTTCCAGCTAATGTTTTGGGATTTCAAACGCATCGAGATCACTTTGCGATAGACTTCGATCGCGATCAAATAAAAAAGCGCGTTAAAGATCTATGTGATACCTCTCTTTCAGATGAACTAATTAGAGAACGTTACAATTTGAGAGATAATCGGGATTGGAAGCTTTCTGCGATCCGTGCACAGTTGCAGATGGATTCCGATTTGGAAAAGCACCTTTTGATCTGTCTTTATCGCCCATTCGATTGGAGATGGTGTTATTTCAGCAACGCTGTGATGGATTATCCAAGGCGCGAATTGATGGATAATGTGAAACATAGAGAAAATCTTTGTTTACTATCATCACGTCAACAAGCTGTTGCAGGATATCGGCATTCTTGGGTTTCTGGTTTTCCTGCAAATGATTGCGCCGTGTCTACAACGAGTAGAGAAGCAAATCAAGTATTTATTTTATACCTCTACCCCTCCTCCTCTGATTCCTCCCGGCAGAAATCCCTCGCAAGCGCCGATTGGCCGCCGGGAAAAGACGGCCGCGTCCCGAACCTCAGCCCCGAGTTCGTCGCCGACTTCGCCGGAAAGCTCGGCCTCTCCTTTGTGCCAGACGGGAGGGGAGACCGTGAGGCGACCTTCGGGCCGGAGGACGTCTTCGACTACATCTACGCCGTCTTCCACTCGCCGAGCTATCGGGAGAGGTACGCCGAGTTTCTGAAGATCGACTTCCCGAGGGTGCCCCTGACGTCTGACCTTTCGAAGTTCCGCCGGCTGGTGAAGCTCGGCGGCGAGCTGGTGGGGCTCCATCTCCTCGAATCTCCCCTTCTGGGGCAGCCTACCACCCGCTATCCCGTCGTCGGGGACAACCGGGTGGAGAAGGGCCGCCCGAAATATTTCGCGCCGGGGGAGACGGAGCCGGGATCGAAAGATGGGGCCGTCCTTGAGGCGGGTCGGGTCTACATCAACAAGAGCCAGTACTTCGAGGGCGTCCCTCCTGAGGTCTGGGAGCATCAGGTAGGCGGCTATCAGGTCTGCGATAAGTGGCTGAAGGACCGGCGGGGAAGGCAGCTCTCCTACGACGACCTGACCGTCTACCAGAGGATAATCGTCGCCCTGAAGGAGACGATCCGGCTGATGGAGGAGGTCGACTCGGCCGTCGGCGAGTGGCCCCTGGAGTGAGTTCGCGCTTTTCCGGCGAAGGGAAAGGGTAAAATCCCCGCCGGTCGTCGCTTCCGACCTGAAGGGGTGAGTTGGATGGAGATCTTCGGGCCGGAGATATCGGAGGGGAGGCGGTTTTTGGGTCGGGGGCGGCGGCCCTGAACTACGACGAGCACGTCCTGGCGGGCATTTTAACGTACCCGATAGCGATCTTCCTTCTGGCGGCTCTGGACTTATACCTCGGCTTCCCCATCGATCTGACCTTCATGGCGATGTCCCTCGGCTACGTCTTCTACGTCATCGGCTCGGACCTGCCGGACATAGACCATCCCGAGGCCCTCATCCACAGGGTGATCAAGCCCTTCGTCGCCGTCGCCGTCGGGATATCGGCCTTCAAGAACCTGGGTCTCGTCTTCACGTTGACCCCGTACCCGATCATCAACCTCTCCCTCGCCTGGTTTGGAGCGGCTATCGCCGCCGTCGTCGGCTGGAACCTCTTCCGGGTCCTGATGCCAGACCACCGGGGCGTCGTCCACTCCTCGGTCTTCGCCGCCGTCTACGCCCTCATCGCCTTCGCCATCGTCCGGTTCGGCTTCGAGGCGGCACCCGGCGAGGCGCTCTTCATCGCCCTCGCCTCCTTTTTAGGCTACAACCTCCACCTCCTCCTGGACCGGGGAGGCAACCTCTTCAGATGATCCGGCCGGAAAGGGAGATATGATATTGTTCCGGTGATATCTCCGGAGAGTTCTGCTCAAGATAACACCCCTGCCCGAGAGTCATCGTCGTCCTCGTATCGATAGGCGGCCTCTGGCGTCCCAAGCCCGGCTGCGTCGTCGCCCTGGTATTTCTATCGATCCTCGTCATCAGCCCCCTTCGGCTCCTTTGCGGTCTTATAGATAGCTCGAAAAAAGGGGGATGCCAGAGATGCCCGGACGATCAGGGATGCCTGGCGGTCCTCGAATCGAAGTTCTGGGGATCTGGCAGGTCCGGACGGGGCCGGTCTTGTCAGCGTCAGGGGCGAGCATCAGACGGTCATTTGCCCATAAGAGGAACTCTGCATTCCGGACATTTTATCGAACGGCAGTTCACGCCAGCGGTCTTCTCGATCTCAAAGCCGCACCGAGGGCAGACGCAGGCACTGGGATTGTTGTTCTTCCGCTTCTTTGCCTTGTTTCTCCCCGATCCCTGAGTCGATTGGTCAGGCATATCGACTATCCTCCTTTTATCGGCTATCAGTTGGCGTTATCGGATATTTATTCTATTCGATATAACCCCTCAATAGCGTTGGGGCTTCAAGGAGGCTGCCGGGACGGACGGAAGAATTCACGAAGAGGATGTCATCAGACGGATGCGCCTTTGGAGAGTTTTGGATATCTCTCCGTCACCATCACCTCCCGGGGGGCGAGGGGGCGGATTACATCGATCCCCAGGGCGTTGATCTTCTCGCCGGGGGAGAAGGGGCTGAACTCGTACTCCACCAGGTCCAGGTCCCCGCCCCGGATCTTCAGCTTGGGCATGTAAGGGGCCTCCGGGCGGTTCTGCCGACCGGCCAAAGTATATTCTCTTGGCGGGGATAGGGGACGCCTTCGTCCGGGGATGAAGATGACCTAGACGCGGACGGCGAGGAGGATCAAGGTATTGCAGAGAAGGTGATCGCGAGGATGAGGATAATCGGGGCCGGAAGGGCCGGGCAAGGCCGCGGCGCGAGGAAGATCAGGGCCGCCTCCGGGTCGGTGAATT
>JANKMW010000030.1 GCA_024649985.1 Methanothrix sp.
AATGAGATAGAACGTAATAGTATAAATAACATCAACTCACTGATGGTTCACTACCGACCGTCCTGTCGACATGGAAGCAACAGGGACTCAATACTCTACAGATACTGAGATCAAGCCTGGCCAGCTAAACACGTACCTTTTTTATATTACTTACATCAGCCTCGGAGGGTGTACATCTCGGAGGTTCTCCTGAGGGGGTTGTAATCCCTCTCCTGACCCGAGACCGTATGAGGTATGTCCCCAAGGCCGTCTCCGAAGGGGTCGGGTCCGAAGTAACCGCTCCAGTGGTTGCCGAGGTACCTCCTGTAAGCTACGCCGTTATAAGTATACCTCAGAATCTCCGTCGAGTTCCAGAAGTTCGTCGAGTTCCATGAATGAGCGTTATTTTGGTTGTTGACGATGTTGTTCATGTAAATCCTGTTGTTGAAGGATTGGTCGGCGTATATCCCGTAGTCATTGATGCTCAGGTTGTTTCCTGCGAGAACGTTCCCGTTGGAGTTCTCGAGGCTGATGCCGTCCAGGTTGTTTCGGACTATGTTGCTGCTTATGGAGTTCCTGTTGGAGTAGAAGAGACGGATGCCGAAGATGTCGTTGTACCTCACCCTGTTTCCTCGGACGGTGTTGGCAGAAGAGCGCAGGAGCCATATCCCCTGGTTCTCGTTATATCGGGCTATGTTGTTGGCGACGGTGTTGTCGCTGGACTCGCCCAGGATTATTCCCGCCCAACGGTTTAGGCTCGCGTTGTTGTTCCTTATGGTGTTGTTATTTGATCTGCTGAGGAGAATCCCGCCGAAGGTGTTGTTGCAGGCTTCGTTCTCCGCGATGGTGCATCTCTCCGAGGAATAAAGGGAGATGCCAACGTCGTTCTGGCAGACGTAATTTTTTATTACATTATTCCTCGCAGAGCCGTCCAGGACTATGCCGTATTCGTTTTTGGTGACTATGTTGTTTCTTATGGTGTTATCTTTTGAAATCACTTTAATCCCGGCGTCCTTCCACAACTTCCCCGAGTTCGTCACCTCGAAACCCTCAAATGTGACCCCTTCGGCGGATATGACGACGGCGCTTCCTATACCACCGGAGTCCACCACCGGTTTTCCTGGACCCGTGTCAAGGCCCACCAGGGCAATCCTCTTTGAAACGTTCAGGTTTTCGCGGTAATTGCCGCTCTTGACTATGATTCTGTCCCCGTCGCTGGCGCGGTTTATGGTGGCCTGGATGAGCCTGTCGTCGTAGTCGGGGGCGACGACGAATGTCGCTGCTTGAGTCTGCCCCCACGAGAGGAAGAGGAGCATCGCCGAGATCGCCACGATCCTCTTTTGTACGCCGTTTCTATGCATAAGATCATCCCCTCTTCTGCTGGTATACGATCCGGGTAATGTGTTAAAAGCTTTTTCAGGGGCCCATCCATATGATTAAACCGGATTGCTGCGAAAATCTTAAGTATCTCTGAGCTTCATCCGCCCTGATGGAAGAGGACGAGATCCTATCGGCGGAAGAGGACGTATTCTACGCCTACACCGTCCCCTCAGACTTCGGTCCCGATGATCTCGATCCGGCATCGAACCTCTCGAACCTGACGACGGATCTTCCAAGGGAGCTATCTTCAGAGATCCCCTCCCATCTGACGGGTGAGGGAGGCGCTTCGACGGTCGTCTCCATTGTTGACCATCTGAACGCGACCCTCGGCATAGATATCGTCTCCATTTCGGTCATAATCTTTAAGATCATCTCCATCGTCCTTCTGACATACGTCGCCGTCAAGATCGTGAAATACGCCATAAACGTCCACCTCCCCAGGATCACCAGGAACGGCAAAGCCGGCCTCGACGTCGAGACGGAGATGACCTTCCGGAGCCTGGTCAGCAGGCTTTTGGTGGCGGCGGTCTATGTAGCCGGTTTTCTGCTGGTCATATACCAGATACCTCATCTCAATAGGCTTGCCGTGACTTTGCTTGCAGGCGCCGGGGTTGCGGGCATCGCCATCGGTTTTGCGGCGCAAGACTCCCTCGCAAACATCATTTCTGGGATATTTCTCGCGGTCTTCCAACCCTTCAGGGTAGGCGATTACATCGACTTCAACGGCGAGTACGGCCAGGTGGAGGATCTGACCCTGAGGCACACCACCATCAAAACCTGGGACGGCCGGAGGATCTTCGTCCCCAACAGCATCATGGGAAACCAGCCGATAGTCAACTGGTCCATAACAGACCCTGTGATCACATGGCCCATAAACGTCGGGATCGCCTACTCCGCAGATATAGACAAGGCGAGAGATATCATGCTGGACGTTGCAAAGCGCCACCCTCTCGTCCTCAAGAACCACGAGATAACTGTGAGGGTGACGGATCTGGGGGACTTCGCCGTCAACCTGCGGCTGAGCGTCGACGTCCCCAAGAGAGACGTCGCCTTCACCACCGGCTGCGAGATCAGGGAGGCGATCAAAAAGAGGTTCGACAAAGAGGGGATCGAGATACCCTACCCCTACAGAAACCTCATAATACAGAACCCCGAAGATCTGCATGATGAAAGGCGCGATCGTGCCGGATGATGGCCGGTGGGAGCGGCCCCCACCCCACCACCAAGCCCATATTTGCTTTTCCTGCCGTCCTTGCCCACTATATTGGCGAAAATTTCTTAAGTTTGTCGGTCCTCATTATAATCGTCGCAGTCGCCGGGCTTGAAGCGAATGCCGAAGGCATGAGGGCGACGATCCCGTTGGACGTATCGAGGAGGTTTGAGAGTGAAGACAAAAGAGATGGAGAAGATGGATAAGGTCGTCGAGGAGATCGGGACCGGACCGCTATGCATGGACGAGGCCCTCCTCCAGGAGGTCAAAAAGACCCTTCTGGAGAAGGGGTACGCTGCTGCAGACGTATTGGTGACCCAACGGACCGGCTCCGACGAGCAGAACGAGATCGCCAGGGCGCTGGCCATATCTCAGAAGTACAAACTCAGCCAGGAGGCGGGAGCGAAGGTCGTCGAGAACCTGAACATCATCAGGTCGGGGAAGTGGTGACCTCACAGAAAAGGTCAGAATGGTCCCGCAGACCGACGGCTTTTCCACCCTGCCCCCCTCTTTTTTTCTGGATCATCCATTTATGAGAGCCTGTCTTTCGGCCATGAATCTCGATCGCCGCTTTCGTAGTGGACCATGATCCTTCTCGCCATCCCGTCGAAGGGCTCTGAGTTCTTCGACTGGACGGAGAGGATAAAGGGTCTGCCGCTGTCGCCGCTCTCGCAGATGGCGGGATCGATCTCGATCTTTCCGAGGAACGGGACTTGTAGCTCCTCGGCCGCCCTCTCCCCCCCGCCGACCTTGAAGAGGTCGATGGCTCCGCCGCACCTGGGGCAGGAGAAGCCGCTCATGTTCTCGACGATCCCCAGTACCGGAACCCCCAGGGACCTGGACATATCGATCGCCCTCCTGGCATCGAGGAGGGCCAGATCCTGAGGGGTGGTGACGACGACCGTCCCGTCGGGGCGGAGGAGCTGAGCGATGCTGAGGGGCTCATCGCCGGTCCCGGGAGGCAGGTCGATGAGCATGTAGTCGAGGTCACCCCAGGCCACCTTCTCTATGAACTGCTTGAGCATCTGGGTCTTCAGCGGCCCCCTCCAGACTACGGGGCTCTCCTTTCCGATGATGAAGGCCATGGAGATAACCCTCAACTCCCCGTCTGCCCCCACGGGGATCTCCACGGGACGGATCGTCCGGTCATCCTCGCCCGTCAGGACCTCGTCTTCTATCTTAAGCATCTTGGGGACGTTCGGCCCCGTGATGTCGGCGTCCAGGATCCCCACCTTCTTGCCGCGGAGGGCGAGGCCGAGGCCCAAATTGACGGCGACCGTCGTCTTTCCGACGCCGCCTTTGCCGCTCATCACCATTATGCTGTGCTTGATCCGGTTTTCTTCAGGTTCTGTCATCATATCCGCTCCATACGACTCGGTTTTGAGATCTTCTCGGCCCATATACCATCTGAAGTTAGATCAGCCTTTTCCTTTGGCCACTCTTTCGCAGGAAGGTCCGTCTCGGGGGATGAAGGGTTATACTTCATGAGAATCGATCAGATCTCATGAACCCCAGGATGGTCTACCTCCCCTTCGGGATCCTGGCGATCCTCCTTCTCGCCGCCGTCGTCTGGGCGATCGTCGCCCTCCTCTTCTTCGGAGCCCTCGGCACCGCCTTCACCAAGATGGGCTTCTCCTGGTCCGACGCCCTCCTCCTCCTGGCCGCCTCCCTCATCGGAGCCGGGATGAACCTCCCCCTCTTCACCGTCGAGTCAAAGGTTCCTGTGGTGAAGGATAGCCTCGTCAAGTCCTTCGGGATCGTCTATCGGGTGCCTGTGGTGAAGACGGTCAAGAACGAGACGACGGTGGCGGTGAACGTCGGAGGCGCCCTGATCCCGATCTTCGTATCGGCTTACCTCCTCATAACATACCCATCGTTCGCCAGCACGGCCCTCGCGGGGACGTTCATCGTCGCCCTGGTGGCGTTCAGCGTGGCGAGGCCGATAAGGGGACTGGGGATCGCCACCCCTCTCTTCATACCGCCCCTGGCCGCGGCCCTATCCGCCGTCCTCCTCACCACCGCCTTTTGCCCCATCCCCGAATGCCGGTTCGTAACAGCCTACGTCGGGGGGGTCCTGGGGACTCTCATCGGAGCCGACATCCTCAACCTCCGCCGGATCTGTGACCTCGGCGCCCCGGTGGCGAGCATCGGGGGCGCAGGGACCTTCGACGGCATATTCTTGACGGGAGCGATAGCAGTCCTCATCGTCTGAGAAGGAAAGGTCTTTATCGACGGGTGGCATCTCCTCTCCCATGAGCTTCAGAGGTTTCCTCCACGGCCTCCAGGAGGCCGGCCTTCTGGAGGAGGTGGACCGTCCCGTCTCGCCGGTGCTGGAGGCTGCGGCCCTCTCCGTCGGGGCCGGCCCCATCCTCTACAACAACGTCGACGGCAAGAAGTGCTGCATCAACGTCCTCGGGACCCGGGAGCTTCTGGCCAGGGCTTTATCGACCTCGAAAGAGGATATGACGAGATACCTCGCAAAGATCGATATGGGAGGCGGCTGGATCCGGGAGGTGGACTCCTCCTCCTTCATGGAGGTCGTCGGAGAGCCAGACCTCACGAGCCTGCCCATCCTCACCCACTTCAAAGGGGACGGGGGCCCTTACATCACCTCAGGGATCGTAGTCTCCTCCTTCGGCGAGAAGACGAACGCCTCCGTCCACAGGATGATGGTCCTGGGGAAGGACAAGCTCGTAGCACGGGTCGTTTCTGGAAGGCATACCTACAACCTCCTCCAGGAGGCGGTCGCCGAGGGCGGAAGGCTCCCGGTGGGGATCGTCATCGGTATCGACCCCGTCGTCCTCATCGCCGCCAGCACTCGGGTCCCTCCAGGGATGGAGTTTCAGTACGCCAGCGCCCTATCCAAAGACCCCGTGGAGCTAGTCGCCCTCGATAACGGCGTCTGCGTCCCCCACGCCGAGATCGTCCTGGAGGGGTACATCGACGGCGAGAGGGCAAAGGAGGGGCCCTTCGTCGACATCACAGCAACCCGAGATTTTCCGAGGATGGAGCCGGTGATCCACCTGACGAAGATGATGACGAGGGAGGTTCCCATCTATCACGCCCTCCTCCCATCGGGGGGCGAACACAAGATGCTGATGGGCGTCCCCTACGAGCCGCTGATATTCAGGGCGGCGTCCTCGGTCGCCGATGTCAGAAACGTCCTCCTGACAGAGGGGGGGTGCTCCTACCTCCACGCCGTCGTCCAGATCAAAAAGAGGGGCGAGGCCGACCCGATAAACGTGATCGACGCCGCCTTCGAGGCTCATAAGAGCTTGAAGCACGTCATCGTCGTCGACGAAGACATCGACGTCTACAACCTCCAGGACCTGGAGTACGCCGTCTCCACCAGGGTGAAGGGGGACGAGGACATCGTCATCCGCCCCAACGTCCGGGGGAGCACCCTCGATCCGCGGTCCGTTGACGGGATCACCACGAAGGTGGGGATCGACGCCACCATGACCCTGGGAGAGGAGGAGAAGTTCCTCAGGATCAGGACAGAGACGCCGCCCCGGAGGTCATGAATCCCGACGGGCCTCCCGGAGGCAGGATCGGGCAGAAAGCCCCACCCCGGTCATTATGGCGATGACCCGCATCTTCCCTTCGAACCCCTCCTTCACCCTCGCCCCCCATATGACGTTCGCCCCCGGACCCATCTCACCGGTTAGGGCGGAGGCTACCGACGCCACCTTCTTGAGAGAGAGGTCGCTTCCTCCCGTTATGTGGAGGAGGCACCCCGTGGCTCCTCTCATATCCACGTCCGCCATCGGCGACCTCAACGCCGATTGGACGATCTCCTCCGCCGCCGCAGCCGAATCGGACTCCCCCACCAGCGCCGCCGATAGGCCCCCGGAGGAGATGATCGTCTTTAAGTCGGCGTAGTCGAGGTTTATGAGAGAGGTCTTCGTCACCGTCTCGGCGATACCCTTGACGATCTCTGCCGCCACCTGATCCATCACCGAGATGGCCTGATCCGTCGAGAGGCCCGGCGCCATCTCAAAGACCCTCTCGATATCCAGGAGGATGAGGATGTTGGCGGCCTTCGTCAGACCGTCGATATCCAAGGGGGAGAAAGGCGACCTGCTGCCACCACCTCCACCCGATCTGGGGGAGAGGGTGAAGATCGCCACAGCCATCTTTCCCAGGTCTTTTGCCATCCGGCATACGGCGCGGGCGGTATGCGTCCCGGTCCGGGTACCGCCCCCGAGGTCCGCGACGACGAAGACGAGGTCTGCGTCTCTGAGAGCCACCTCGATCGTAGGGCGTGGTCCACGGGCCGCCGTCGGTATGGTATCGGAGCCAACTCCGGCACCACCACCGCCAACGACGGATTCCCCGACGAGGATCTTCTTTCCGGCCCCGATCCCGTCGATCCGGCTCCTGTCGGCCTTCGCCGTCAAGATGTCGGCGCCGGTGACCCCAAGGTTTGCGAGCCTCGCCGCCATACGGCACCCTGCATCTTCGCACCCCACCACCAGGATCCTGGGGTTGGAGAACTCCTCGCCATCGTACGAGTAGCATATCTCCTCGGACCGGAAAGCTCCTCCCGGCTCAAACGCCATCCCTTCCACCCCCGTCCAGAACGGGGGGCTGATCCACCCTGGAAAACTTCTCGGCCTTCAAAGCCCGGTCCCCCTTTATGAAGATCTCCGCCAGGGGTAGAGGATGGGGGGATGGTAGATAAGAATTTCCAAGAAGGATATCTTTATCACCGATCGGACCAATCGCCCCTTTCATGGCGCTTGATGAAGTTACGATCACAAAGGCGATAGTCGAGTCCTACATGGAGTCCTTTTTGAAGTACACCGACGTGGACGTGGCCCTGGTGGGGGCGGGCCCCGCAAACCTGGTGGCAGCAAAGAAGCTCGCCGAGGCGGACGCCAAGACGGTGGTCTTCGAGAGGAACCTCGCCGTAGGCGGGGGGATCTGGGGTGGCGGGATGATGTTTCCCCGGATCGTCGTCCAGAAGGAGGGGTGCAGGATCCTTGACGAGTTCGGGGTCTGGTACCGGGAGTACGAGGAGGGCTACTACATAGCAAGCTCCATCGAGACGGTGGCGAAGCTTACGGCGGGGGTCGTCGACGCCGGTGCCGAGATCATCAACCTCGTCACCGTCGAGGACGTCATGATCCGGGAGGACGAGAGGATCGCAGGCCTCGTCATCAACTGGGAGGCAGTGGAGAGGACGAGGCTTCACGTCGACCCCCTATCGATCAGGGCGAAGGTCGTCATCGACGGGACAGGCCACGACGCCAACGTCTGCAACGTCGTCCAGAGGAAGATCCCGGGGGCGAAGGTTGGATCTCTCGGGGTCGTCGGCGAGAAGCCGATGTGGGCCGACGTCGGAGAGAAGACCGTCGTCGAGGTGACCCAGGAGGTCTATCCAGGGCTTATAGCCGCGGGGATGGCGGCGACGGCCGTCGCCGGAGGCCCTCGGATGGGACCCATCTTCGGCGGGATGCTCCTATCGGGGGAGAAGGCGGCGATGATCGCCCTGGAGAAGCTGGGGCTGTAAAGTCGAGAGATGTCAGATCAGTATATCAGGGGCGGGGCCGACCTCGCCCGGTTCATCCTCGCCCGGTACTCGGGGAAGGTGGTGGAGGTGGGGATGGGCGCCGCCCCCGAGGTCGCCCTCCTCCTCATCCCTCAACTGGAGGTCGTCGCCACCGATAAAACGGCCCGGACCGTCGGAGGCCTCGCCGTCGTTGCAGACGACATATTCTCTCCGCGCCTGGACTTTTACCGGGGCGCCTCCCTCCTCTACTCCATAAGGCCGCCCCTGGAGATGCAGCTCGCCGCAGGGAGGGTGGCCCGAGGGATCGGGGCCGAGGTGATCGTAAGGCCCCTGGCCGAAGAGGTGGCTGCGATCCCGGGATTTCGCCGGACCCTCGTAAACTTTCGCGAGGCGAGGTTCTACCTATTCTCCCCCTCCCCCCGGGCCTCTTCTCCTCCTCTATAACGCCCTCTACCCGCCCCAACTTCCTCCCCCTTCTCCTCCCGACGACCTCAGGTACCCCACCTCTATGACAGGGCCCGGGACCTCAGTCGGTGCGGTCGCTCCTCTCAGGAAGCTCCATCCACTTGAAGATCTCCGCCACCACCACCACCGCCGAGGCCGCGATGACGATGGCAGCCCAGCTCTCGGCATCGAGGGGGGTGGTCTCGAAGAGCCTCTGCATGAAGGGGTGGTATATCGCCAGGAGAAGGGCTCCGAGGGACGCGGCAAGCCCCAATATCAGCTTTCCGTTCGTCCTCGGGTCCATCTTGAAGAAGGAGGTCTGGAGGGATCGGCTGTTGTAGGCGTTGTAGATCTCGAAGATCACCAGGGATGCGAATGCCGTCGTCCTCGCCTCCTCGAGGGGGGCGCCGCCCCGGAGGGCGTTGGCATAAAGCCCGAGGGTCCCGATGAAGATGACCGTTGATATCCCCAGGGTGTAGAGGAAGAGCCCCCTGGTCAGGATCGGCTCCCTCGGGTCTCTGGGCTTATTTTTCATCAGGTCTGAATGGGCCGGCTCGACGCCGAGGCCTATCGCCGGAAACTCGTCGGTGACGATGTTGATCCAGAGGATCTGGAGGGCGATGAGGGGGACGGGCAGGCCCAGCATGACGCCGATGAATATCGTCATCACCTCGGCGAAGTTGCAGGATAGCAGGTAGGATGAGGCTTTCCTGATGTTGGAGTAGATCCTCCTGCCCTCTTCCACCGCCGCCACGATGGTGGCGAAGTTGTCGTCGGCGATGACCATATCCGAGGCCTCCTTGGAGACCTCCGTACCGGTCTTTCCCATGGAGATCCCGATGTCTGCTGTACGAAGGGCGGGTCCGTCGTTGACCCCGTCGCCGGTCATGGCGACGATGTGCCCCTTTTTGCGGAGGGCTTCGACGATCCTCACCTTCTGCTCCGCCGTCGTCCTGGAGAAGATCGAGACCTCCTCGATAACCTCGGCGAGCTCTTCTGGGGTCATCTCGTCCAGCTGCGTCCCCTCCAGGACCCGGCCGCCCTCATTCAAGATGCCCAGCTCCCGGCCGATGGCGGAGGCGGTGAGCTTGTGGTCGCCGGTGATCATCACCGGCCTGATCCCGGCCGCCTCGCAGACCTTGATCGCCTCCTTCGCCTCCTCCCGGGGCGGGTCCATCATCCCGACGAGGCCGAGGAAGGTCAGATCCAACTCGACGGCCTCCCGGTCGAGGGGCTCGCCAGGAGCCATCTCCTTTCCCGCCAGGGCGAGGATCCGCAGGCCGCGGCCCGCCATCTCGTCGGCGGCCTTCGAGGCGATCAGGCGGTCCTCGGAGGTGATCGGATCCTCGGAGCCGTCCCGCATGATCCGGGCGCAGAAGGCGAGGACCGTCTCGGGGGCCCCCTTCATCGAGACGGTGAGCCCGTCGGGGGATCGATGGACGGTGGTCATCCTCCTCATCTCCGAGTCGAAGGGAAACTCCACCACCTCCTCGAGGTACCACCCCTCGACGTAGTCGAGGAGGTCCCCCTTCGAGGCGGCGACGATCAGCGCCCCCTCGGTGGGGTCTCCGATCACCTGCCAGCCGTCGGGCCCCTCCTCGAGCCTGGAGTTGTTGGCGAGGGCTCCGGCGACGAGGAGGGCGCAGAGGTGTTTATCCTCCTTGGGATTCAGTTCTTCGCCCTCCTGGAGGAAGGAGCCGGCGGGGTCGTAGCCGGTCCCGGTCACCTCCACCCCCCGGGTCGTCCAGATCTTCCGGACCATCATCTCCCCCCGGGTGAGGGTCCCGGTCTTGTCGGTGCAGATCACCGTCGTCGAGCCGAGGGTTTCGACGGCGGGGAGGCGGCGGATGATGGCGTTCTTCCCCGCCATGATCTGGGTCCCGTAGGCGAGGGTGATCGTCGTGATGAAGGGGAGGGCCGTGGGGATGGCGGCGACGGCCAGAGCGGTAGCGATGATCAGAGTCTCCAGAACCGGAGCGCCCCGGTTCACCTCCACGGCGAAGATGATGGCGCAGGCGGCGAGGACGACGACGGCGAGCTGCTTTGCCAGATGCTGGAACTTGATCTTTATCGGCGGGTCCTCGGGCTTCCTCTGGACGAGCCCCGAGATCCGGCCGAGCTCTGTCCTCGTCCCCGTCGCCGTGACGGCGGCCATGCAGTTGCCGTAGACGACGATCGTCCCCATGTAGACCATGTCCGTCCGGTCGGCGAGGGGGGCCTCTTCGGCCACCGCCTCCACAGACTTATCTTCCGGTACCGACTCCCCGGTGAGGGACGACTCGACGACCTGGAGGGAAGTCTCCTCGATCACCCGACCGTCGGCGGGGACCTTGTCTCCCGCCTCCAGGTATACCACGTCCCCGACGACCAGCTCCCTGACGGGGATCCGGGTCATCTTCCCGGACCGCAGCACGTTCGCCTCCGGAGACACCATCTCCCGGAGGGCGTCCATCGCCCGCTCCGCCCTGTACTCCTGGAAGAAGCCGATGATGGAGATGAATAAGATGATACCGAAGATGGCGTAGGCGTTCGTCGTCTCCCCCGCGATCCACGATACCGCCGCGGCGAAGATGAGGACTATGATCAGGTAGTTCTCGAACTGGCGCAGGAATAACCTGAGCTTCGAGGGCTTGTAGAACTCTTCGAGCTGGTTTGCGCCATGCTCGGAGAGCCTCTGCGCGGCCTCATCGGAGGAGAGGCCCTCTCTGCTGGAGCTGAGCCGTTCCAGGGTCTCGTCGACGGTCAGGGTGTGCCAGGGGTCGGTCATGGGATCTTCTCTCATAGTTAGGTCTGTGATGAATTCTTTTTTGTGCGAAGATATATCTTCCCTTCACCCGGGCGCCAAATCCCGACCGTTCCGCTCCCTTTTGATGTATCTTACTGCTAGTCACATCTCGACGTCGGCTGAGACGATCACGGCTGCAAGGATCGCCCCCCCCGTCCGGCGCCGCCCGCCCTCCCGGACCGATTGGTGATGAAAATATCCCGCATTCGACAAAGATCACTTCTCGATATTCTTATTCGTCCTTACGTGCTCGAATGATCACCGCTCCCTCCCTCTCCTCCACCTCCGCAGAAAATCCCGCCTCCTCGAAGATCCGCAGCCAATCGCCCCCCGAGTAGTTCGGGCCGTGGTGATGGCCGAGGGGCTCTGCGGCCAGGTATCGACCCCCGCTTGCCAGGACCCGCCGGATCTGCGAGAGCCCCATCGGGATATCCTCGAGGTGGTGGAGCATGAAGAAGGAATAAACCATCTCAAAGGAGCCGTCCTCGAAGGGGAGGGCGTAGGCGCTGGCGGTCCTGAAATCGACGTTTCTTATGCCCAGGGCCTCGGCGTTCATCCGCGCCTGGGCCGTCAGGGATTCGTAGACGTCTATCCCGAAGACCTGCGAATCCGGGTTATTTTCGGCGACGTCGAGGGTGAGCCTGCCAAATCCGCATCCTACGTCGAGGATCTTATCGCCTCCTATCTCCGGCAGGATCTCTGGCCAGATCCGGTTCCTGGTGGAGACGGGCCGAAGCTCGGGAAAGCTCGCCCCCTTCGAGGCGGCGAGATGGATGTGGGTGTAGGGAAGGATCGCATAGACCTTCGACCCTCTCGCCGCCATAAGGCCCCTGACGTATATCGGGCCGTCCCGGTCCCCGTCTTCGTAACCGCTACCGCTACCGCACCTGCTACCGCACCCGCTCCCTTTCCCGCCCCAGCCCCCGATCCTCTCGACGATGGAGACGCCGCAGCGGCTGGAGAAGCGGTGGGACCATTCGTTGTTCTGCTCCGAATCCTTGATATCCAGGGGGGTGTGGACGACGATATAGTGAGAATATTCGGCCCTGAAGTAATCCGAAGGGTACAGGCCCTCGATGAGCAATATTTCGCTGATGCTGTCTTTGAAGAGGGCGAGGTGTTGTAGGGATTCAGGGTCTGCGTGATTTCGGACGGCACCGATCTCTTCGAACATGGCCGTGGAGATGAGCTTTCCCGAATAAATAGCAGCCGATCGGGTCGCCATCGTTCACCGGGCGGCATCCGGGATCTTTGGACCGGATGCCAGAGCCGCGGGGTCAGAGAGTTTCGACGGACTCGACCTCGCCATCGTTCCATCTGAGGATGTGGGCTTGCGCCTCGTCGATGTAGATGAAGGTGTTGGAGTAGCGGTCCAACCCGTCTATCACCTCGTCCTCGCCCACCCAGGACCCGGAATTTATGAAGAGCTTCTCTTTGCCCGACCCGCCGATGTAGGAGCTGGCAAAATGGGTATGGCCGAAGACGACGACGTCCGCGGTCACCGTATCCTTCTGACCCTGACAACTCTTATTCATTTTTTGACCTGATAGTAGCGAAGGGACGGCCCGCAACAGATCCATTGGAGGAAGATCAGCCCCTCTTCCCCTCCAACCTCTCCCGGATCCCCCGCCAGTGGGAACCCCGCCAGTAGATCTTTCCACACCTCTGGCACCTCCAATGGATCGATCCCTCTTCAGAACCGGCGGCATCGTCGGCCTTCTCTGGCCCCACCGCCTCTTCCAGGGGTCCGTTGCAGAGGGTGCACCTCTCCGGGTGCGGCTCCAAAGAGAATCCTGCAGCCGAAAACTCGGAGAGCTGCGCGTCGAGGTCAGAGGACCTTATCAGGAGGCAGCCGGCCCCCGCCTTCTCGCACCTTTGTGACAGGACCCGGTCCCTGGTGAGGAGGGTCCTCTCCTCCTTCAGGGCGACCTCGATGAGGTCGGAGTCGCCAGCCCCCTCCGGGGAGCGAGAGACGTCCTGGCCCGCCATCCTCAGCCACCGGGCGAGCCGGATCAGCATCTCGTCTGCTATAAATCGGCCGACTTTCGCCATCATCCCCCATCTCGTCCGCAACTATTTATCTCTCCATCGCCCTTTTTCGATCATTATGAAGAAGGCGATGAGCAACGTGGACGTGGCGGCGGTCGTCGAGGAGCTGCAGGAGAAGCTCGTGGGGGCGTTCATCGGAAAGGCCTACCAGCTCGCCCCCGACAGGGTCGTCGTCTCCTTCCAGTCTTCGGGGCGGGGGAAGCTCGACCTCATCCTGGAGGCCGGAAGAAGGATCCACCTAACCGAGAAGCCGAGGGAGGCGCCGAAGATGCCGCCCCAGTTTCCGACGATGCTCCGAAGCCGCCTTTCCGGAGGGCGGGTGACGGCCGTCCGCCAGCACGGCTTCGACCGGGTGGCGGAGATCGAGATCCAGCGGGGCGACGATCGATACCTCCTCATCGCCGAGATCTTCCCCAAGGGGAACATCCTCCTCCTCGACGACTATGGGAGGATCGTCCTGCCGCTGCGACCGCTGGCCTTCAGGGACAGAAAGCTCCTGGCGGGGGAGAAGTACCAGTACCGGGAGGACCAGCTCGACCCCCGGACCGTCTCGAAGAACGACCTCGCCTTCATCCTCGCCTCCTCCGACTCGGAGCTGGTGAGGACCCTCGTCCGGGGTCTGAATATGGGGGGGACCTACGCCGAGGAGGTCTGCCTACGGGCCGGCCTCAACAAGACGGAGCCGGCTCACAGCCTGACCGGGGAGGAGATCGACCGGGTCCACCGGGCCCTCGGAGAGATCTTCGGCCTCGTCCAGACCGACCCCCACCTCGTCCTCGACGAAGGCGGGGTCGTCGACGCCGTCCCCGCCCCCCTCGCCGTCTACGGCGGCCTAGACCGTCGGGAGTTTGGAAGCTTCAGCGAAGCCCTCGACGAGTTCTTCGCCATCGAGGAGGCAAAGGCCGAGGGGGTGAAGCCGAAGACCGCCCTGGAACGAAGACGGGAGATGCAGGAGCGATCGATCCAGGAGTTCCGGGATAAGGAGCGGGAGTTGGCCCGCCTCGGCGAGAAGATCTACGAGAGGTATGGCGAGGTGGAGGCGGTCCTCGCCGCGATATCCAAAGGCTTCGAGAAGGGGTACACCTACTCCGAGATCCTGGCGAAGATAAAGACCTCCGGCCTTCCCATAGCCGAGAAGATCCTCGCCCTCGACTACCAGGGCGAGCTCCTCCTCCGCCTAGACGACCCCGGGGACGGGGGCGGAGAGGCGGCCAATGCCGGAGGGGAAGGAGAGGCGAGAGGTGCCGAGCTGGAGCTGAACTCAAAGCTCACCGTCCCCCAGAACGCCCAGAGGTACTACGACCGGGCGAAGGAGCAGGCTAGGAAGAGGGAGGGGGCGGAGAAGGCCCTGGAGGAGACGATCCGGCTCATCGAGAGGAAGGCAGGACCCGAGAAGGTGAAGACGAGGAAGGTATTCCGGCGGAAGAAGCCGAAGTGGTACGAGAGGTTCCGCTGGTTCACCTCGTCGGACGGATTCCTCGTCATCGGCGGGAGGGATGCCTCCAGCAACGAGGAGATCTACGCCAAGTACCTCGAAAAGCGGGACCTTGCCCTCCACACCGACGCGCCGGGGGCGCCCCTGGTCGTCATCAAGACGCTGGGGGAAGGGGTCCCCGAGGAGACCCTGGAGGAGGCGGCCTCGTTCGCCGTCAGCTACTCCAGCCTCTGGAAGGCGGGGCTCTTTGAAGGTGACTGCTACCTCGTCAATGCCGATCAGGTGACCAAGACCCCAGAGCCCGGCGAGTTTCTGAAGAAGGGGGCCTTCGTCGTCCGGGGCGAGAGGCAGTACTTCCGGGACGTCCCCGTCGGCGTCGCTTTGGGCATAGCCGGCGATCAGCTCATCGGTGGCCCCATCTCGGCGGTGAAGCCGAGGGCCGATCCGATCGTCGAGGTGGAGCCCGGGGAACTCAGCCCCGAGGATCTGGCGAAGAGGATCTATCGGTCCTTCGCCGAAAAAGAGGATGACAGGAGGTGGCTCAAGGCCGTAGCCTCCGTCGACGCCATCGCGAGCTTCCTCCCCCCTGGGGGGTCGAAGGTGAAGGGGTGATCCTCCCGGGGATGGGGGAGACGAGGGGTCGTCGCCACCAATATCAGGGTTTTTAGGGGTTCTGGATTTTTATATACCCTTTATGCCGGCTTTTTTTCAGTTATAAATCATTTTTTCCGGTCTGAATGGATATAAGATCCGTATAAGCCGTCTGATAATCGATTAATCCCGAAAAATTCGGTTCAGATACACAAATAAATCTGATAATAGAAAATCAAACAAATATAATCGTATATGCCGGATACTATCGCCGATCAAAAGATTTATCTCGGTATAATTACAGCACATCGAGCTGAGAGACTTTCAATCTCAATTCGAACTGTGATGGGATTGTTCAGAGGCGGTATATCGTCAATTCAATCAAATGACCATATTCGCCAGAGAATAGAGGCAGAAAAAGATATCCGGCCGACATATAGATGTGGGGATACAGATAAAAACTGAATGATCGGACAAAAAGTTTGTCTCCCCGATATGAAGGCAAACAAGCTGAAAAGAAAGCAGCTTTGGAGTCGAAAGGAAGATTACGGCGTTGAAGCGGCATGACCTGATATTGACCCTGGGATCGGTGATGGGGGTCTTCGCCCTCCTCCCCCAGGTTTGGAGCGGCTTTGTGAACAGGACCGGAGCGATCGAGCCCGCCACCGCCATGATGAACGTCGGGATCATGGTGGCGGTGGGGATCACCTACTACGATCTGGGGCTGCGGCGGTCGGCGGCGGCGATCGGAGCCCTCGGCGCCCTCTGGGGCGTCCTCCTCTATCAGAACGCCATCTATTGAAGCGGTGTGGCGGGGATTGGTTCCGCCCACCCCGTCCCCCGCATATCAAATTTTTAAGATAATTGAAATCATCCTTATATTATCGAACGCCCAGCAGCTCTGCTGCAGGTTGCACCGCCGCAATTTGCCTTGATGAAGTCTGCCATAACGAGAGTTGTTCGCGGGGTTCGCAAATGGGAATAAGCGAGCAGGCAAGCTTCGGAACCATAATCGAAGCGGCCCTTCCGATGGTCGGTCACATCACCAGAGCCAAATTCGAGG
>JANKMW010000031.1:0-13568 GCA_024649985.1 Methanothrix sp.
CTGGAAAGAAGCTATCACTCAAGTTGAAGAAGAAGGAGCCTGAAGGAGCAGCCTCCGCTGCTGCGGCCGCACCCGCAGGAGGAGCAGCTCCCGCCTTTGCCGCGCCCGCAGGTGGATCCGGCGGCATGGTCTTGGAGCTGAGGGGCGCCAACATATCCATCAAGGAAGTCGTCATAAAGCCCAAGAGCGCAAAAGGCAAGTAGAAGGCCGGAACCGTGGGGAAAATCATAGCGATAACCGGAAAGGGCGGCACCGGCAAGACCGCGGTCACCGCCATGATCATCAGGTCTCTATTGAAGAGAGACGAAAAGACCAACATCCTGGCCATAGACGCCGACCCCGACGCGAATCTTGCAGACGCGCTGGGGGACGATGTGGAGATGACCGTGGGGGACATAAGGGAGGAGATTCAGGATTCTAGAGTCTCGTTGCCGCCAGATTATGACAAGAAGCAGCTCTTCGCGGCCAAGATCTTCGAAGCTCTTCTGGAGAAGGACGGATACGATCTTTTGGTGATGGGCCGATCTGAAGGGTCCGGATGTTACTGTTATCTCAATTCTCTGCTGAAGGGGATCATGGACGAGACGATCGACGATTACGACCTGGTCATCGTGGACTCTCCGGCGGGGCTTGAACATCTGAGCAGGAAGACGATCTCTGAGGTGGACTCTCTGATCGTCGTCACCGACGAATCGAGGAGGGGCCTTAAGACCGCGGAGACTATCAGACAGCTCGCCGACGAGCTGGATCTTAAGTACGGCAACCTCTACGTCATAGCAAACAAGGTCCGCGATCTGTCCAAAGATCAGATCCAAAAGGTCGCAAACGGCCTTGGTTTGAAGGTTATCGGCTTGATACCCTACGACGAGAATGTAGCCCGGCTCGATCTGGTCGGCGACCCGCTCGTCGGCCTTCCGGACGACTCTCCTGCCGTGATGGAAGTGGAGGAGCATATACTCAAAGAGATCGGTCTATGAGGGGAGATGAACATGGGAGAGAAAATTAACATATCCGACTTAAATAAGCAGTTAGCAGAGATGGACGTTAAGTCCCTCGAAGGGGTCACCATCGAGGGAGATATAGAACTGGAAATAGACGCTGGAGCTGCCGGCGCAGGCCCTCTATTCGCCTACTACTTCGGCGAAGAGGTGGCGAAGGTGGCGGTCCAGCTCGTCAACATGGCCAAGGCCTTCGGCTATCCCGTCGAGAGCCTCCTTCAGCCCGTGGCGGTGGCTCAGGCGATATCGCCCGCCCCAGCAGAGCTGGCCAAGGCTGCAGCCACTGTTCCGGCCTTCAAGATACCCGACACCCTGGCGAGCGCCAAGTTCTCTGTCGGCACCGATAAGACCTGGAAGACCCAGATCGAGGAGGTCCAGCTCGGAGCAACCAAGGCCGACGGCGGATCGAGAGGCCACGTCATCAAGATCGGCGGCGAGAAGGCGATGCCCTTCTTCTTCGATGCTGCGATGCCAAACAGGCCCGTCGTCACCATCGACGTCTTCGACATGCCGATAGGCATGGCCAAAGCCGTCAAGATGCACTACGAAGATGTCATGAACGACCCCGCAGACTGGGCCAAGAAGGCGGTCAAGGAGTTCGGCGCAGACCTGGTGACCACTCACCTCATCAGCACAGACCCCCTGATCAAGGACACCTCCGCCAAGGAAGCCGTCAAGGTGGTGGAGGACGTCCTCCAGGCTGTTGACGTTCCGATCGTCATCGGCGGCAGCGGCAACCCTGAGAAGGACGTAGAGGTTCTGACCAAGGCCAGTGAGGTAGCCCAGGGCGAGCGCGCCCTCATCGCCAGCGCAAGCCTGAACCTGGACTGGGAAGCCATCGGAAAGTCCTGCGCCGAGAACAACAACGTATGTCTCGCCTGGACTCAGCTCGAGATCAACGCTCAGAAGGAGCTGGACAGGAAGCTGATGAAGGTAGCCGGCGTCCCGAGAGACTCCATCGTCATGGACCCGACGACCGCGGCCCTCGCCTACGGCATGGACTTCGCCTACTCGAACATGGAGAGGATCAGGCTCGGCGGCCTGAAGGGCGACCTGGAGCTGAGCTTCCCCATGTCCTCGGGTACCACCAACGCCTGGGGCGTTCGAGAGGCCTGGATGGTCAACTCCCCCAACAAAGACGACTCCTCTTGGGGAGACAGGATGCTGAGGGGCCCCATCTGGGAGATCCTCACTGGGTTCTCTCTCGCCATGGCCGGCGTCGACATCTTCATGATGATGAACCCGATAGCCGTCGCTTACCTCCAGGAGATCACCCAATCTCTCATGGGCCTGGTAAAGGCGGAGACTCCTGACACCACCAACTGGATCTCAATGGAGGTGTGATAGCCTTGAAGGAATCTAGCCCGCTCAATCTTTACAAGTTCCTGCCCCAGACCAACTGCGGCGAGTGCGGTGAGCAGACCTGCATGGCCTTTGCAGCAGGTCTCATCGCAAGAGAGAGAGCTATAGAGGAGTGCAAGCCCCTCTTTGAAGAGAAGAACCAGAAGAAGTACGGCAAGAAGCTGGCTTCTCTCAAGGAGGTCATCGCTCCCGAGGTGGCTCTCGTATACGTTGGGACCGGCGACCGGCAGCTGAAGGTCGGAGGCGAGGACGTGATGTACCGCCACCAGATGACCTTCTTCAACAAGCCCCCATTCGCCTACGATGTCACCGACGCCATGAACGAGGCGGACCTCGTCGAGAGGGTGAAGCTGATCGACACATGGCGGAAGTTCTACATCGGCAACTGGGAAGAGGTCGAGATGGTGGCCGTGAGATCCGTCACAGGCGACGCTGACAAGTTTGCGAAATGCGTCAAGAAGGTGATGGAGAACACGGAGAAGCCTCTGATCCTCTGCTCCTTCGACCCCAAAGTCCTGAAGGCGGGCCTCGAGGTCTCCGCCGCGAAGAGGCCCCTCATCTACGCCGCCACCAAGGACAACTGGAAGGAAGTCGCCCAGCTGGCCTATGACTACAAGGTTCCCGTGACCCTCTCCGTCCCCTTCGATCTCGATGGTCTCAAGAGCATGGCCTTAACCTTCAAGGAGATGGGACTTGAGGATCTCGTCTTGGACCCGGGCACTGCGCCCAACGGTGAGAAGCTCCAGGAATCTCTCCAGAACTTCATCAAGCTGCGGAGAGCCGCCACTGAGGAGGGCCAGAAGGATTTCAACTATCCGGTCATGGCTCTGCCGATCAATGCCTGGATGACCTCCGAAGATCCGGTTCGAGGCGCCTACTGGGAGTCCGTCCTCGCCGCAACCTTCGTCATCCGAGGCGCGGACATCATGATCCGGCACTCGATGGAGCCTCACAGCGTCATGCCCGACATGCACCTGAGGTTCAACATCTACACCGACCCCAGGACCCCCGTCCAGGTCAAGCCAGGGCTCAACAAGGTGGGCAACCCGACCGAGGACTCTCCGATCTTCCTCACCACCAACTTCGCCCTGACCTACTACACGGTGGAGTCTGACCTCGCGTCCAACAACATCGACTCCTACCTGCTGGCGGTGAACACCGACGGCATCGGCGTCCAGGCATCCGTCGCTGGCGGCCAAATTACTCCCAGCAAGATTAAGGACGCCTTCGCTGAGGCCGGAGTGGACTTCGAGAAGACCAGCCACAAGTCTTTCATCCTTCCAGGAATGGCCGCGAAGTTCAGCGGAGAGCTGGAAGACCTCTACCAGTTTAAGGTCAAGGCCCTGGTAGGTCCCGAGGACTCCGGCCGGATCCCCGGCTGGATGGAAAAGCAGTGGCCACCAAAGAAGTAAAGCGCGAGAAGTGACGGCGAGGAGGCCTCCCCGGAAGGGGACGACCTCCTCTCTACTTCATCCGGTCCGGCGGAGATCTCCCATCGGATCGCCTTTTTTTTAAATCCTTCTATCCCTCGGCTCTTTTACTCCATCTCTTCAGGCTCGCCGGAGGCGAGGAGGAGGTCTTTATAGAGGAGTATCTCGATCACCTGGGATACGTACCTCCTCTGCTGATACCTCTGGATGTCCTCGTTCATCTTCAGCTCGCTATCTATCTGGACCCTGATCAGGGCCATCCGAAGGTCTCGCCTCTCCTCGTCGTTCAGCTTGAGTGAGCATATCTCCTTGAGCATTCTGGGCAGGCTGAATGGGTCTTTGAGCACCCTTGCCAAAAGGAGGACGTACCCTTTCGCAGCTTCGGGTTTTGCCTCTCCGGTGAGGGTCTCCAGGTCTTCAACCGAGTATTTCTCGTTGTCTATCATGATGTAATCCATCTCTTCACCCCAAAATCAGATCTTCAAATCTCCCCGGAGGATCGACTCGCATATCGCCAGGTCCTCCGGGGAGTTGACGTTCACCGCCAGCTCTGCCCTGTCGAGGATCAGATGATAGTCCTCCTGCTCTAACCTGATCTTCGATCCCAGGAGGACGTTCACCCCAGAGGGGACTATGAACCGCCCCCGGTAGTTGAAGAGGGCGTCGGGCTTTCCTCCGATCCGTTGGTATATCTCCAGGGGCGCGTGGACCGATAGTGCTGGCTCCAGGACATTCTCGTAGACCTCGATGATCTCGTCTACGATATCTCCTCTCAAAAGGGGCAGGTCAGCCATCACGATCAGGACGGGCTCATCGATCCCCGCCTCCTCGACGGCATAGATCATGTCTGGGACGTACCCCGCCCCCGGCGTCTCCACCACCTCGATCCCCTTATCTCCAGCCCATTGCATCGTCTCGGGGACGCTCGCGGTCGCCGCCACAAAGATCCTCTCGATGGAGCTCTCCCTCAGGGCCGAGACCACCCAGCTGATCAGGGGCCGGTCCAGGAGGCGGACCATCGGCTTCTCCCCCATCTGGAGCCTCGTCCCAAGCCCCCCTGCCATCACCACGGCGTCCAGAGGAGAACCTCCCATCCCAGTCCGTTGGCGGTCAGTATCGCGGCGGATACGAGGGCGACGGCCCTCGCCACCTCGTTGGTGGCACCGAAGCCGTCCCCTGTGGCTCCCCCGAAGTTTCTCCTGGAGACGACGACCAAGTAGAGGGCCGATATCTGGGCTGCAAGGAGGACGGCTATGCCGGGAAGGCCGGCGAGGGCCCCGCAGATGGCGGCAGCTATCAAAAGGCCGATGAGAAAGTCGGATCTATCGGTGTTCTCGATGGCGATCTGACCGAAGCCTTTCTGGAGGGGCGCCGAGAAGGCGGCGAAGGCTATCATCGACTGCTTCGCCGCCACCTCCGCCACGATGAGGGCGATGGGAAGGGCTCCAGCGGGTATCGCCGTCAGGGAGGCGTAGACTGCGAGGATCGCGAGCACCACGAAGACGACGCCACCGGTACCTATGTAGACGTCCTTCATGGCGCTGATCTTCTTCTCGACGGTGGTGTGGGCAGAGACTCCGTCCCCGAAGTCGGCGAGGCCGTCGGCGTGGTTTATGCCGCAGAGCTTGACGATCACCACTAAAACGAGGGCTGCAGCGATCCCTGCCGGGACGAAGGCCGTCAATGCCAGGGCCACGGAGGCGTAGATCAGCCCCAGGGCCCCTCCCACCAGGGGGAATAGATAGATGTGCCTCATCAGGGCGTCGATCCCCTCCATGGATATCCCGACGGGTATCGTCGTGAGAAAGCCGAAGCCAGACTTGAGGGCGAGGAGGAGGTCTCTCAGTCGAACACCGCCCTGGTGTACATGTTTGCGCAGACTCCGCCGATGAGCCCTGCGATGACGTCGTCCATGAAGGGGCCGAGCTCTCCCAGGATCCCGGGCTTGGCCTTGTCGTACCGGACGTAATCGAAGGTCCCCTTGTAGCCTCCGACGTACTTGGCTATGGTCATGCCGATCACCTCGTCGGCTATGAGGTAAGTCAGGTCCCTCTCGTAATCGGAGCTCTTCATGTTGGGGAGGCTTGCCCTCTTCCCTTCCTCCTCCAGGAGAACCCCCGCGTAGATCAGAAGAGCGAGGTTTGGGTCAGAGAGGGCGATATCGAGCTCTCTTCTGAAGACCTCATCGGCCCTCTCTCGATTCTCCACCCCAGGATGCGGTACGTAAAGCTCCAGGGCGGCATAGACCACGTCGTCGATGGATATCCCCGCCTCAAAGAGCACGTCTCGGATGTCTTTGCCAGAGCCCATATTCATCGCCGGACTAAGATATCCGAATGGATAAAAGCGTATCTGGTAGCACCGGATCTGCCGGTGGGCGAAGTTATTTAAAGTCTCGTGTCGGAATATTATCACGGGATCTTATGAAGACATTGGTCAAGATATTTGTAGATCACGAGCATTTGGGCCGGGTGATAAACACCCTCACAGAGCTCGGTATAACGGGTTTTTATCTCTATGAGTACAAGGGGATGGCTCCCAGGGAATGGAGAGACTTCCGTCTTAAAGAGGACCCGGAGATGACCATCGAGGCCGTAAGACATCACGCAGAGCCGGGGGTTCTCGTCAACACTGTCATAGATGGGGACTGCGAGCCGATAATTAAAGGGCTGGAACAAGCTTTAAAAGGGATAAGGTATACGATCATGGGCCAAAAGGTAACGGTAATGAAGGTCAGAGGAGATTGAGCATCGATGCCTAATTTTAGATCCGAAGTGGAATCTGTGCTGGAGGTCATCAGAAACGCCCTCAGGATGGATGGTGGCGATATCGAGCTGGTGGACATAAACGATGATGGCGTCGTATCAGTCAGGCTGACGGGAAGCTGCGCTGGTTGCCCCTTTTCCCAGATGACCCTCAAGAATTTCGTAGAACGAGAGCTGAAGAAGAACGTAGACGGCATAAGGGAAGTTGTGGCGGTATAGTGCGCGCACTTTCTATCGCCTCCATTTTAAAAGGCCGTCGCATTGATATGGTTCTGCTCAATTTGCTCGAAGGGCGGCTCGTCGCCGACGGTTTCAAATCGAGATAAACTATAGAGAGGAAATAGTTGTGTTTCCAAGTAAGAAAGTTCAAACGTTGATCGGATCGAAGATCAGGGTGGAGATGAAGGGGTCAGAACACCACGTTCTGGAGGGAACCCTAAACAGCGTCGACGATTATCTCAACCTCCATCTCCTGGAGACTGTGGAGATCGTCCATGGTGAGAGGGCGCGTTCCCTCGGTTCGGTGATACTCAGGGGAAACAACATAATCCTCATAAGTCCGGTGGAGTGACTCTCCAGGTGTCCAGATGTATGAGGAAGCGCTGGAGTACATCAAGTCGTGTGAGGAAGGGGTTCTGCAGAGCGACCTGTGGAAATGTTTGGATATCGATTCTCGTAAATGCTCTCGCATAGTATCGAAGCTTTTGAGGGAGGATCTGATAAGAAGGGAGCCCGAATCGGCCGATGGGGTGAGAACATTTCGGTTGTGGTACGCGGGGACGAAGCCCGCTGGCGGTCGCTTCGCCTCTCTTCTTGTCGGTGAGATATTCGAGCCCTGTGGAGGTTGCATAAACGAATGCGTCCCCGAACACTGCCCGGAGCTGAGCGAGTGGATCTTCGCCATAGTCCTGGAGGAGGGGGCCGACCTCACCATCGATGGATCGACCAAAAAGGCGACAACCTCTCTGCTCCAACAGTGAAGTCGGCCGATTTTATTAAAAATTTCGGCGGCCATCCCTCACCACATGGCTGCTGGAGGCCTCCCAAAAAGGGGCGGAGGGGTTGAGGGCGTTTTTGGATCTGGTTTCTCAGGAACTTATCTGGATCTGACCTTCTCCGAAGCCCTTCTTAACCAAGATCTTCTTTATACGCCCGGTATGATTGCCTTGCAGCTCGATAACGCCGTAGCCCTTGACGGTCCCCCCGCAGGCAAGCTCCGATTTGAGATATGTAGCTAGTTCGTTGAGATCGATCTCGTGAGGATCTATCCCCTGGATCACTGTAACCTCTTTTCCGTATCTTCGTCTGTTGATCTTCACCGTGATCCTCTGCTGCTCCTTGGCTACCTCCTGGCATATGCAAAGGTCTTTGGGAAGGCCACATACTGGGCACATCTCGGAACTCATCTTCTGGTAGTTACCTCCACAGAATATATGAACCCATTCGTCGGAGCGGCCTACTGAGACGTCCTCCCCCACCCCTTGGAGGGGGATCTTGCTTATTTGGGCGCGGCGTCTCCATCGGCGAGGTCGCCGGCGGCGTCTTTCGAATCTGAAGACCTCTCGCCGTCGCTTTTGGTCCCACAAATGAGCCCTACTACCTCCAGACTACATGTCGATAAGCTAAATAGCTATTGGTGGCCGTTGGCGCCTGAAAAATTACGACGTGCATCGACTCCATTCCTCCCCGCCGCCTCCGAAGATCGACCAAAAAAATCCGGGTTACTACTTCTGGCCGAAGGGTCCCCCCGATCCTGCAAGGATGGGGGCGGTCCTGTCTGGATGGGGACGGCTCGGCCCGGGTGCGGTCAGAGGGGGCCGAGGGTCTTCGGCGGCCGTCACCTCTTCACCTCTCTGAGCCTTCTCACCGTCACCTCCGCGAGGAAGATCGCAAGGGCCGCAAATAGGAGATACCACCGACGGCTGACTCTATTCTGGGTGGTGATCTCGCTTTTCTTTCTCGCCTCCTCGACGAGCCTTCTTCCCACCTCATCCTCGGAGAAGAGCATCCCTCCGGATGCCATGATCTGCCTTGAGAACTCGGGGTTTGAGCCGACGTCCCTCAGCTCCAGGGGGTAGTTGACGGCTATGCCGTAATCGCCGACGGTGTATATCCCCCGGCTATCCGGAGTGATGACGGCGCGGTACCTGTTCTCCCCCACCTTATCCACCTGCGCCGATCCCAGGTTCGGAGGGCTCGGGCTCGTTATCATTATCTCGAGAGGCGACCGCTCCCACCCGTCCTCGGCATCGATCCTCCCGGCCTCGGGCCTCGGGTCGCCGATGGCCCAGTTCACCGTCCTGGACGGGAGCTTCGAGTTCTCGGCGGAGTAAAGCTCCGGAGCCCAGGCAGAGCCGTCGTCGGTGGTGACCGCCGCAACCCTCCCGAGGCCGTACCTCCAGGTGGTGACGATCGGCTTTCCGTCGAGCATCGCCACTAGCTTCTGGCTCCCTGATTTGGGGGTGACGTCGTTGAAGCCGGTGGCGTTGGCGGCGATGGTGAGGTCTGCGGTGATGTAGTGGTTCTGATTCAATATCGATAGGGAATACCCTCCGGCCGAGACCTCTTCCTCATCAACTTCCGGCGGCCTCTCCTCTGCAGGCCTATCTTCGGCCCTGATGGTGACGGAGCCGGGGTATACGGCGGAATGGTACCCGGCTCCGCTTCGGGAGGCGAGGTCCCTGAAGCTTCCGGGGGAGGACTCGAAGGACTTCACCTCCACCAGGTGAACCGTAGCCTCCATATCCCTGATCATCCTCGCCGACTCCTCGAAGACCTCGGGGTACTCCCGGATCCGGCCGTCGGATATGACGATGACCTCTCCGTCGCCGCCGGTGGAGTTGAGGATATCCCAGGCGAGGGCGAGGCCGATATCCATCTGGCTCTCCTCCTGGGCCCCGGCCTGGGGTGAGAGGCTCGATATCCGATCCGAGATCATCATCTCCCTTCCAGGGATGAGGATGGGGGTGAAGACTACGAAGGCCTCGGTGCCGAAGACGACGAGGGCGACCCGGTCGTCCCTGAACTCCGGGGACTTGAGCAGCTCGATGGCCAGGGACTTCTCGTAGTCGAGGAAGGTGGCGCCCCCCACCACCATCTCGCCTCGGGTGCTTCCGGATATGTCCATGACGATCACCGTCGTCTTCCCCCCCTCGAAGATGCTGGGAACGGACCTGACCGGGAGGATATCTTCAAGGCTGCTGTTCCTATAGTCGCCGAATTCGTAGGAGTCTCTGCCTCCCACCACCACAAGACCTCCGCCTTCCCTGACGTAATCCCGGAGGCCGACGAGCTCCGGGTGGTACTTCTGGTCGTCCAGGATCACCGCCTTGAACCTCTTGCCCCCCTCCCCCAGCAGGTCTCTTCTGAAGGCGGGCTCGACGGTGAGCCTGTAATGGTCCGTTAAGACCTGGGAGAGGGGCGAGGACCCTTCGGCCACCAGGAGGACCTCGGGCTTGGGGACGACGTATACGGCCTTCTGGTACCGGTCGTTCTCTCCGGTGGCGTCTTGCGGGAAGCTTATCGCCGCCTCCAGGTGGTGGGTTCCCGTCGAAGGGAACCTGTGGGAGATCTTGACGGAGGCGGACCTCCCCTCCCCGGAGATCCTCCCCTGGTATATGACGGAGTTGTCGGCCCTGACGGTAAGCTGCCCCTGGAACTCGCCGCCGGAGCTTCTCACCACGACGGTGAAGGGGTAGTCTCCTCCCAGGACGGCGGTGTTCGTCCCTGAGATCTCGACGCTGTAGTCGTTCCTCGTCGGCACCATCTCCAGGGCGAAGACGGTGGTGTTGGCAGACCTTGCCAGGGCGAGGGCCTCCTCTACGTCCCTGCCCTGGTTGCTGTAGCCGTCGGTGACCAGGAGGAGGGCTCCCCCCGGCTGGGCGTACTGGAGGATCTTATCTCCCAGGGGCGTCGACATCCCCGAGAAGGTTCTGATCTGAGAGTCGGGGAGGTCCGCATGGACCCTGGCGGCGGCGTTCCTATCGAAGATCTCCATCGATGCGGTGAGGTCCGAGACGACGGTTATGATCGGCCGCCTCGCCTCCGTCGTCTCCGTCACCGTGACGTATGGGTTGGCGAGGGCTACCACCAAAAGGACGAATATAGCCGTCCTGCTGAGGACGAGGAGCCTGTTCTTCTCCCACCGCAGGCTGGCCGCCCCACCGATCAATATCAGGGGCACCAGCCAGAGGAGGCGGGGCTCTGAAAAGTAGACGCCCTCCATCAAACCTCTCGCCTCCTTCGGAGGATCAATAGCTCCAGGACGATGAGGCAGAAGGCCGCCAGGAGGAGCCAGGTAGATAGGTCCCTCTCGATGAGCATCTCAGAGCTCTCCTTCTGGGTGAAGGTCCCCAGGTTCAAGGTCCTCATCGCCATGAGGTTCGACTCGACGGGATCGTACATGTTGGCGACGACGGCCCTCCCCTGGAACCGATAGACCCCCACCATGTTCAGGAGGAGGAGGTCTGTGGTGATCCTCCCGTCGGGGGCCTCGACGGTCGTCGTCTCCCCCAGCCTTATGATATCGCCGGTCCTCCGGTTGGAGTCTGAGACGTCGGGGACGTTGGTGAGCCAGTTCGTCATCTCATACCAGAATATCGGGTACTCCGGCCTCTGGTAGAAGTCCGACATCTCGGAGGATAGCCCCAGGTAGACGACGGTGCCGCTCCCTAGCCTCCAGTACGATATGACGGGGACGCCGTTCGCCTCGGCGATGGTCACCGACCCCTGGCGGGGGGCGGCCTGAAGGTAGCTGTAGACCCCCACCTCGCCGAGGTGAACATCTTCGGCGAAGACCGGGTCTCTCGTCCAGAGGGGTGCGGACTCGTTGACGACCCCCACGATCCTGACGGGGAGGTAATCGGGGCTTTCGGACCCGTTGGAGCCGACGTAGACGACGTTGCCGCCGTCGTAGACGTACCGGTTCAGCCTGCCGTCGGAGCCGCCTCCTTCTGTCACCACCAGATCGAAGCCTCCGTAATCCCCGGAGCCCCTGACGGCGATGGCGGGGATCGACCTGAGGGCTGAACTGACCGGCCCCTCCTCACCCAGGTAGAGGACTCTCCGGTCATCGATCTCCGGGGCGTAGACGTTGGCCCGATCGTCGAAAGATATGGCGTCATCGATCTCCAGGGTGACGGTGGTGACGCCGGGGAAGGCGTCGAAGGTGATGTAGCTGTCGCCGCCGGCGTCTATCGTCCTGATGGTGGTGGAGGTGCCCGCCGGCCCCTCGATCCTGATGGGGACCGTCCTCGTTCCTCCGTAGTTTCTCACGAGGCATGTATAGTTGAGGACTTCGCCGTAGCTTACGATCCAGCCGCCGATGATCCCCACGTTCTCCCCTTCTCCCCCGGAGTCGACGAAGACGACATCCGTCCCTTCGCTGACGATCAGCCCTTTCGTCACCTGGGGGTCGTCGCCGGTCCAGCTCAAGAAGTCGGATATCACCAGGATCGAGCCGCCGTCGGCACCCAGGAGGCTCTTGGCCATCATCATGGCGGCGGAGAGGTCTGTTGAGACCGCCCTGGGGGAGAGGGATTCGAGGGTCGACCTCGCCTGCTGGCCGTTCCCCTCCCGGAGGGCGACGATGGGGATCGTCTCCGCCAGGACGATGCTGATCCGATCCTGGCCGGCGGTGTACTGCAGGAATATCTCCTTTGCCTCATCGAAGCTCGCCTCCATGCTGGCGGAGAGGTCTATCACCACCACCAGGTGACCTTCCTGGGTCCCCCTCGCCACAGTGAAGGGGCCTGCGGCCGCCAGGACGAGAAGTACGATCACCAGAAGCTGTATCCAGAAGAGGGGGTCATTTATCAGCCGGTTGAGGGAGGCTGTCGGCTTTGCATCCCCCTCTTTTATGAAGGCCGTCGAAGGGAAGGGCTGGTCTTTCGGCTTGGGCCTGATCATGTAGAGGATGATCAGGGGGATGGCGCTCAGGAGGCCCAGGAGGGCGAGAGGGAAGCTGAAGGGCATCAGGGACCTTACGCCGACGACCGAGAAAAGGTTTGCGCAAAAATTGGTTTGCGCGAAATATGGGGGAATCGGCCTGCCAACATTCTTAATACGATTGACGAATACATGTTTTCCTCTGATCCTGGAGATCGAGGTGGACGATAATGATCAGCGTCATGGAAGTCTATCAGCTCCTCCCAAAGACCAACTGCAAGAAGTGCGGCCTTCCCACCTGCATGGCCTTCGCCGTCGAGCTTCTGGGAAAGAGAAAGGCGATCGAGGACTGCACGCCTTTGGTGGAGGAGGCGAAGTACGAAAAGAAGTTGGAGGGGCTCAGGGAGCTTCTCGCCCCCATATTGAGCGCCGACGCCACCGAGACGGGGATGGTGATCCACAAAGAGAAGTGCTACGGATGCGGCAACTGTGTCGTCGCCTGCCCCGTCAACGTCGCCAACGATCCCAAGGGAACAGCCATCGGCCGGGGCCCCGTCAGCGGCAAAGCGATCCTGGTGGTGGAAGACGGCGTCGTCAAGTGCGTCAACGTCGACGAATGCAGGCGGTTTGGTCCCGAGAAGGTCCTCTGCAACGCCTGCATCGCGACCTGTCCCAGCAAGGCGATCGAGTTCATCTAGGTGATAATTATGGCGTTCTGTACAGGCTGTTCATTGCTCTGCGACGATATCGTGGTGGATCATCTCGATGGGGTGGTCAAAAAGACGATGAACCTCTGCCGGAAGGGGCGGGCCCACTACGACTCCCTCACCGTCGAAAGGCTCCGCCCGGCCGTCGGAGGCGGCGAGGTCCCCCTCGAAGAGGCGGTCGGTTCGGCGGCGGAGCTTCTGGCTGGGGCTGAAAACCTCCTCATATTCGGCCTCGGTTCCTCCTCCCTGGAGGCCCAGAGGGCAGGGGTCGAGCTGGCAAAGAAGCTCGGCTCCGCCATCGACGATCCCTCCTCCTACTCTCAGGGGGCGATAATGGAGAAGATCCTGGCGGGGGAGGTTCCTTCGTGCACCCTCGACGACGTACGAAACTATGCCGACGTCTCCATCTTTTGGGGGGAC
>JANKMW010000031.1:13578-16293 GCA_024649985.1 Methanothrix sp.
CTCCAGCAGCCACCCCCGCCACCTGTCCCGGTTCTCCTACTTTCCCCGGGGCGAGAAGAGGCAGAGGGGGTACGAGGAGGATCGGGAGGCGATCGTCGTAGACGTCCGCAAGTCGCCGACGGCTCAGATCGCCGCCGACGGGTTCTTCAAAGTCCCGCCGGGGGGAGACGCCGACTTCGCAGAAGCGCTCTCGTCCGCCCTCGGCGGCAAGATACCGAAGGTGGAGGACAAAAAGAGGATGCTGAACCTGGCGACGAAGCTGCGGAAGGCGAAGTTCGGCGCGATATTCACCGGCCTCGGCCACGCCGAAGCCGTCAAGGGCGATATCGACTGGTTCGTCTCCCTGGTGGGGAGGTTGAACGAGGTCAGCCGGTTCTCCATCATCCCGACCCTGGGAGAGTACAACACGAGAGGGTTCAACCAGACCCTCTTCGACGAGACCGGCCACGTCAACTCCGTCTCCTTCAAGGAGGGCGTCGGCTCCGGTCCAAAGTTCGGGATCGCCAGGTTCTTGGACGTCTGCGACGGAGCCATGATCGTCTCCTCAGACCCCGCCGCCGCCCTCCCCGGGCCCCTGGCGAGGAAGCTGGCCAGGGTCCCCATGGTGGCGGTGAACTCCTCCAGAAACCTCACCACAGACCTCGCCGAGGTGACGGTCCCCGTCGCCGTAGCAGGCATCGAGGCCGGTGGGTCTGCCCTCCGGACCGACGGGGTGAAGGTGGAGTATGACGCCTTCGCGGAGTCGGGTTACGTCTCCGACGCCGAGGTCGTCAGGATGATCATGGAGGCGGTTTAGATGGCAGAAGGAAGAGAGTTGACGGTGGTCACCTTCAGGGGGATCTTCCAGGAGGTGCAGGAGGCGCTGGGGATCTATAGTGACGGGTATCGAGACGAGAGCGCCGTCGTCTTCCTGGACGGGGGGGACGCGTCGGGCCTTGGTGTCGAGGCCGGCATCCCCGTCCGGATGGAGACCGATTATGGGGCGGTGGTGGTGGCGGCGAAGATCTCTGAGGACCCCCATCCCGGCGTCGCCTTCATGCCCAAGAGCCCCTGGTCGAGCCAGCTCCTCTCCGGCGATACCGGCGAGAGGGGGGTTTTGGAGATGAAGAGGTTCACGGCGAAGGTCTCTTCATCCGACGAGGGACTGACCTCCATCGCCGAGATCGGAGAGATGATCAGGGGAGGATGACCTTTGGAAGTGACCAGATGAACCTTTTATCGATATCCGACCTATCCCCCCAGGAGATCGGAGCGATCCTGGACCGGGCCGACGACCTGAAGGCCAGGAGGGGCGACCCTTCCGCCAGGTCGATCCTGGCGGGTAAAAGCCTCGCCGCCATCTTCGAGAAGCCCTCCACCAGGACGAGGGTCTCCCTGGAGGTGGCGATGACCGACCTCGGGGGGCACACCCTCTATCTCGGGAAAAACGACCTCCAGCTCGGCCGGGGTGAGACGCTCCCCGACACCGCCCGGGTCCTATCTCGGTTCGTCCACGGGATCGCGGCCCGGGTCTACGACCACAAGACCCTCGAGGAGCTGGGCCGCCACGCCGCCGTCCCGGTCATAAACGTCCTCTCCGACCAGGAGCACCCCTGCCAGATCCTGGCGGACCTGATGACGGTCCGGGAGAGGTTTGGGCGGCTCTCAGGGCTGAAGGTCGCCTGGATCGGCGACGGAAACAACGTCTGCAACTCGACGATCATCGCCGCCGCCATGATGGGGATGGAGATCGTCGTCGCCTCTCCCCCGGGCTACGGGCCAAACCGTAAGATATTAGATCATGCTGATCGTCTTGGAGGTGGGACCGTCGTCGTCACCGACCCCGTCAAGGCCGTATCCGGCGCCGACGTCGTCAGTACCGACACCTGGGTCTCCATGGGCGACGAGGACGATGCGGTCAGGAGGGTGGAGGCCTTCCGACGCTACCAGGTCAACGCCGACCTCCTCAGCCACGCCAGCGACGGAGCCATCGTGCTACACTGCCTCCCCGCCCACCGGGGCCAGGAGATCACCGACGAGGTTATGGACGGGCCAAAGTCCGCCATCCTCGACCAGAGCGAGAACCGGCTCCATTCGGCCAAGGCGGTGCTGGAGAGGTTCCTGGTCTAGAATCGGGGACCATCTGGTGGACTGTCCAGGTCTTTTCAGTCAGCGTCAAGATGATATTCTGATAGCGGGGGTTGCCAAGCGGTCAAAGGCGCAGGGCTTAGGACCCTGTCCTGCAGAGGTTCGTGGGTTCGAATCCCATCCCCCGCACCAATTTACCTTTAATGATTGGAGCCTTCTGGCCAACCCTTCTCTCACCTTTTACGGTATCCCCGATTTCGTCGGCCGGAGACGGTTGGGGCCGTCGAGCCCCTAACCATCGCCTCCGTCGTCCATGGGGGGCCGAGGAGGAGTGCTGCTACGGGAAGCGGCATCCGCCAGCCTCCGGGCTGGGACTTCACCCACTTCGCCGGCGAGCCCGACATCCTGGGATGCGAACTGTTGACCTGCACCGCCACCATCGGCTGCCTTTAGGCATGAAGGGGGCCCCCCCCGCTTTCCCATCTCACCATCTTTGACCCCGCTCCCCCCATCCTTCGGGGAAGATTTTTACCCGGTGGCGTCTTCTGCCAGCCATGACCGATACTAAGAGGATCATACCCTGTCTTGACGTGAAGGTGGTGGACTCAGTGCCTTCCGTCGTCAAGGGCGTCAAGTTCGTCGACCTCA
>JANKMW010000032.1:0-3467 GCA_024649985.1 Methanothrix sp.
CTGGGAAGAACCCTCCTCTACGCCAGCATCCTCCTCCGGATGAAGTCCGATTCCATCGAGGGAGATGAGGATGAGGCCGAAGACGACCTCTTCGACGACCTCGACGACGGACCGATATACAGGCGGCGGCGGGTCGAAGGGCTTCCCGCCCCTCCCATCAGGAGGAGGACGAAGAGGCCCGTCACCCTGGAGGAGCTGATATACGAGCTTAAGAGGGCGGAGGTCGTCGCCGAGAGGAAGGTGGTGAGGGTGAGGGAGAAGCCCGAGCCGACGGTGGAGGAGGCGATGGAGCGGGCCCACGAGGAGGGGATCGAGGACCGGATCAGGGCCCTCCGGGGTGTGGTCTTCGAGAGGCTGGAGGCCGCGGACCGGATCTCCTTCTCGGATATAGCCGGCGACGTCCTCAGTTACGTCTCTCTCCTCTTCATGGCGGGGAGGAGGGAGATCTGGCTCGAGCAGGAGACCCTCTTCGGGGAGCTCTACATAAGGCGGCACCCCGGGGGCGCGGGGGAGCCTTTGGGGTGAGGTGGATCGCTTTTGGCGGGCGAAGTATCTGAGGACGAAGAGCTGTCAGCGGTGGTGGAGGCCGCCCTCTTCGCTGCCGGAAGGCCTCTCTCGATCGCGGAGATCGCGGAGGCGACGGACCTGCCCGCAAGGGCTGTTAGAAGCCTCGCCGATGGTCTGGTCCGGGAATATTCGGAGAGGTGCGGCGGGATCGAGATTCGAGAGTTTGAGGACCGGTACGTAATGCAGGTCCGCTCCTCCGTCGCCGAGAGGGTGAGCAAGGTCGGCCCGAAGGAGCTGGAGGCCCCGCTCCTCCGGACCCTCGCCATCATCGCCTACAACCAGCCGATGGCCCAGAGCGAGCTGGCGCGGATCCGGGGCAACAAGAGCTACTCCCACGTCAAAGAGCTGGAGGATCGAGGGCTCATCCAGGCGGCGAAGATGGGGAGGACGAAGATCATCACCACCACCAAGACCTTCGCCGAGTACTTCGGCCTCGACTTCGATGACCCCGATTTCGTCAAAAGGGTGATGAAGGAGAGAAAGAGGCTCGGGGTCACCCCCATGTACAGGAGCCTCGCCGAGAGGATGGGCCTCGCCTTCGCCGTCGTCAACCCCTACAACCCCTACAAAAATGACATCGAGGCGATGAAGAGCCTCGACCTCCTGATCATAGCTCCAGGCTACCAGGAGAGGGCAAAAGAGCACTATTCAGGGGAGCTTTTGGAGGCCTCCGTCAGGACCTTCACCCAGTTGAAGGAGACCATAAACCTCATCGCTGAGAAGTCGGGGAGGTTCGACCAGGAGAAGACCGAGTCCCTTCAGGCGGAGATCGATGCCCTCCTCGCGGATTACAGGGGGAGGGCGATAGGAGCCCGGCCGATAAGGCCCCTCTCGCCGATGATCCAGGAGATCGCCCTGGACCTCGGGGTTTTGACTGACGAGGACGGGATCTCTGCCGCCCCCGACTACATGGGGGTGGAGGCCGAGATTCAGGTCCCGACCCATCAGCCTTACGAGATGGACATCATCGACAGGATCAGGGAGCGGTACGAAGCGATCTTGAAGAGCCTGAATGATATTGGAAGTTCGAAGGAGGCGGATAAAAATGGTGGATAAGGGAGATGACGGGTCAAACTGCGATCGGTGCGGCCGCGACTTCCCCGAAGATGACCTCATCGAGGAGGGCGGGGTCAGGATATGCGAGAACTGCTACATCAACGCCCACTCGAGGATCAAGGTCTGCGACCCCTGGGCGGTCAGGTCCAAAAAGATCCTCCGGGAGAGGGCGGGGCTGGTGGGGACGCAGGGGCTGACCGACTCCCAGAGGGAGATCTACGAGTTCATCGCGTCGAAGGGCGGTGCCAGAAGGGAGGAGATCGCAGGAAAGTTCGACCTCCCGGCTGAGGAGCTGGAGAACCAGTTTGCGATCCTGAGGCACTGCGAGCTCGTCAAGGGGCAGAAGAGAGTGGACGGCGTATACATCGTCCCCTTCGAAGAGTGAGGAGCTCTCGGGGGGGCCGGGATGGACGAAGAGACATTAAAGGATCTCGTCCGCTGTTTCTCCGGATACGTCCAGACCTTCAAGGCCGGCTACCCTGAAGCGGACAGAAACATCATCCTGAAGGAGGAGCACACCGCCCGCGTCCGCCGGGAGATTCGGGAGATCGGACTATCCCTCGGCCTCTCCGGGGAGGACCTCTGCCTCGCGGAGGCTGCCGCCCTCCTCCACGACCTGGGCCGCTTCCCCCAGTACGCCCGATACAAGACCTTCTCTGACCGGCGATCCTGCGACCACGCCGCCCTCTCAGTCCAGGTCCTCATCGAGGGCTGCATCCTCGACGACCTGGATCCCTCGGAGCGAAAGCTCATCCTGAAGGCGATATCGTATCACAACCGGGCCCACCTTCCGGAGTACGAGGAAGATAGGTGCCTCTTCTTCACCAAGCTCCTCCGGGACGCGGACAAGCTGGACGTCTGGGCCCTCCTCCTCGACTACTACAGCCGCCGGGCTGGTGAAGGGTACCGGAACGGGGCTCTGGAATTGGACCTTCCCGATGCGCCGGGGATCTCGGAAGAGGTCTGCCGGGCCCTCTTGGCAGGAGAGATCGTGAAGGTGAAGGACCTCAATAGCCTCAACGACTTCAAGCTCCTCCAGGCGAGCTGGATCTTCGACATAAACTTCCGGCCGGCTCTGGTGGAGGTCGAGGAGAGGGGCTACCTAGAACGGACCCGGGAGGTCCTCCCCCGTTCCCAGGTGGCTGAGAGGATCATCGACCTTCTCAAATCCCGCCTCGCCGAGAGGATCGAGGCCGAGAGCCCCCAGGGTCTGGATTGATGGACGATCTCAGCTTCAGCCGGCCGGCCCGACTCCTCACCTCACCTCCCCTCACCTTCCTCCCTCCCCTCCTTCTTTCACTTCCTTCTCTCCACCCACCCTCTTCCCGAGGGCTTCCAGGTACTCTAAAACCGCCAGGATGAAAGCTGCGTGCGACCAGGTGAGGGGCAGAACCGATCTTGGGCTGCCGTCGTCGGCCACCTGCTCGGGGAGGAGGCCGGTGGTGGGGTGGGCGTGATCTGCGCACCATTTTATCATATCGAGGGCCCGCTCTAAGTTGCCCACCGCCGCATGCCACTGAGCGAGCCAGAGGGTGCAGATGATCCAGCTGTTCATCCTGCCTCCGTACTGGTCGCCTTCGTATCTGGCGACGCCCCCCGACGGCCGCGATAGATACCTCTCCACCGCCTCCATCGTCCTTGCGACCCGGGGGTCGTCGGGGGGCAGAACCCCAAACCACCATACTCCAAATAAGGAAGAGTCGATGGCCGTATCCTCCGCCGACCGACGAAACCGGCCCAGCCGATCGTCATAAAGCCGGCTTGTTATCGCTTCTCTGACCCTCTGCGCCCCCGTCGACCAGGCATCGGAGTGCGCGTCGTCTCCCAGGGCGAGGGCGAGCTCC
>JANKMW010000032.1:3477-16178 GCA_024649985.1 Methanothrix sp.
GGTCGAAGCTCGGTGGAGGGAGGCCGGATTCGCCGAGGACGCTCAGGAGCCAGTTGGCGGCGGGAGACACCACCGACCCGAAGTACCTCCCGGCGGTCCAGACGTTCCTCGATGTGATCCAGTTGACGTAGAGGGCGAAGAGGGGAAGGCCCGTCTCGTCGATCTGGATCATGGGGACCGGGTGCCATGTGGAGCCGAAGTCTCCGGCCGGGGTGTACTTGTGGAGGAAGTATCCCCGATCGGTGATGGTCTTGGCGAAGAAGTCGAAGACCTCACAGCTCAGGTGGTGGTAGCGCGCCCTGTCCAGGGCTATGCAGGCCCAGGCGGCGTCCCTCGGCCAGCAGTATGTGTATAGGTCGGCCCCGAACTGCCTTATATCGGAGTCACAGGAGGCGATGACGGAGCCGTTGATGTCCATGTGGGCGACGGTGGCGAGGAGGCTTCGGTAAAAGATCTGGCGGACCCTCTCCGTGAGGCGGCTCATCAGGCCGGCTTCGGGGAGGACGGAGATCCGTTCGAGGAAGGAGTTCCAGAAGTTGAATGAGGTCCTGTAAAGGCTCGCTCTCTCAACCTTCTTGAGCCGCCTGTGAGCTCTCATCACTTTTTCGTAGCTCTTTGCGAAGGCGATCCACATCTGGACCCTCCGGGACTGCCCGGGCCCAAGCCCCGAGATCGTCCAGCCGAGGGTCGAGTCCACCGACCCGTGGGCGACGGGGTTTCCGCTGAGCTCTCCCCCCTCCAGGATCTCCCGCCATGTCCCCTCCAGCCCCCTCCATTCGGCGGTGCCCGCAGCATACTGGTCGAAGTTGGGATCGCTGCCGTGGAGGATGTACCGGTCCCGTTTGTAGTGGATCAGGACGTCCCTGTCCACCACCGCCGTCTCGCCGATCTTGCTCTCCAGGAGCCTGTAATTCTGGTTTGAAAAGAGCCTCAGCTCTCTGTTGGCTTCCGAGAGGTTCTTCACCTCGAAGATCCTGGAGAAGACGTTGGAAGAGGGGTGTACCGCGTCCAGAACGACGACCTCCAGCTCCATGGAGGGGCTTCGAAATGTCGTCTCGCCGATGTTCGATATCAGGCCACAAACGACCCCCTCCTCGTCGAGCTTACGATCTCCTGCCAGGCTTTGAGCCCCTCTGGTGAACTCCCGGCGGAAGCTCGACTTGTACCTCTGGACCGGACACCACTCAAATAACCAGCTGCATCGGCGAGACCCTTTCAGATCGCAGATCCCCGCCCTGACGGAATGGCCGTGGTTTTCGAGCCCCACGAAGGGGAAGTAGACGTCCCTTATAGTCCCCCACTCGTCCTCGCATATCAGAATTCTGCCGTTTCCCAAAACCAGAGGTCTTGCCAATGGTATCTCCTCCAGGGGCGGATAGTAGGGTTCTGGCAACTTTAGTATTTTAACCTCTTCCAGGGTGGATCTATAGTCCAAACCCAAAAAATATTGAAAATAAATCTTTTATATCAGTAGGCTACAGAGTCTATGCCAGGGAGATTGTTTAGCATGAAGGCGATTAAACTGGTGATGGCCGTAATGGTCATCGGTCTTGTATCCATCTCTTCGTCCGTGGGAGAGGACGACGAGATCGGCTCGCCCTTCGGGGAGGAGCTTTCCTTCTGGAGCGGTGACCTGGATTTCGACTTCGACTTCGGGTATGACCTCAATCTCGGCGACGGTTTCGTCTGGGGTAACGCCGGGATTTATGACGCCCCCTCCGTCGGAGAAGACCATTGCGCAGACGACGAGCAGGACGCACCGTCGGACTGGGACTATCCCGTCGACGACTGGATCATCGACGAGGGGTTCTACAGCGATTTCGGAGGATCTATGGGGGAGGAACCGGGATGGTCTGAGACCGATGATCATCCTGGAATCCCTGGCCCGGAGGAGAACGCCCTCTGGATCGTCTTTCCGTACAGCACCAACGTGAAGACGACGAAGCTCGTTCTCCAGAAGGATCGGTTCGCAAAGGAGCTGTTAATTCCGGGCATGGACGGGAAACTGACGATCTACGAGCTGAAGCCCGACAATACTCTCTTGACTTACGTCCCCGACTGGCAGGTGAAGGCAAAGAGGGCTTATAGGGCCTGGTTCACCGCCGACGCCCCCGGCGACTACGCGGTATGGTATGAGGTCTACAACGCCAAGGCGAACGTCACCACCACGAGCAATGTGATCGAGTACAGGGTCTTCGAGAACCTGGCTGTCGTAGTCCTCAACGAGGCGAAGTGCCCCGGGGAGATCGCGACGCTGAGGGCAATAGCTTCGGGATGCTCTGATGCCGCCTACCAGTGGTATAAGGGGCGTTCCTCCAAGACGGGAGAGGGGGAGATAATAGACGGTGAGACCAAGAGCGCCTACGTCATAAGGAACGTCTCGCCCGATGATGCGGGCTACTACACCTGCAATGTGACCTGCAACGGAGAGAGTGACGAGGATTCGGGGAGGTTCTACGTCGGATGGTGGGAGTGCGACGGGATAAGCCCCTGCAAATGCCAATTCCGCGCCGTCAGTTGAGGTCGCCTTGACCTTGGAATAGGTCATGGCACCTTCTTTTTTGGTAACTATTCAGCTATACCGAATCGCCCGCATGATGCTGACTTTGATTATAACGGTATGCCGATCAACAACTTGCACCAAAATGAAAAACGATATCCAATGCCGAGGTTACTTGAAGTTAGCTTTCTGGAACTGGCCACACGAGATCTCTAAGAGCGGGTCTGATGATGCTGTTTGCGGTGGGCTGAATAGTTACCTTTTTTGTTGAAAGGCGGGGGCTGATGAGAGAAGGATGATGAAAATAATGGATGATGAAACTAAAAAAAAGAGGGGGTTCGGCTCTTCAGCCGAACTCCAGCTTGCACTCGACGGCGGCCTCCACCATGTAGGCTTCCCCGGGGATCATCGGCTCGTCCTTCCCGACGTGCTCCCAGCTCCCGTCCTGATATCTCCAGAGGAATGCCGAGATTATCCCCTCGCTGACGGCCGCTGAATGGGTATACCGCTTGTGGTTCGCCCTGACGCTGACGTCTGCTATAGCCACAGTCTCGTTGGTGGGAACCCCCACCAGGTTCCACCCCTGGTGGAGCTCCACCATGTAGGGGAGGTCCACAGGCTTTCCGGCTATCTCCAGGGAGAAGCTCTCGGTGCCGTCGATGACGTAACCCCTCCCGGGCAAGAGGTCGGTGACGTTGGCGGCGCTGTCGTCCTTGATGGTGAAGTTCCAGCCGTCTTCGGAGAGGGAGAATATGCCCCGGTAGCTCTTCCGTTGGAGGAGTTTGGCGACGGAGGGATCTTTCGGGTTGAGGTGGATCGAGAAGGGGCTCCAACCCACCGAGACGTTGACGACTTGGACGGTCCCCGGCACCAGCCTGTACTCGACGGTGAAGCTCCTCATCTCGCCGATGGCGGGGCTCAAAACCGGCCACATCACCCGTTTTTCGGATCCGATCAGCTCTTCGCCGTGCCAGACCGCACGTCCCCGCTCCTTGACCACGATCTCCTCGGCGTCTTCAGGGAGGATCAGCTCTCCCATCAGGGCTGGGGGGGCGTTGAGGCTCCGATACCCTCCTGCGGAGTCCTTCACGATCCAGTAGATCCAGTCGCTGGACCATTCGGAGGTGGGGGTTATTGAGACGGTCACCTCATCGGTGGCATTCGATTCTGTGGCGTTCGAAACCTCGATCCGGTACGGCAAATCCGGCGTTGATGGGATCGTCGGTCTGAAGGCGGGATCGCCGAAGAGGGTGTAAATGCTCGCGGTCTGGTTGAGCATATCACCGATGGATACGTACCACGGCTGGTATTCGTCGATCTTTGCGAGGTCGATCCCATCTGCGGCCATGATCTTCGATACGTAAAGGTTGTTTGCCGCCATCATCGCCTCGCCGATGGTGGCGTTCTCGAATACCAGGGCCTGATACATCCTCCCGGGGTGATCGTCCGATACGAAGATCCAGGAATTTGCGCTCGACCCGACGTAGTTGACCGCCCCTGCCTTGAGGAACGCCAGGGCCATGGAGTCCTCAAGCCTGGTGGGGATGTAAATCTCTATCCCGCCTCGATAGGGCAAGATCTGGCCCTTGAGCTTCGACGTCAGGCATGCCGATGTGGTGGTGGTCTGGGGGGCGAGGGTCAACTTCTTAACCTGCTCTCCGTCCATGACATGGTCCATCAGCGCCCAACGAGAGAGCTGCCAGCCCCAGTCGACGCCGTGATAATCGAAGTAGACGATGTTCTCGCCGCTGTTCATCTTCGAGGAGACCCTCTGGTAGGTCGCCTCCTCCCACCGGAGGTTCTCGGCATCGAGCCCCGCAGCCCTCAGGTACTCTCCGATCCGGTTGGGGATCGGCGACTGGGGCCATGTGGCCGGATAGTCGCTGGGTGAAGATATCACCAGGGCTGAGTCTCTCCAGTCACCCTTTATCCTGTCGTAGGCGAGGGTCCTCGCCACCATCTGGGATGCGTCGTAGACGCTGAGGCCGATGATCCTCCCCGATGCCACGTCCTGGTAGCCGTCGTCGTCGAGCTTTATCATGTACTCTCTTTGAATGTCGTACTCAAAGGCGCTCGACGACTGCCTCCCCCCCGTAGAGATGAAGGGTAGGGCACCTGGTCCCCCCACCACCATCAGGTACTCTGGAGAGATCTCCATCTCTTCGACCTTCGCCTGGAGGTCCTCCTCTACCCCCGTCGGGTTCAGCTTTTGGGGGTCTATTGCAGCGTCGAAGACGACCCCCTTCCTCGCTGCTGCCATCTGGGCTGAGAGGAGGGAGAGCTTCGGGATCTTGGTGAAGCTGAAGGCGTTGACGTTTATGGGGCTGGCGGAGGAGTTGACGTCCACCGTGAAGTTCTTGGTCATGTGGTCCATCGTCCCCTCACTCCTCCAGGCCTCGAGGTTGAAGGTCCAGGAACCAGGACCGCTGAAGAGGACGGTGGCGCTGGACACCTTTCCGGGGATGCTCTCTGAGATGATCCGGCTTTCTCTCGATCCGTCAGGGCTGTAGCAGTTCAAAACGACGTGGTGGAGCTGCCGGGTCACCTCCCAGGATATCTCGGTCCATCCAGGCTGCATCCTTCCAGGATGGGTCACGTTGACGAAGGGACCGTCGGCGGTTCTCTTCGGCGGCTCGCCGCCATCGACCTCGTTATCGTTATCCCCTTTCGGACCTGTATAAGTCACCGAGATCCCGCCGTCCAGGGGCTGAGTCCACCCGGCATCGAGGGCGTGGAGGATCATCACCTCCAGGTTCAAAGTGGCGAACTGGCGGGGGCCGAGACGATCCACCGTCCAGTTCAGTCTGCTCCCTCGAAGGAACGCCCCCTCGGGGCTCGGCTCCCTTCCGGTGAGGGGATCTGAGAATTGGACCTTTTCCGATGCGGTGCTCCACCAGACCACGAGCCTGCCGGGCATGAAAAGGTCGGTCAAAGTCACGTTGGTGACCTCCTCTTCACCGCGGTTCTTGAGGGTGACCTTCAGCCTGACGATCTCTCCCTCCCTCTCCGACGGTATCGCGGTGGGGTTCACCTCGACTTCCAGGATGAGGTCGTCGTCTATATCCGTCCTCAAAAGTTCCGACTCGGGCTTTGGAGCCAGGAGGGATATGTCGCGAGAGTTGGTGAGTATCACCGACTCTACATCGTCCCCCCTAGCCCCCATCTCCCGGATCAAAAGCCCCACGTCCCCCTCGACGACCGTCATGTTGAGGTCTGACAGACGGGCCTTGGCAGCTTCACCCATGGGCCCCGTGGCGACGACCGCGGTGGCCCCGAGGCGGACGAGGCTGTCTTCTGTGGAGTTGGTGAGGTCGTCACCGACGAAGAGGATCGGCCAGTTGAGATAAGATGCGATCGCAGCCCCGTTGAGGGCGGCGCTGTAGTTGTCGCCCACCAGGACTGCTCCCGGCGACCTATCCCACCTGGAGGCGATCTCTGCCGCCATCTGGAAGCTGTCGTCGGATTCTATCCAGTCATCGCAGTCCCAGAAGACGTCTCCGATCCCCAGGACCTCTCCATCGAGGCGGTCCAGGAGCCACCGGACGGAGGGGGAGGGGGGCTGGAGCTCCGACCAGAGGGGGGTGTAGACGACGTCGTACTCGAAGACCATGCCGGCGGCTCCGACGCTCGCCAGCTCTTCGATCCTGCCGACGGTCCCCATCACGTTCTGGGTGGATATGGTGTACTCGACGTAGTCGTCGCTGAGCCTGACGAAGGTCGGCGTCTCCGTCAATCCGACGGCCACCTTCATATCCGCGGGGGCGACGGGGCTCACCACCACGAAGTCGGAGCGGTCAGATATCTCGGCGTAGTTGTACCCCTCGCTCCTGCCGAAGGGATCTCCTATGGCGACGCCGAACTCAACGGGACCGAGCTCAGCTGCCATCCTCCCCGCCTCCTCGACGACCTCTAGGACCTTCTCCTCCTTCCATCGGTTCCATAGCTGGCGGTTGTAGCTGCTGGACCCCACCCTCGATAGGTCAACACCGGTGTCGTTGTAGAACTCCTCTTTGCAGACGTCACATAAGCAGTGCTCCTCGTCGACGAACCCGAACTTATAGAGGACGACGCCGTCGGCGCCGTAATCCTCTATCACCTCCTGGACCCGGTCGTAGAGGTGGCTCCTAGCTTCAGGGTCCACAGGACAGAGCCGGTCGGCGACGACGACCCCTCCCGAGGATACGGCGATCTGGGCCGAGTCGGGGTAGAGGTCTCTATACCCTTCTGGGGCGGGACCGGATCGTGGGGCCTTTTGAGCCCCCCGGTCCTGGACGAGGAGCTCTCCCAAAAGGCCGATCGCCGCATCTCTGTCGGTTGCGGCCAGGACGTCTTCATCGGAGACCTCCTTCTCGGAGCCCTCGGGAACCTCAAGGGTGGCGGTGACGTAGGCCTTTATCCCCTCTTTTTTGGCGGCTTTGACAAGGCTCTTGACGAGGTCACCCTCGCCGTCGATCATCACAGCCGATACGTTGCCGGCGGCCATGGAGTGGAGGGTTGACGTCGGGCCGTAACGGTCGAGATCAGACCGATCGATCCAGCCCATCCTCTCCCCCGCGGCGATATCTCTCGGCATTATTATGAGGGGCCTCGTCTCGACGGCCCCCTCCTCCGACCAGATGGCAAGGGGCGTCGCAGCGACCGCAGCGCGCCAGTCGTCAGCCCCCACCATGATCACCTCTTCAGGGGGTTGTGACTTCGTCCCCCTCTCCATCTGGCCGCAAGCGGCGATCGCCAAGACCGCAAATAACGTCAGGAGCGTCAAAAAGCGTCTCAATTACTCCGCCTCCTCAATGGAAAGCCCAGCATCTTTAAGCGCCCCCGCCAGGCCTTCATCGACACCGTCTCCCCATACGATGGCTCTTGCGAGGCCACCGTCCATCATCTTCTCCAGGGCATAGGAGCTCGCCTCCGAAAGGGGTCCTGCGCAGATTATCAGGGGTGCTCCGATCTTCTTCGCCGCCTCGTACGCGGCGAAGGCCTCCACATCGTCAGTTCCCGTCAGGACGACGACTTCTACCCCCCCTGCCCAGATCGTCGAAGCGAAGAGCCACGACGTCTCACAGATATCTTCGCCCCCGATCCTCTCGGTGGGCATAACCTCTGCGAGGAGTTTCTCGACTGTGGAGGGGACGACCGATTCGTCCCCGAGGATCACCACCCTGGCGAGAGGCATCTGCTCCATCTCCTCGAGGTCGTCGCCGTCCAGCTCGCCTCCGATGAGGGTGATCACCGGCACGGTATCATTCACCCTGCCCTCAGCGAAGGAGAGGGCTAGGGCTCGATAGAGGAGGCCGTCCCCGGTCACGATGGCGAAGGTCCCGGTATCTGCGGCGAAGACCTCAGCTCTCTCAGTAGGCAGGGGGATTCCGAAGGAGTCGTGAAGGAGAAATACGATATCGAACCTGCCGGGCCTCGTAGCCATCAGAGTGAACTCCCCTTCCCCGGACTTCGTCTTTCCCACCGAGATCGTCTGGCTTTTGGGCATCACCAACAGCTCCGGCGCAGAGACCACCTCGACGGATATCTTCTCGTCGACGTTAAGCTTGATGGTGATCGATCCTGTATGGGTTCTGTTGACCACCAGCTCTTCGGGCAGCCTCAGAATCGCCTCGTAGGTGCGGATCTCCTGGTTTACCTCCACCTCAGCCCGGACCGAGGCGTTCTTCGACGGATCGCTGAGGGATGTAGCCGATATCTCTATCTGACGCTTATCTCCGGCCATCCCTCCTCCTATCTCCAGGTCGAGGAGACGGCTCACCCCCGAGGAGAGGGTGAGGTTGTAGGGGAGGTTCACGGGTGTTGAGCCGTCGAAGAGCGTAGCTCTCCATCCCCTGGGAAGGTGGGGCGCGTCTACGGATATCACGTCCTTGAAGAGCCCCGCATTTCTGACCAGAAGCTTGAACTCTGCGGCCTTCTCAGGGTCCACCGTCGAAGAGGCCGATCTCGCATCGTCTATGCTGAGGCTGACCCCATAGCTCTCCTCGTCGGTGATGACGACCTCGAACTCCACCATCAGGGGCAACGATCTGGTCTCGTCGAAGAAGTAGACGAATCCGGAATATGTGCCTTGGGCGGTCTCCGGTGGCGATGAGAAGGTGATCTCGACCTTCAGCGCCTCTTCGTCGTAGACGTCCTCGGCCTCTGGCCCCAGGGACTTGAACTTCGGGATAGAGACCTTCACCAGGTCTTTCGCCGTCCCTGCCACGGGGATGGAGATGATCTCGAATATGGGCGCATCCCCCATATTCTCGAGGATAAGGGTTCGTTTTGTCATCTCACCGGGATGGAGTTCCACTTCGAATCGATCTCTATCTGCTGCTAGCTCTCCCGCGGAAACGGAGACGAGCAGCGACAGGATGGCGAGCAGGTTAAATAGCTTCATCTGGGCACCACGTTAGGTTGATCGCGGATCGTTTGGACGATGGGTCCGCCTTCGTCTCGTCGGTCGGGGACCCCGTCCCCGGGGAAAGGCCCGACTTCTCAGTCCTGATCGGCGCCATCCTCGTATTAATCCCGGCACGGGGCCGGGGGGGAACGCCGGTGAGAACCCACGAGATCGCGCACCCCCTCAACGATGTCGTCAGAGGGGGCGGGTTCTCATCTTCCGATTTTTCTCTGCTGACCTGTTGGGTACTGACATTTCATATGCGCAGGGGAATGAGAAGGACTACGGATGAATAAGCTTTGCGGCGATTCCCCCATCAATAATCGATCTAATGAAGCCCATCCTCCAAAATGCCGTCTCTTTTCGTCCTGGATACGACCCTGCCGCGAATTTCGGACCGTCCTTCCCCGTGAGCCCTGAGATACACTCATGATAAGTTATAAATGCGAGGCGAGTCAAACTGGTGGAACGACGGTTGGGCTTATGTCTGCTTATGGAGAGGGGGTCACCTCCTTAAGATCTTCGCAGTCCCCAGAGCCCATGGACTGAAAGTGAGGTGTTATATTTGACCGAAAGGACGATGAGAAGTTTGACGCTGGCCTTCGCGGTTCTCATATCGATGGCTGCGATCTCTTCAGCACAGCCTGGGTTTCCGGGACAGTATCCAGACGATTATTCCTGGCTGAACCCCTGGGCTGACCAGTACGATCAGCAGGATCAGTGGCAATATGACTGGCAGTGGCAATGGGATATACCTTATTCGACCCCAGAGCCGACGGCTGGGCCGGGAACTCCGACGGGGACCTATCCCGACGGCAGACCCACGTCCAGCGGGCCCGGAGGCTCGCAGCCGTTGAGCAAGCCTTCCGCCTCGACCGGTTCGCCGATATCCTCCCTTGGAGATGGAGTATCTCTCTCTGAAAGGGAAGTGAGCGGCCTTCCGGGAGGAGCCAACCTCATATCTCCCGGCGGAATGTCGGCGCCTATGTCTCCCGGCGGAATATCGACGCCCATGCCCTCCGGCGGAATGTCGACGCCCATGGCGTCCGGGGGAGCTGGCGCGTTCAAGAGCTATTACGGTGGGACCCAGGCGTACCATATGTACTACGGCGGCCTTCAGCAGTGGATCTACTACTGTGGGAGGTGGACTGGCGGTCCCGCAGCCTTCTGGTACGGCCAGAGGACGAACACCATCATAAGAAACGATCAGTATCAGAGCATCTGGTCTTATGAGAAGTATCCCAACGGGTGGGTGGATTGGAAGTACTGGGGATACTGGCAGCCCGGCTATCACCACGCCTGGTTCGGAGCCGATGCCAAAGGTTGGCACCAGATCGCAGTCTGGGGAAGCAGGTCCGGATGGAGCAACCCGATATGGGTCTATGTCTGGTGATCTGATCCCAGGCTATAGGGCGTGAGACCGCGCTATGGGCCTTCAGTCCCGAGGGGCCTGAGGGACCGTCTCGCGACCCTCACTTTTTTCTGCGTCACCTCAATCCTCTTCACCATCGTCACCTTAATAATCATCGAATTGATCGTCATCATCGTCGTCATCGATGGGAAAGGCGAGGTCAGATCTATGAGCCGGCCCAAGACCGATGGACACCTTCGATCGACACATATTTCTGGCGCAAAAAAGAGCCAAGATGGATATGGTGAGGATAAGATCATCAGGGTATGGTGAATATCTTGGATCGTGAGCGTGCATATCTGGTGGCGACTCCCTTCAAGAAGCGGGACAAGAAGAGGCTAAAGATAAGCGACTTCGTATTCGCCCTCTCTTTAGACCTGAAGTGGGGCTCCCCCGATAAGGTGAGGGCCCTTCTGCAGGAGGCGGCCGATGAGGGGCTCGTCAGGATCGAGGGTGACTACGTCTTCGCCGCCTTCGATGACGCCCAAGCCGAGGTCCCCGTCGGCTTCAAGCCGTCCAAGGAGGAGGATCTCTTCGACAGAACCGTTCGGCTCGTAGTATCCGAGACGGGGATGGGGAGGAAAGAGGTGATCTCCATGGTCAACGAGAGGCAGGACTCCCTCCAGGGGGTGGTGAACCTGGACGCCGTGGCCCTCGTCGTGGCAAGAGAGATGGGGATCGACGTGAGGGATCTGGCGCAGGAGGCGTACCGCAACCTCATCGAGGAGAGGCGGTGAGTTCAGAAGCGAAGGCTTTATACAAGGAGAGCATAAACCCTCTTTGGGAGTGATTCCCTTGGCATCTTCAGGGTCGCTTTCGACTCGTGGGCCGCATATGGCTCTTCTACTCCTATCCATAGTCGTCTCTTCAGCCGGAGCCGTCGACGAAGCAGGAGCCGACGTCGCCCCTAAGAGCCTCTATCGGATCGAGGACGGTCTTCTCGTCATCGACTGGTGGCAAGGTGCCGCCTTCAGCCTCGACTTCCCTGGCGGAGAGGGCGACCTGAGGGTTGCGGAGGAGGAGAACGTCTCGTCTGATCTCAACTCGACGACGTCCCCCGTCCGCCGTCCTGCGAGCTCCCTTCTCGTCGGCGCCGCCCACCTGGGCTGGTCCTCGGGGGATCCCCGGATGGGCGGAGGAGGCCGTCATGAGGAGTACGGCAGGAAGGCGACCGATCTGGTGGGGATATTCTCCATCGAGATGAATATCAAGCTGGGATCGGACCCTTGCTCTTCTCCCGGCTCCCCGGGATGGATGGCCTGCCCCTAGGTCGATAGATCTTATTTTTCGTCCAACTTTTCGTCCAACCTGAGGCGTCTCCGTTGGCCGAGGACGGAACTGATGTGCGCACCATAAAGGACGATCATACCGCTCAGATAGACCCAGAGCATCAGGGCCACCACCGTCCCCAGAGAGCCGTATACCAGCTGCTCCCTCGCCGGCCCCATATCCAGGTACCATGTGAAGGCCACCCTGGTGGCGGTCCAGCCGGAGGTGGCGACGATGGCGCCCCAGGCCGCCTCGGATCGTCTTACATCGGTGTTGGGTGCCAGCAGATAAAGCAGAAATGTGATCAAGAAGACGAGGAGGACGGGGATGAGGTCTGTGAGGGCTTTCACCAGCCACCCCCCGTAGAGGGGAGGGCCACCGCCCTGAACCTCGGATAGGAGGCGGAAGAGGGCCGCCAGGGATAGAGAGACGACCAATAGCCCCGCCATCAGACCTCCGGCCATGGTGAGGCCCAGGATTCGCCATCTCAGATAGTTCCGTTGGGCAGACCCCCTCCAGGCTCTATCTACGTTCCTGGCCAGGGCGATGAAGACGGAGGTGGAGGCCCAGACGAGCCCCAACGCCGCCGCGATCCCCGCCGGCACCCTCAGCCTCATCACCTCATCGAGGCTGTCGCGCAAAAATTCTTCCGCCGGTGGAAGGCCACCCAGTTCCATTATCCTCCGGACGCTCTCTTTCGCCAGATCCTCCCCCGGCGGCAGAACCTCTCCGACGAGGCTCAAGATCTGGACCTGAACTTCTCTGCTCTGCAATAGGGTGCTGGCCAAAACCAGAAGGATGATAAAAAGCGGAAAGAGGGAGAAGAGGGCATAATAGGCTATAGCTGCAGCAGCCTGGGATCCCTGGGCATCGTTGAAGCTGCGAAGAGCTCTCAACGATACCCCCAACGAGCCACGGCTGAAGCCGTCGGCTCGGATGAAGAGCTCTCTTCCCCCCGCTTTGATCCTCTCTGTGAATCTTTCGGTCATGGATCCGTTTTTCCTTCCCGCCCCGTCCTCCGTCTATCCGGCAGAAGCGTCTTCCCAGATATCTTTTGGAACGAAGGTCTACAATAACCTGGCGTCAACTACCCGCCAATGAATTGGCGGGCATGATGCTCGCCAGTATTGGGGGCT
>JANKMW010000033.1:0-2563 GCA_024649985.1 Methanothrix sp.
CTTAAAGTGCCGAAGTCGCTATCGGATCGGGTCCATGGATGTCCTCAATGCGGGCCGGTCATGGACCGTGACGAGAATGCGGCGATAAACATTCTGAGACTGGGACTACAGTCTCTGCCAAAAGCTAGAAGCACCGCCCTTCAGGGCGGGGAGTAGTCACTCGAATATAGTAAGTCCTGTGGGTTGAAGATCGTCTCCATCAACACCCTGGGGCCGAGCCTCGAAGATGCGTTCCTGGCCATCGTAAATGATCAGGCGGAAGGAGACGGGCACCGATGACCTCGCACAGAAGGCCTTCGAGGGTCCGGCGGGAGCTCTACCGGGCTTGGGCGATAACAAAGAAGGACGCCCGGATCTATTACCTCCGACCGGGGACGATTATGTTCGGGCTGATGTTCCCTCTATTCCTCTTCATCTCCTTTGCTGTAGGGAGGGATCTCCCGCCCCAGGCGTTGATACCTGGACTTGTGGCCATCACCATCTTCTTCAGCGCCTCTTCGGTGGGGGCGGTGGCGGTGCCGACGGAGAGGAGGATGAAGACCCATGAGCGGATGATCACCGCTCCCATCTCGCCCCTCTCGATACTCCTGGGGGAGATCGCCGGAGGCGCGGTCTATGGTGCCGTCATGACGGCGATCCCCCTCATCATAGGGATGATATGGTACGGCTTCACCATCGATCATACGATAGGGTTTTTGGCGGCGGTGGTTCTGATATCCTTCGGATTCTCGGCGATGGGGATCATGTTCTCGGCGATGCCCACAGAGAACCCCGGAGACGTGATGATGATCCTCAACTTCGTCCGTCTCCCCCTCCTCTTTGTTAGCGGCATCTTCATCCCCATAGACGAGATGGGAAGATACGGGGTCATCACTCTGATATCCCCCTCACCTATGCAAATGATATGGTACAATATTCGGTGAGGGGAAGTTCGGCCTTTGGACCGGAGATAGACGCCCTTGGGATTGCGGCCTTCACCCTCTTCTTCCTATGGATCGGGGTCACGTTGCATGAAAGAAGCCGGAAGACGGCTTGACGACAGATCGCCCAAAGCGGATACGGTCTACGGGGTCAGGAGGCAGCCTGGCAAATAGTTGTATGCAGGATTTAGAGGTTCAGAGTGGCCGGAGTTCTGATGTTCAGCAGCTCTTTGACGATGGTTTATATCGATATATATTGATACTCTATTTTTTGATATAGATCTTTAACTTAAGGCATCACAGTTGAAATTTGCCTAAATAAGGATTATTGATTTTCTATATTCCCAATATATCAGATTATTCATCCAATAATCCCCTTTAAGCTGATACTTGAGACTTCACCATAATGCTTATATATCGACGACAACTGATGCGTTGATGATGAAGATGCTGAAAGATAAAATCTTCGGAAAAGGCGGAGGATGTGGCTGCTGCGGCTCCCAGATCGTCGGCTCCCGCCAGATAGACGTCGGTGGGAGGAAGGCGGGGATCGTCGGCCTTGACGAGACGTTTCAGGAATATCTCAAGAGAGGCGACAAGCCCGAAGATCTCACCGGCGACGAGCTACTAAGGGACCTCAAGAAGCTCAACTTCATAGCCGAGGGGGCCGAAGAGGTCTACAAGAAGGCATTTTTGAGAGAATACGAGAGGTTCTTCGAAGCCAGGAAGAGATGATCCGCCTTCGTAGGGACGGTTGAGGATGCCAGAGTGGGTTTGCGGCGGTTCAAAGATCAACGATGATGCGGTCTGCAGCCTCGGAAGGCTCATCGGCGATCAGCAGAAGGCCGAGAAGAGGATAAGGGAACTCTCCAGTCTGGTGGTGACCATTGAGGGAGAAGACCCTGATGGAACTGTCGAGGTCTTGAAGGCCGTCGCCGATCCCTGCAGGCTGCGGATCATAAAGCTCCTAAAAGAGGGGGAGCTGTGCGTCTGCGAGATCATGGCCGCCCTCGACAGGCGCCAGTCCTCCACCTCCCATCACCTCTCCGTCTTGAAGGAGGCGGGGCTCGTAAGAGAACGAAAGGACGGCAAATGGTCCTATTACCGCATAGCAGACGGCGCCGTCATGGAGATGCTCAAGCAGGCCGAAGTCCTGAAGAAAAAATAATTTCTTAAAACTATAAATTTGGAGGCGTATCTGATGTTCTGGAACAACTTAGCTGTGGCTGCCGATTTCTTCGTGGAGATCGCCGTAGAGCTCGTCCTTTTGTTCGTAGGCGTGACCTTTCTTGTGGGGCTGATCCAGGAGTACGTCCCCGACGAGACGGTCAAGAAGTTGCTGGGAGGACGAAACAGGGTCCTCGGCGCCGTCCTGGGGGCTGGTTTCGGCTCCCTCACCCCCTTCTGCTCCTGCTCGACGATACCCCTCCTCCTGGGGATGCTCAACGCCGGAGTGCCCTTCGCCGCCGCCATGGCCTTCCTCCTGTCGTCACCGCTCCTGAACCCGGTGATAATCTCCCTTTTCATACTGCTGATGGGGTGGAAGGTGACGGCCCTCTACTTCGTCGCGACCTTCACGGCGGCGGTCACCATCGGCCTCCTTCTGGACCGGCTCGGCTTCGCAGGCCAGGTGAAGCCTAAGG
>JANKMW010000033.1:2573-16083 GCA_024649985.1 Methanothrix sp.
CGCGATCCGAAGCTGCTGTGACGGAAACGCGGCGACGGACGTGAGGTCGAGGGCGAGAAGATCCGCCTCCTTCGCCTTCACCCTCTTTCGCCAGCTTCTGCCCTACCTTCTCCTGGGGGCGGGGATCGGGGCTTTCATCCACGGGTTTGTACCCCAGGAGCTGATTTCTAGAATAGCGGGGCCGGACAATCCCCTCGCCGTTCCTGCGGCCGCGGTAATCGGCGTGCCGATCTACATCAGGGCCGAGACGATCCTCCCCATAGGCCTCGCCCTCACACTGAAGGGGATGAGCGCAGGAGCCGTCCTGGCTCTGGTGATAGGCGGAGCCGGAGCCAGCATACCGGAGATGACCCTTCTATCTGCCATATTCGAGAAGAGGCTTCTTGCGGCATTTCTGCTCACCATCTTCGGCATAGCCGTGGCCGTGGGATTTCTGGCCAACTTCGTTACAGCGATATGAAAAAGTTGGGGGGGTCGAGAGGTCTCAACCCGCCCCGCCCTCTTTACCTGAAGGTCTCGACGATCCATGCTTTTATCTCGTCTCGAACCCTCCGAAAGGCTCGAAGTTCCTCCTCCTCCGACCCGGTAACCGCAGCCGGATCTTCGAAGCTTCGGTGGACGACCTTTCGGGCCTTCGGGAGCCTCGACGGAAGATCGACGTCGGTGCTGCAGATGGGGCAGGCCTGTTTTGCCCTGTCGCAGACGGTGACGGCGACGTCGAATACGATATCGTCCAGCTCTGAGGCTGCCTTGGACCGCTGGCCTGAGATGTCGATCCCAATCTCCTCCATGACGGAGACGGCATGGGGGTGGACGGCCGTCGCCTCGACGCCGGCGCTGCGAGCCTCGTACCTCTCGCCGTAGAGGTCCCGCAGGAGCCCCTCCGCCATCTGAGACCGGGCCGAGTTGTGAGTGCAGAGGAAGAGGACCTTCTTCTTCGTCCTCGTCCCGTCATCTTCTCTTGCCGCCCCCGCCTCCATCTTCTCCAAAGAACCTTCATGCAGACTCATTATTCCCACCACATCAGTCGAAGCTCGGCTGGACCGGGCTCACCCGGATCACATCGGCGGGGCAGGCCTCCTCCGCTCCCCGGAGGCACCCTTCAAGTTGATCAGGGGCCGACCCCTCGTCCGGCTTTCCCGCGATCCTGTAATTCTCTTTTATGGAGCTCAGGCCGTCATCGGGATCTTCGATGAAGAACTCGGGGCAGCTTCCCCAACACTGGCTGCAACTGATGCATCCACCTCTGTCTACGGTCACTATGATCATAAAACCACCATCTTCATAGAAGGGATCTCAGAAATTGAAGAACCGACCATCCCCTTCCATCAAGTCCTCGACGAGGATCTCGTAGAACTCCTCCGTAACCTCTGCCCTTATTCTCGCAACGACGCCCCGGGCCGCCACGTCCTCTTTGCAGGCGCAGACATCACAGGACGGCGGAAGGTCTGAGCCGCGGTCCAGCAGATGGTAGACCCCGTCTCCGGCCAGATATAGCCTGGCTCTCTCTCTGCGGGCGAGAAGTTTCATGCAGAGCTCTGATCTATCACTTCCCGGCGGCTCTGTCAGGAGAAATACGTCCGTCGGCTTTATGTCCATATCTTCTTTCACCTTCAGAGCAGGATCAGGCAGTCCGACTCTTCCACCGCCTCGAGGAAATCCTCCTCATCGGCGAGCTCTGCCGTTTCGATCAAACACTCAAGAAAGAGCCCCCTTTCCAGAAGGGAGGGCTCGTGAGCGATGACCCTCATCTCACCGTAGGCGTAGAGGATGTCGGCTAAGTTTGGAACGGCGAGGGGTCGCGAGTCCTGGCCTTTCAGGGCGAGGTAGACCCCGTCGCCGTAAAGCCCCACCGTCACATCCATCCTCCCGATGCTCACCGCCGCGGCGTTCAGAAGGCCGAAGGCCTTCTCGCTGCCGTAAGGGGCGGAGTCGAGGAGGTAGAACGCTGATCCTACCGTCATAGAGAGATCACCCTATCGCTTCCGGCCATCATCTCCGGGAGGTCGTAGAGGCTGGTGATCTTCATCCCGTCGTGGTAATCCGGTGTGGAGCCGTCTTCGTCAGCCGCATACCCCCGGGCGGCGGCGCACCGGGAGCAAGCTCTTATGACCGCCCCCTCGCTGGCGAGATCGGCAAATAGCCCGCCCTCGTCGGCGAAGAAGGCGGGCTTCTGCCCCTTCCGGGGGATGTGGACCGCGTCGAGGTAGAGGAAGATGTTTACCTGATACTTTTTCAGGGCGGCTCTGGCGATCTTGTAGGCTATCTGGGCGTCTTCGGATATGTAGGGGCCGTCGGTGAGGATGATCGTCAGGGTCTTCAAGGGAGCCTCCGGCTCAGATGTACTCGGCCATTACCTGGAGGTGCTCGAGGTTCTGCCTGTACTTCGGATCCTTGAGGGGGGTGCACAGGTCGAGGGAGACCTCCCCGTTCATCAGCCGGATGGCGAAGGAGTAGCAGCTCTGCTCGCCGCACTCCCCGCAGTTCGTCTGGGGGAGGTATTTGTAGATCTCCATCGGCTCGACCCTCACCTTCTCTCGAGGGGCGGGGGCGACGCCCCTGGCTATAGCTTCGTTGATCGTCTCCTTCAGCTTCTGCAGGTTCTCCCTCGCCTCGGACTCGTCCTTTATCATCGTCATGGTGACGTTTCCGGCCCCGTAGAGGGTGGTGAGGACGTCGCCGCGCTGGATGATCAGGGCGCCGATCCTCTCAGAGTACCTCCCCCTCGGGAATAAGGGCTCCAGGGCCTTGAGAGCGCCCCCCAGAGGCGGGGCCAAGTTGGCGATGATCCGCAGCTTCGTAGTATCGGCTATGCAGGGGAGAAGCTGCCTCACCTCGGCGATCTCCACAGGCTTCGCCCCGGATAGGTCGGCCTTTTCTGCCGGCGTCTCCTTCTTTCCCTCCATGAAGTTCTTCCCGAACTCGGTTAAGCGGACCTTCCCTTCCGCCACCTCGATGAGACCCGCCTGCTCCAGGATCTTCAGGTGGTAGTCGAGCATCGACTTTCCCACAGCTTCCCCTATCTCAGCGACGGTCTTTTCGCCCCCGGTGAGGAAAGCCATCATCTTCCTTCGAGGGACGTTGGCCATGGCGTTGCTGACCATCTTGATCTCTTCTGGATTTCCCGGCATCTTCTACACCTTCCATATATTTTGGATCTTCCACTATATATTTTTGGCCGCTACCAGAGCTTGTAGCCGAAGTATCGGGCCGCATAGACGAGCCCGGTGACTATTATCATCACCCCGAAGATCTTGACGACCGCCTTTCCGAGGGATAGGTAATCTTCCCCGAGCTTTCCGCCGAAGGACCTGCTGAAGGTGGCGATGGGGATTATCGGGACGCCGTGGCCCACTCCGAAGACGAAGAGCATCAGACCTCCCGTCAGGACGGATATATCCTGAGAGATCAGCCATATCAGGGCGGGAAATACCAGGGAGATGGCGCAGGGAGCCCAGCCGAGGGCGAAGAAGACCCCCAGGGTGAAGGCGCCGATGAAGACGGAGTGCTTGAAGAGGCCGATGGACAAATTGACGGCCCTCTCCATCAGACCCTTCTTATCCCTGATCTCCTCATCCCGCCGGGAGGGGAGGCGGGATTTGACCGGCTCCAGGATCTCTCCTATCGGCCTGAAGACGTTGATCCCCAAAATGACCAGCAGGACCCCGGCCGCGAGGTCGAAGAACCTCGAGTCCCGGACGAAGACCCCCAGGTTCGATATGAAGAGGCCGACGATGAAGAAGACCAGGGCCATCCCGAAGGTGAAGGCGACCCCGATCAACAGCCCCTCCCTCGCGGAGGAGCCGTAATCGGAGTCGTCCTCCAGGACCCTCTTTCTCCGGGAGGTCATGATGTAGGAGAACATGGCTATGAGGAGGGCGAGGGAGCAGGGGGAGAAGGAGGTGACTATCCCCAGGCCGAACATCCCCAGTAAGGTGATCTTCTGGACTGAGACGCTCCCCTCCATCCCGTCCCACTCTCCCCGTTCCAGAGACTCGATCTTCGCCGAGAGGGCCTCGGCGCTCTGGATCCCGTCGATCTCGCCCTTCCCCAGCTGGTAGACGTGGTAGACCCCCGCCACCATCCCCTCCCTGTCTATGAGGAGGATGGTGGGGTTGGAGAACCCCCCGTCGCGGTTGGTGAAGTCGGCGTACCTTCCTGCTGTCCTGAAGGGCTCGAACTCCTCGGCCCAGATCCAGCCGACCTCGGCGTCCCACCAGCTCTCCGAGAGGGTCTTTCCGTCTTTAGAGAAGGGGTTCTTCCGCAGGTTCAGGGTTATGAGGTTTGTGTCGGGGTCATTCTCCATCAGCTTTTGAAGCTCCCCCATCTGGGCCGCCAGGGCTTTCTCGCACTCGATGCAGAGGGGGGCTTCGATGTTCGTGATGTGAAGGACCACCACCTCTCCATCGAAGTCCTTGAGGGAGACGTTTGGACCGTTTACCGCCTGGGCCTCGAACTGCGGCGCCTCTATAGGCTCCTGGTCAGCCCCGAGGGTTGGGTTCAGGGAGAAGAAGGCGGCGAGGATGATGATGAAAGTTAATAGACCTACTACCAAAAAATTTTTGTGATCAGACCTCATCTCCGATCACGCGTCCCAGCCGCCGACGTTCTCATCGTGAAGCTCGATGGCGTCCTCCACCAGGGACCTGAGCCGGTCCACGCCCGTGGCGTCCTCGGCGCTCTGCCATCCGACGACGACGTTGCCGTCAGAATCCTCAACGAGGGTGAGGACGATGGTCAGGGGTATGTACTGTTTTCCTCCGTCGGGGTCGTAGACGTCGAAGAGCCCTTCGGCCCTGAAGTCGCCGACGTTCACTATCAGGTTCTCGTACCTGATATCAGAACCGTACTCCTCCATGATGGCGTCGGCGGCATCCTCCTGATCGATACAGGCCTTGCAGTTTGTGCTGTGGTCCAGGATCAGAAGAGGTCTATCTTTCAGAATCTCCAAAACCCACAGGGGGTGATCGACCTCGGAGCCTGTGTTCGGATGCTGGTCGGGATACACCGTCCACCAGTCGTCAGGCCCGGTCCCGACGGATCTTTCTGCTGCCGATGCGACCGCCACAAGGCCGGCGGTCATGATGATGCCCAAGATCAGGGCGCAAGACTTACCTTTAAACGGATGCGAAATATCTACCAACTCCCACTCTCGATCTCTGCCCTACTTCTTCTCACACCTGGGACCTGGCCGCCCCTCCTCTGAGGCGCCCTTCAGAGAGGACGTATCAACATGGATTGATATATCCAGGCTATTTCATCGGAGCGACCTTCTCCAGTCCTAAATCCGGGTAGAGGATATTTGTATTTATAGTTGTTGGACTGCAGAGTCCACAGTCCCCATATATTCCGGTTTTTACCCGGATCGTCCACCATAATGGGTTGATATCATCTCAATATTCCCTCGATACGACATCTCTACTCCGGCTTTGAGGGATATATCTATTGAATGTCGACATCCTTATATATCGAAATGATTTGATACGATTCAGGTGGGCAGTTGGAAGAATCGAGGGGAAATCCGCGATGAGATGCGATATCTGCGGCCAAGAGAGCCGATCCCTCTTCAAGGCGAGACACCGGGATCGTGGACAGGTCAAGATCTGTGAAGGATGCCTGAGAGATGAGAAGGAGATGCTCCTCCCGTTCAAGGGGTGCTCATGCTGTTGAGCCGACTATTATGACCGTGTCCATCGAACCCCTGGACCCGTCCGCGGAGAGGCTGGCAAGGCTCACGGGAGATCGGTGCAAGGCCAGGGACGCCGCCGGCAGGCTCAAGGCCCTCACCGATAAGATCGACGAGGAAGAGCTAGCCGCCGAGGCCGAGGTATTCAGGGCCATCTCCGACCCCTTCAGGCTATCGATCCTCAAGCTCCTAAGGGACGGGGAGCTCTGTGTCTGCGAGATCATGACCGCCCTCGACCGGCCCCAGTCCTCCACATCTCACCACCTCTCCATCCTTAAAAGGGCGGGGCTGGTCAAAGAGCGCAAGGAGGGTAAGTGGTCCCGTTACCGCCTCGCCGACGGGGCGGTGATAGATCTGATGAAGCTCGCCGAGATATTGAGGGGAGGATGACGGTTTTCTTGATTATATCCCCCTGATTGACGATTCAATTGGGAAGTTATGATGCAGTTTATAGGGAGGGATCTAAAGTAAATGAGTGAGGATGGACGGGGGAGGCTTCCTCTGCTGAGCAGATTTCTGACGATCTGGATCTTCGCAGCGATGATCCTCGGCATAGGGATGGGCTACTTCTTCCCCGGGGTCTCGGATATCATAACCGGCTTTCAGGTGGGGTCTACGTCGATCCCCATCGCTGCGGGGCTCATCTTGATGATGTACCCGCCCCTTGCCAAGGTGAAGTACGAGGAGCTTGGGGAGGTCTTCAAGGATACTAAGGTGCTGGGCCTATCTTTGTTCCTCAACTGGGGCGTAGGACCGGTACTGATGTTCGGCCTTGCCGTCATCTTCCTCCGGGACTATCCCGAGTTCATGGTGGGGCTGATCCTCATCGGCATCGCACGGTGCATCGCCATGGTGATCGTCTGGAATGAGCTTGCCTGCGGCTGCACCGAGTACTGTGCAGGCCTGGTGGGGTTGAACTCCATATTCCAGGTTTTCTTGTACTCGGTCTACGCCTACGTCTTCATCACCGTCCTCCTCCCGATCCTGGGGATAGCCGAGGGGTTCGTGGTGGCGATAACGATGGGAGAGATCGCCGAGAGCGTCTTCATATATCTGGGGATACCCTTCATCGCGGGGTTCGTCACCAGGTTCTCCCTCATCAGTAGATGGGGGAAGACCTGTTACGAGGAGAGGTTCATCCCCAGGATATCCCCCCTCACCCTCATCGCCCTCCTCTTCACCATCGTAGTCATGTTCTCTCTCAAGGGCGAGTACATTGTGGAGCTGCCCCTCGACGTCGTCAGGGTGGCGATACCCTTGATCGCCTACTTCCTCTTGATGTTCTTCGTCGCCTTCTACATCTCATACAAGATGAAGGTGAGCTACGAGAACACCACGGCCCTCTCTTTCACCGCGGCGTCCAACAACTTCGAGCTGGCCATCGCCGTGGCGATCGCCGTCTTCGGGATCGAGTCCGGTGTAGCCTTCGCCACAGTCATCGGTCCCCTGGTGGAGGTCCCCGTACTGATAAGCCTCGTCAACGTCTCCCTTTACTTAAATAAGAAATATTTTCAAGGAGTGTATGGTGAATGCAAAACAAGCGATTGAGCTATGGTGCGGTTCTGATTTCGATGATCGCACTATTTGGCAGCGCTGAAGGTGGATGCAGCTGCCGCGGTGGCGGCGACGACGCCTGGGGCGGCCAGGCCTGGCTCGAAGACGTCCTCGGCGGATCAATGGGGCTGGCGGCTGGAGCAGCCGAGGCGGATGCCAGCGCCGCTTCCGGAGAGGATAACGTTGCTGAAGATGAGATGAGGATCGCATCATATGAAGCTTCATCAGATATTGATGAAGATCCAAGATCGTGGTCCATCTCCTCAGAGGAGCTTCGCACCAGGCTCAGCCGCGAGCCCAAGCCCATCGTCGCCTACGTCAGCAACCTCCCCCCCCAAGGCTCCTACATAGCCGGATCGATCAAGCTGCCGTCAAAGAGCCTCATCAACGGCGACGGATCTCTCAGGTCCCCGGAGGATATGGCGACGGTCCTCGGGAGAGCCGGGATGACCGAGGAGGATGAGCTGGTGATATACGGCGACTGCTTCTCCTGCGGCGATATGACCTTCGTCTTCTGGATCATGAAGCATCTCGGCCACCGGGATGTGGCGGTACTCCGGGGTTTGGAGCAGGAGTGGTCCGCAGCCGGCCTCTCTTTATCCGGGGCGACTTCGACGATGGCAGAGGCGGTCTACACCCCCGATCCGCGGCCGGATCTTCTGGCAGATTACGAATCCGTCGCCGCCGGGGTGTATCAGGTCGTCGACGCCAGGACGCCGGATCAGTTCAAAGCGGGCTTTATCCCCGGCGCGGTGAACATCGATTACCATCGGGTGGTTGAAGGGTCCTGGCTGAAGGGAGACTCCGCCCTAGCCGGCATCTTCGCCGACCTCGACGAGGATAAGCCGGTGGCGGTCTACACCAAGAACGGCGGCGCCGCCTCCATCGTCTGGTACGCCCTAAAGCTTCAGGGGCACGATGCCAGGCTCTACACCTGGAACGACTGGCGGAGTCATCAGGGTTGAAAAATGAGGCCGATTCCCCGCCTCGGCGCCTGAATATGAGGCGGTGGCGGGGAGGTCTCAGCTCTGGTCCGGATCGATCGTCCCTACCGCCCCTCCCAGATTTCCATACCCATCATCGAATAGTATTCGATCCTCCTGGGAACGAACTTTATGACCACGTACTCAGGGTTCTTCGGGGTTTGGAAGTAGGGCTCTAGCTTCGGGTTCCAGAAGGCCTCTTTGGTCTTTTGATCCTCAAGGACCTGGGCACCGCTCGATATGACGACGTAAGGGTCCGAGGGGCTGACGCCGGACCAGACCGATATGGATGCCGCGGGCTTCTCTCTCATCTGCCGGACCTTCCGGGAGCTTTTCATCGTCGCCCCCGTCAGGGTCAGGTCGTCGTCCCCTACAAGAGCCATGAACCTGACGGCGGGCTCGCCATCGGAGACGGTGGCCACGGCGCCGATGTGCTCTCCCCCGATGACCTCCAGGATCTTCTCTTTCAGTTCCATTATCATCTCCTCCTTTTATCCTCGACGAACTGTCGAGGTTATCTGCTAATAATTTGGACAGTTTTATATGATAAATTTTTTGTATGGATGATGGGGTCTGAATATCTCAGGGCTCGATCCATTCGACGGTGATCTCGCCTTCGAGATCGATGACGGCGGCGTAACCTCGCCGAAGTTCCCCGACGTTGACGACCCTGGTGGAGCCGATCTTCCCCTCCCCCCGGTCCTCGTGGATGTGGCCGCAGAGGAGGAGGTCGGGGACCGCCTCCTCTACGAAACGGCGCAGGCCCGCGGAGCCTCCCCTCTCGCCGCTATATATCAGATCCCTGGAGTCCCGGGGAGGCTGGTGGGTGAGGACGACCCGCCGGCGAAAGCCGGATATCCTTCCCCAGAGACGGGTCAGGGATCGGTATACGTTTTCATCGGCGAAGTAAAAGCGGTTCGGGTCCGATAGGCGCCTTGCGTCTCTTGCCACCATCCCTCCGAACCCAACGAAGCCGGCGTCCCCCAGAACCCGAAAATCGCGGTGGACCATCAGGAGGCCGGCGTCCTTCCAGACCTTCGGCGCCGTCTCCTTGGGGTCCATATTTCCCGGAACGATCAGGACGGGGGGGCCAAGGGCTGCGAGGGCCTCGGCGACGGGGCGCATCCTGTCGGGGGGTTCGAGGTTGTGGAGGTCTCCGCAGAAGACGATGAGGTCGACGTCGGCCCCCTTCAGAGGTCGGAGCCTATTGGCGGAGCTGTGGAGATCTGCCATGGCGAGGATTCTCAAGGGACCACCTGACGGTCCTCTTTTTATTAGACCTGTTACAAAAGCGTTTGGCTCTTTTCGGGGTCAGGTTGATCACCCTGGAGGGAGAAAGAAGATTCCGATGGCCGATAGAGAGCGAGTTCTGATCATGGGGGCCGCCGGCCGCGACTTCCATAATTTCAATGTGTGCTTCAGGGACGACGAGAGGCGCGAGGTGGTGGGTTTCACCGCAGCCCAGATACCGAAGATAGCCTGCAGAACCTACCCTCCCGAGCTCTCCGGATCCCTCTACCCCGCAGGCCTTCCCATCTGGCCGGAGGAGAGGCTGGAGGAGGTCATAAAAGAGGAGACCGTCGACCGGTGCATCCTCGCCTACAGCGACCTCTCATCTCAGGAGGTGATGGATCTGGCTAGCCGGGTCCTGGCCGCGGGAGCGGACTTCGCCCTCTTGAGCGCAGATCACACCATGCTCGAGAGCCGACTTCCTGTCATAGCCGTCTGCGCCGTCAGGACGGGGGCGGGAAAGAGCCCCGTCGCCAGGAGCGTCTCCCGGCTGGTGAGCAGCTCAGGCCTCCGCCCCGTCGTCGTCCGCCACCCCATGCCCTACGGCGACCTCCTCCGGGAGAGGGCCCAGAGGTTCGCCTCCCTGGAGGACCTCAATGGGGCGGGGGTGACGATGGAAGGGCGGGAGGAGTACGAGGCTCACCTGAGGGAGGGGACTGTGGTGCTGGCGGGGGTCGACTATGGAGAGGTCCTCTCGATGGCGGAGGGGGAGGGAGATCTGATCATCTGGGACGGCGGGAACAACGACCTGCCCTTCCTCCGCCCTGACCTCTGGATAACCGTCGCCGACGGCCTGAGGCCCGGCCACGAGCTCACATATTACCCCGGACAGGTGAACCTCAGAAGAGCCCAGATCGTCGTCATCAACAAGGCTGCGACGGCGGGATCAAGGGACGTGGCGTCCATAAAGGAGAACGTCCGGAGGACTAACCCAGAAGCGAAGACGGTCCTCACCTCTTCTTTGGTCCGGGTCGATCGTCCCGAGATCGTGGCCGGAAAGAGGGTTCTGGTGGTGGAGGACGGACCCAGCCTCACTCATGGTGGGATGAGCCACGGCGCGGGGCTGGAGGCTGCATGGAGGTACGGGGCGGCGGAGGTCGTCGACCCCCGGCCCCACGCCGCCGGGTCTTTGGTGGAGGTCTTCGCTAAGTATCCCCACATAGGACCGGTCCTCCCGGCGATGGGGTACTACCCGGATCAGATGGCGGATCTGGAGGAGACGGTATCCCGGGTCCCTGCTGATCTCGTCCTCGTCTCCACCCCTGTCGACCTGGCCGCCCAGATCAATATAAATAAGCCTCTCCTCCGGGTCACCTACGAGATGGCTGAGATGGAGGAGCTGGGGCTTCGGGGTCTGGTGGAGGAGTTTTTGGCCACTCTTACCGATCTTCGGGGACCGTCTACGGCGCGGGTCGACAGGCCGGGGCGGAGGGGGTGAGCTGACGGTTCAGGTGGTGGCCTTCGGCGGGAACGCCCTCCTCCCCGATCCCCTCGACCCGTCATCCCAAGGGAGCCGGGCCCGGGCTCTTGCCGGGGCGTTGAAGCTTTTGAACCCCGCCGGGGAAGGGATGGTCCTGGTCCACGGGAACGGCCCCCAGGTGGGGATGATCCTTTTGCGGATCGAGGCGACGAGGGACCAGATCCCCCCCGAGCCCCTCGACTTCATGGTCGCCGAGACCCAGGGGTCCATCGGATACCTCCTCGCCAGAACGATCCGCTCTTCACCGGGTCGCGGCTCTCAGGAGGTAGCAGCGGTGATGACCCAGGTGCTGGTGGACTCGACCGATCCGGCCTTCTCCCATCCTACAAAGCCGGTGGGCCCTTATTACTGCGAGGAGGAGGCGATCCGGTTGAGGTGGGTCCATGGCTGGGATATGACCTCGGGACCCCGGGGCTGGAGGCGGACCGTCCCCTCCCCCCGGCCCCTGGAGGTCGTGGAGATCAGGACGATCCGGGAGGCCGTCGCCTCCGGGACGGTCGTCATCGCCGGGGGCGGCGGCGGCGTGCCGGTGATCCGCAGGAGGGGCGGCGAGCTCCTCGGGGTGGAGGCGGTGGTGGATAAAGACCTTACCGCCTCCCTCATGGCCGTCGCCCTGGAGGCGAGGAGGCTTGTGATCCTCACGGAGGTGGATGCGGTCTACCGCGGTTATCGCGGAAGAAGTCCCGAGGCCGTCCATCTCCTCAGACGTGGAGAGGCTTGCGAGCTCCTCGAATCCGGAGACCTCCCGGCCGGGAGCATGGGTCCAAAGGTCGAAGGCGCCCTCTCCTTTGCGAAATCCGCAGGCAAAGAGGCCCTCATCACCGACGTCGACCATCTGGAGGAGGCCCTATCCCGCCGGGCAGGAACCTGGGTCCTGCCCTGAGATCCGGGGAGGGCGGGGAAGGGGGCCAGTTTAAGAATTTTTTATATGGGCAAAGTTAATAACGTGCGCCCCTCAATAACCTGAACCTGATATTTCGTCGATCTTTGGGGGGATCTTGTGGAGAGATGGTCATCGAGGACGGCCTTCATACTGGCTTCCGTCGGCTCGGCTGTGGGGATAGGCAACATCTGGCGGTTCTCTTCGTTGGTGGGGCAGAACGGCGGCGGTGCCTATCTGATACCGTATCTCATAGCCGTCTTCGTATTCGCCCTCCCCCTGATGATCCTGGAGCTGGCCGTCGGGAGGCGTCTGAGAGGGGACGTGGTCACCGCCTTCGGAAGGGCGAGACCAAAGTTCAGGCCCCTGGGATGGGTCGTCTGTGCAGTCGTCTTCTCGATCCTCTCTTATTATCTGGTGGTGACCGGATGGACCCTGGCTTACGTGGAGTTCTCGGCGGCGGGCAGGTCGGTCGAATTCTCGGATTTTACCACCTCTTACGATCCAATTTTATATTTCATAATCTCCGCCGTCATGATGGGGGCGATCGTATCTCTGGGTATCAAAAATGGGATTGAGAGGTTCACCAAGCTCTTGGTCCCCTTATCGTTCCTACTCCTCCTGGGGCTTTTTGCCTTCTCATCGACCCTGCCGGGATTCGGGGACGGGATCAGGTTCCTCTTCACCCCCGACTTCTCCGTCCTCGCCGACCCCCTTCTGTGGGGGGCGGCATTCGGGCAGGCCTTCTTCTCCCTATCCGTCGGTTACGGCATCCTGCTGACTTATGGGGATTACCTCGACGAGGATGTGAAGCTCTTCTCTTCATCCCTCATCATAACCATCGCCGATCTGACGGTGGCGATCCTGGCGGGGATGGTGATATTCCCGGTGGTATTCACCTACGGCCTTGAGCCTTCCGCAGGCGCAGAGCTCGCCTTCACGACCCTACCCCGGGCCTTCGAGGTGATGCCTTACGGTCAAGTCTTTGCAGTCGCCTTCTTCGCCCTCCTATTTTTCGCCGCCATGACATCAGCGGTATCGATGCTGGAGGTGAGCGCTGCTTCAGCCTCCCGAGCCTTCAACGTATCGAGGAGGGGCGTGAGCCTGGTTCTGACGGCGGCTGTAATTGGCCTTGGACTCCCATCGGCTTTGAGCTACAGCGCAGCCGACCTGCGGTTCCAGGGGATCAGGATACTGGATATAATGGACGAGACCGTCGGAGGTTTTGGTCTGGTCCTAACCGCTACCCTCATCGCCGTGACCTTCACCTGGTTGTTGGACGATGAGCTTTTACGTAGAGAGATCGGTCGGGGGAGCAGACTCATCCTCCCGATGGTCAAGTACGCGGTCCCCGCGGTCCTGGCCCTGACCCTTGCCACAGGAGCTTTCTTCTGAATCGAAGAGGCCCGTTACTCCAGGATTGGTCGTCCACGCACGTCCCATCATTTGGAGGGGAGATCGGTTATCTCTCGCCGGAGGTCCCCTCAAGCGAGGCCCTATCCAACAATCGCCAAGATCGATTTCGATGATTGTTGGTAACTATTCAGCCACCATGGCCATATAACCGGCATTTCGCATTAACCCGGCATTTCGCATTAACGGTTTGAACGCTCATTAATTTTCCTGCTATCGATTTT
>JANKMW010000034.1:0-875 GCA_024649985.1 Methanothrix sp.
TGCAAGTCTTGGCGATGAAGTGGGAAGCCCTACCCTTTAGGGTAGGGTAGTTCACGGCGTTTGGGGTTTTTGGGATCTTCAGGCTCGTTGGGTCCTTGGGGATTTTTGGGTCCTTGGAGGTTTTCGGATCAAAGCTCCCTAGCCCGGAGGGGGAGGAGCGGCTCCGAAATGGCCCAGGCCCCGCCTCCGCCCCCCCTCGTCCCTCTCTCCTCCTTCGCAGGGGCCAGGTCGGGGGCGACCTCCAGAAGCCTCATGGTGTAGGGGTGGACGGGGCTCGACGTTACCTCGCTCGTCGGCCCCTCCTCGACGATCTTTCCATCGAGCATCACCGCCATCCTGTCGCTCACCTTCCTTGCGAGGGCGATGTCGTGGGTTATGAAGAGGATGGCAAGCCCCCTCTTCTCCTGGAGGTTCAAGAGGAGCTTGAGGATCTTCGCCTGGACGGAGGCGTCCAGGGCCGAGGTCGGCTCGTCGGCGATGAGGAGCTTGGGGTTGAGGACGAGGGCTCTGGCGATCGCCACCCTCTGGGCCTCGCCGCCGCTGATCTGGTGGGGGTACTTTCCCAAGAAGGCGTCGTCGGAGGATAGCTCCACCTCCTCGAGGACTCGTTTGACGAGGGCGACCCTCTCCGCGGAGCTGCCCGCCTTCTGGATCGCCAGGGGCTCGCTGACGGCATCGAAGACGTCCATCCGGTGGCTGATGGACTCCTTGGGGTTCTGGTAGATCATCTGGACCTTTCTGTAGAAATCCCGGTCCCTCCTGACCAGGGGGGTCCCCTCCAGCCGGATCTCCCCCTCCTGGTGACTGAAGAGGCCGATGACGGTCTTGGCGAGGGTCGTCTTGCCGGAGCCGCTCTCGCCGACGAGGGCGATCGT
>JANKMW010000034.1:885-12016 GCA_024649985.1 Methanothrix sp.
ATCGTCTCCCCCTCGTAGAGGGTGAGGTCGACGCCGTCGACGGCGACGAACTTCCCGAACTTCGTTTTAATTTTCGAGAGCTCCAGGAGGGGGACGATCCCGCCCCGGTGGCAGGCGATAGATCTGTCGCCGACCCCCAAAAGAGGGGGTACCTCCTTATTGCATATATCGATCCTCTGGGTGCACCTCTCGCTGAAGGGGCAGCCGCAGACGCCGTGGACCATCCTCCCCGGTATCCCCTGGAGGTCCTTTGTGGTGGTCATGTTGGGTGACGACCTGATGAGCCCCCGGGTGTAGGGGTGGCGGGGGTTCTCCAGAAGGTCGCAGGTATCGCCGATCTCGACGATCCTCCCGGCGTAGAGGACCGCCATCCTCTCCGTCAGCCTCGCAGCGGCAGACAGGTCGTGGGTTATGACGAGGCTGACCTTCCCCACCATCCTCTCCAGCAGGAGCTTTGTGATCTCCGCCTTCGTAACGGCGTCCAGGGAAGCCGTCGGCTCGTCGAGGATCAGGACCTGAGGATCGTTTGCGAGAGCCATGGCGATGAGGGCCCTCTGCTTCTCCCCACCGCTCAGCTGGTGGGGGTATGACCCGCCCTTCAAATCTTCCAGTCCCACGGATCCCAGGAGGCGACCGATCCGGCCCCCGATGTCGCCGGGGTGCCTTCGATCCCGGTGGGCAGAGATCGCTTCACCGATCTGGTCGGAGACGGTCATCAGGGGGTCGAGGGCGTCCTCGACGTTCTGAAAGACCATGGCCATATCCCTCCCCCGCATCTTCCGCCGCTCCCGGTCGTCGAGGGCCGTGATATCCACCCCATCCAGGAGGACCCTCCCCGTGACCTTCCCGTCCAATAGACCCATCAGGGCGAGGCCCAGGGTGGTTTTTCCGGCCCCCGACTCCCCTATGATGGCGATGGAGTCGCCCCGGGAAAGGTCGAGGTCGATCCCTGCGAGGATCTCGGCGCCTTCATAAGACGCCTTCAGGTCAGAGATTTCAAACATCGTCAGATCCCTCCATCATGCCCCTTCTCCCTCTCTCGAAGCCTCGGGTCCAGGGCCGACTCCAGGGCGAAGCCGATGAAACTGAGGCCTATGAGGGTGATGGATAGGGCGATCCCCGTAGGGAGGAGCCACCACTTCCAGACCTCCAGGTATGTGAAGACCCTGGCGTACTGCATCATCTTTCCCCAGCTCATCATCGAGGGGTCGGATATCCCGAGGAACGATAGACCGGCCTCCATGAAGACCGCCCTCCTGGCGTCCTGGATCATCGTCGCCACCAGGACGGGTCCCAGGTCGGGGATGATGTGGTGCAAGAGGATGTGAGACGGTCCGGCCCCGAAGGTCCTGGAGGCGGAGACGTGCATCCTCTCTTTGAGGGTGAGGGTCTGGGCCCTGATCACCCTCGCCCCCCCGGGCCAGGAGAGGGCGGATAGGAGGAGGATCATAAAAAAAACGTTCGGCCGCAGGTACGCCGCCACCAGGATTATGACGATGACGTCGGGGATGGCCACGGTGGCGTCGACGACCCTCATCCAGAACCGGTCGTATAGGCCGCCGAAGATCGCCGCCGTCCCCCCTATGAGGACGCTGATGAAGCCCGAGAGGAGGGCGACCCCGAAGGCGACGGATAGTGAGGTTCTGGCGCCGTAGAGGAGCTGGGTCCAGATGTCCTGACGGGCGTCGTTAGTCCCCAGCCAGTGATCCTCCGAGGGGCGGCTGAAGGCTGGGGTGCTGGTATTCTCTCGTGGAGCATAAGGGGTGAGGATGGGGGCGAAGATGGCGAGGAGGACCATCGCCCCGATGAGAAGGAGCCCCGCCCTTCCGAGGTTGCTCCCTGCGACCTCGCGCCAGACGCTAACGTGCATGGCTCACCCTCGGATCCAGCCTTGAATAGAGGAGGTCTACCAGGAGGTTTCCCACCAGAACGACGACTGTCACCATCAGAAGTATCCCCTGGATGAGGGGGTAGTCCCTGGTGAGCAGGGAGTTATAGAGGAGCGATCCGACGCCGGGATAGGAGAATACGATCTCGACGAAGAGGGCTCCTGTGACCATCTGGGGGATCGAGAGGCCTGTGGCCGTCACCACCGGGAGGAGGGAGTTTCTCCCCGCGTGTCTGTACTTGATTTGTCCCTCGGAGCAGCCCTTCGCCTTGGCGGCGAGTATGAAGTTCTCCTTGAGGGTGGTGATCATGGTATTTCTGGTGAGAAGGTAAGCCGAGGTGACCCTCACCAGGACGAGGGCCGCCAGGGGCGCCAGGAGGTGGTGGAGGATGTCGAGGGCGAGGGGGAGACCCGATAGGCCGCTGTAAGGGGTGAGGGCCCCGGATAAGGGGATGAGCCCCAAGACCACCCCGAAGACCAGGAGGAGGACGATCCCCATGAAGAAGTCGGGAAAGCCGTTGAGGAACATGAGGCCTGCGAGGAGGGCCTTGTCGAGGCGCCTACCCCGACGGTAGCCGGACTCGACCCCCAGAAAGAGGCCCAGAAGGGTGGATAGAACGAGGGCCGACCCCGTCAAGAGGAGGGTCCAGGGGAGGAAGTCCAGTATCACCGCGAGGACCGGCTGGTTGTAGTAGTAGGAGTGGCCCAGGTCGCCTCCCGCGAGGGCCAGGATGTACGCCACAAACTGCTGGCCCATCGACTGGTCGAGGGCGAGCCTCTCGACGAGCTGTGCCTTAAGCTGGGGGGTCATGGCCAGGAGCGCCTCCTCGCCGTATATCGCCTGGAAGGGGTCTCCGGGCATCAACCTGGGGAGGGTGAAGTTGAGGACGAGGATGAGGGCGAAGGCGATGGCGTAGTTGGTGAAGAAGGAGGCGCGCCGGAGGAGGGCTCCCGCTATCGCCGTAACCCTCTGATTCTTCAACCCCCCCATGGGGCTTTCCAGGGAGCGTTTATAGAGGTCCTCCATCGAAAGATCCGCCCCGGCCATCTCATCACGGTCGCCTTAATAAATTCTGTTTAATATTACACTCAATTTCTCAAGGGTTTAACTGATCTGGTCATTGTTTATGAAACTTTCCCAGATCGTATGCAAATAAGACAATCTATCCGATGTTCCATAACACAGAATCCGCCAAGATTGGGCACTATCTAGAAATAGAGTGATACTCAGCTTTCGGGAACAAAATACCGTTTTTCCCCATCTTCGGGCGAACGCTGGAAGTTCATGATATCAATCTCCTCAGGGATTAGCCCCGCTGGTAGGACGACGGAAAGAAGTCGCTGGGACGGCAGAAGGCATCCGTCTATCTTTTATGGTCCTTGTTTAAATCAGATTAGCTATTTATGATGAAGGTTCCGCCGCCACCCGGCCCCAGGCCATGGAGGTTCGTAGGCAGTCGATCTTTTGCAGCTTGAGGGAGACGATCCCGGAGCAGCTGCAGGAGATGGCGAGGATCAATTGTACATGACAAAGTTATGATAAGAGAAATGAGAAATGCTCCGGTGGGGATTTGAACCCCAGTCGCGGGAGTGAGAGTCCCGCATGATTGGCCGAGCTACACTACCGGAGCGCCGGTGCCCCTCCCTTTGAGGTGCCCTTCGGTTGGCGTTATACCATTTAACCCTTTTGCCCCCCTATGCCGGCGCTGGGGCATATCTCCCCGAGGACGCAGCCGGCGCAAGCGGGAGACCGGGCCTTGCAGACCGCCCTGCCGTGCCTGATGAGGTTGACGTGAAAGGAGCAGTACTTGTCTACCGGCGTCATCGCCTCCAGGATCTCCTCCGCCTCCCCGATGGACGCCGCCTCCGGGACGAAGCCGAGCCTTCTGGAGAGGCGGTTGACGTGGGTGTCCACCGGGATGAGGGGCATATTGAAGCCGAAGAGGAGGACTACGGCGGCGGTCTTCGGCCCCACCCCCGGGAGGGCGAGGAGGTAATCTCGCGCCGCCTTTGGGTCGAGGTCCTTCAGGAAGTCGAGGTCGATCCTCCCGGCCGCCCCTCCCGATCCTCCTGGTCCACCTGCACCTACTGGCCTTCCTGGTCCTGCGCCATCCCCGGAATCGGCCTTCTGACCCCCCTTCGCCACATCGTCACCGACTTTCCGCCCCCTTATCATCTCCAGCGCCTCTTTGATCCTCCGGGCCTTGATCGCGGCGAGCCCCCCGCACCTTATCGATCGGGCGACATCCTCGTCGGGGGCGTCCAGGAGCGCCTGATAGTCGGGGTATCTTCTCTTGAGGCTCTCGAAGGCCCGGTGGGTGTTAGCCGAGGTGGTGTTCTGGGATAGGATCGTCTGGACGAGAATGTCTACGGGACCGAGCCCCCGCCTCTTGGGGACCCCGTAGACCCTCTCCAGAAGGGCTATGCACCTTCGGAGGCGGTGGAGGGTCATCTCCCGCGGCTCTGTAGAAGACTCCATTTTGGGATCGATCGATGGCATCCTACCCTTCCATCCCCTTCAACGATCAATAACCTGACGCTCTGGCGGCGGTACGTCGGGACGATGATGGAATGGGAAGACGTCGGGACGATGATGGAATGGGAAGACGTCGGGACGATGATGAAATGGGGGGGCGGGTCGGCGGCGAGGATATGCCGGGCTGGAGAGGATTTTACCGGTCGGTTCCTCCTCCTGGGGCTTCATGGAAAAAATTATTAGCCGATAGGGGTTAGGATGTAGCGATGGACTTCGGCTATCTGAACCTGGAGGGGATTGCCTTCAGCGACCTCTACCCCTTCCTCATATCGATCCTGATAGGAGCCCTCATCGGGACCGAGCGGGAGCGGGACCTCCTGGAGAAGAAGAAGCGCGGTGTGGCGGGACTCCGGACCTTCATACTGATCTCGGTGTTGGGCACCCTCTCCGCCCAGATGGCGGCTCTTTACGGCAGCGGCTTCATGATCGTCGCCATCGCCAGCTTCGCCCTCATGGTGGCGATCGGCTACGCCGCCAGCGCGACGAACCTGGGGAGGCTCGACTTCACATCGGAGGTGGCGGCGGTGATAGCCTTCATCCTCGGAGCCCTCTGCCACTCCCCCGAGACGGTGATGCTCGCCATCGCCCTCGCCATCCTGGGGACGGCGATCCTGGCGGCTAAGAAGACGGCTCACAGGTACGTCGAGAAGATCAAGGAGGAGGAGCTACTGGACACCCTGAAGATGGGGACGATAGCCCTCGTGATCCTCCCCCTCCTCCCCAACGTCCCCATAGACCCCTTCGAGGTATTGAACCCCCGGAACATCTGGATGATGGTCGTCCTCGTCAGCCTCATAGGATACGTCGGCTACGTCATGATCAGGATCTTCGGGACGGAGAGGGGGCTATCGATCACCGGCGCCCTGGGGGGGCTCGTCTCCAGCACCGCCGTCGCCACCACCATGGCGGCGGAGGCGAGGGCTCACCGAGAGGTCGTCCCCTCGGCGGTCTTCGCCGTCACCATCGCCAGCTGCACCATGTTCCCCCGGATCCTCCTGGAGGTCTTCGTCGTCAATAGAGATCTCTTCGTCCCCCTCCTCGCCCCCATGATCAGCATGACCGCCGTCGGGGTGTTCATGGCCCTCCTCCTCTATCGGAAGGGAGAGACGATAGAGACGGATGTCAACCTCTCCGACCCCTTCAGGCTCACCCCCGCCCTCAAGTTCGGGGCCTTCTTCGCCTTCGTCCTCCTGGTATCAAAGCTCGCCAGCATCGGCTTTGGCGACGCCGGAACCTACGCCGCGAGCCTCGTGGCGGGGCTGGCGGACGTCGATGCCATAACCCTCTCTCTTGCCACCCTCGCCAGGACATCCCAGCTGGATGAGGGGGTAGCGGTGGCGGCGATAACCCTCGCCGCCATCACCAACACCCTGGTGAAGCTCCTCATAACCTTCATCCTGGGCTCAAAGGAGTTCGGGGTCCGGGTCGCCATGATATTCGTCCCCATCATCGCCGTGGGGCTCATCGCGATAATCCTCTTTTAGGATGAGGGTCCCCCCCCCGTCCCTGGCAGATGAAAGGGTTCCCAGAGGATGAGAGGACCCCAGGGGATCAAAGGCGGCTAATATCTATCGCCGACCCTGAGGCTCTGAAGTATCCCGAGACGGTGCAGACGCAGTCCTCAGGACCCGGCTGGTCGAACCGATCGCAAGGGGTCCCCCGGTAGCAGGGTAGGTCGTGGATGGTGCAGACGGCGAGATCCCCGAGATATGCGAGATGGGGGCATTTTTCGCCCATGGGCTTTCTGATCATGGAGTTTCGGTCCTGGAGGTCGATGGTCCCATCTGGCCCTATCGATCTGGGGTTTATTATCATCACATCGAGGCGATGGCAGCAGAAGCCGCACCTTTGGCAGATCATAATCAGGGCTCCAGTTACAGGGCAGATCTCTTATGAACCCATCCCCAGAGAAGAGAGACGGTATAGATCAAAATGGCGAGAGGATCTCCCGGCCTTGCAGACCCTGGAGGGCACGCTTTCACCGCTGGGCGATGAAGCCCGTCATCGCAGCCACATCCCTCAGAACTCTTCTCCCGAATGAAGATGATTATGGGAAGGCTGGGGCCATCAGGCTCAGGCGAGCTTGCTCTTCACCTTCTCATAGAAGCCCCCCTCCCGGGCCTTGACGAACCGGGCGGGCTTCTCGGCCCTGCTGATGGTGAGATGATCTCTCTTGGAGATGGTGGCGACGTTCTGGCCGTCGATGACGACGAGGGCCTGCTTCTCGGGGAGCTCCAGATCGACCCTTATCACCGACTCTGCGGGGAGGACCCAGGGGCGGGCCGAGAGCTTGAAGGGGGCGAGGGGGACGAGGACGATTGCGTCCAACCTCGGATCGACTATGGGGCCCCCGGCGGACATGGCGTAGGCGGTGGAGCCTGTGGAGGTGGCAAAGAGGAGGCCGTCGGCCCGGAGGTCCTCCAGAAGGGAGTCGTCGACGGTGATCTCAAACTCCAGCATCTTGGCGGGGCTCGCCGAGAGGAGGGCGATCTCGTTGGTCGCCGGAGGGAGGGGGACGCCGTTGAGGTGGGTCGCCAGGCGGCTTCTCTCCATCACCTCGAAACCGAAGATCACCCGTTCCAGGGTCTTGACGGCGTCCTTAGGCTCGACGTCCACGAGGAAGCCCAGGGTCCCCATATTGATCCCTAGGACGGGCTTAGGGTCTTCCATCCTCCGGATCGTCCTCAGGATCGTCCCGTCCCCCCCAACGGAGACTATGAAGTCGACGTCCATATCCTCGATCTTCGTCTCGGCGAGCCCCAGCTTCTTGGCCACCTCCGGCTCCAGGAAGATCTCGGCCCTGGACCGGAACCTCTCTACGAGGTTTCTGACCATCTTCACCGCCTCGGGGTCGCCCCTCGATACGAAACCGATCCTAACGGTCGCCACCCCCCAAGAGGTCCAGGATCTCTCGATGGAAGAGGCCGTTGGTCGCTATGAACTCGGCCTTCTGCCACATGTCGCCGTTGAAGGCTATCCTCTCGCCCCGTCCGTCGGTGACGACCCCCCCCGCCTCCTCGACGATGATGGACCCTGCGGCGACGTCGACCAGCCGCAGCCCGCCCCGGAGGTCGACGAATCCGTCGAGCTTCCCTGCGGCGACGAGGCATAGCTCCAGAGACGTGGAACCCAGAGTCCTGATCCGCCGGACGGCGTCCCCCAGGGGTACGATCCTTCCCGTATGAGGGCGGAGGGTGTAGGCGGAGACGGAGTAGTTGTGGAGGGCGGGGGCGGCGGAGACAGAAAGCCCCCTCCTCTCGCCCCCGATCTCCGTCCAGGCCCCCCGACCCCGCTCAGCGTAGAACCTGACGGAATGGGCGAGGTCACAGACGTAGCCGAAGCCGGAGGTGGGTCCGCTGATGTAGATCGATACCGAATAGAAGGGGATGCCTGCGATGGCGTTGAACGTCCCGTCGAGGGGGTCGAGGTGGAGGAAGTAGCTCGGGTTCTTCCCGATCTCCTTTCTCCCCAGCTCTTCGGAGAGGATGGCGAAACCGACCCCGGACCGCTCCAGGGTGCCCAAGACCGCCTCCTCGGCGAGGCCGTCGATCTCCTTGGTGGGGGTGCCGTCGGCACCCATATGCATCACCCGGCCGCCGGCGGGGTCTCCCACCATCCCCTTTATCGATTCAAAGACCGCCTCGGCGGCGGAATCGCAGATATCCTTGAGCCGCAGCCCCTCGGCGGAGAGCCCCATCTCGACCCGTTCGTTCATCCGGGGATACCACGACGAGATCTCTTATAAAAGTCGCCCTCGCGGCCGACGGCCTTGAGATCTTGCCGACGTTAAATTTAAACCTGATATAATGCAACACGCTATCACGTCGCAGGTGAAACGCGTTACCATATCGCGCGCACATTTCACCGCCCCGGCACATATGTACAAGATCGATCAATGATGTCAAACATTCAGCGGAGGAAGTTAATTTGTTCGGATTGCCCTTTGATACATTCTTCCTGGTCATCGCCACGCCGGCGCTGATCATCCTGGTGCTCCTATTCTGGGCGCTGAGGTGGTGAAGGTTTTGGATTTCAACATCGAGATGGCGGCGATCGTCGCCGTCTACTTCCTGGGGCTATTGGCCGTCGGAGCCTGGGCCTCTAAGAGGGTCAAGACCTCTGAAGATTACTTCCTGGCGGGCAGGAGCCTGGGCTTCTGGGTCTTCACGATACTGATCGTCGCCTCGATCTGCAGCGGGATGACGATCCTGGGGACGAGCGGCCTTGGGTACATCACCGGCTGGCCGACGATCTGGGAGCAAGTATTCGTCCCCCTGAGCGCCGCCGTCTGCATCCTCCTCTTCGGAACGAAGCTCCACGCCATAGGGTCGCAGCGGGGGTACCTGACGGTCCAGGATTACTTCTCCGACCGGTTCTACAGCCAGAACGGGATCCGGGGGCTCTCGGCGATCACGGGGATCCTCGTCTCCCTGATCTACATGGTGGGGCAGTTTGTGGCCATCAGCATGGTATTGAGCTGGCTCTTCGGGATATCGTACCATTCGGCGCTTCTGATCTCGGCACTCATCGTCAGCGCATACGTCATCATGGGGGGGCTTTACGCCGTCGCCTGGTCGAACCTGATCCAGGGGCTCCTGCTGATAGCCGGGGTCCTGATCGTCGCCCCCATGGTGATCAGCTCGGCAGGGGGGCTCTCTTACATAAACGAGGTCCTCGCCGGGATCGACCCCAACTTCGTCCAGCCGTGGTTCCCGTCCTGGTATCCGGGGGAAGCGGGCCCGTACGCCGGGTACGCCTTCGCCACGCCCCTCTTCCTGGTATCCTTCTTCTTCCTCCTATCCTTCGGCCTCGCCAGCGCCCCCCACGTCATCAACAACGTATTCGCGGCGAAGGACGCGCGTTACTTTAAATGGGCGCCCCTCGCAGCGTTCTCGATATACGTCGTCATAATGTACCTGATAAAGATCACCGGGTTTGCGGGGAGGGTCCTTACGACAGAAGGAGAGATCTCCCTTCCTTCCGGGGTGTCAAACCCCGCGGATTACGTCTTCATCCTGGGGGCTGAGCACGCCTTCCCCAGCATCATAAGCGTCTTCATAGGGGTGATCATCCTCGCGGCGGTGATGTCCACCACCGACCGGCTGATGCTGACCATCGGGACGTACTTCGGGTGGGACGTCTACAAGAGGTTCCTGCGCCCCGACGCCCCCGACCGGATGGTCACCCTGGTGAGCAGGATGACGGTGGCGGCGGCGGCGGCTCTCACCCTCCTCCTCGCCTGGAAGAACCCCCCCGCCCTTCTTGCCTGGCTGATATGGATGGGGATCGGCCTCATGCTCGCCTGCTATGTGGCGCCGCTCCTCGCGGGGCTTTACTGGAGGCGGGCTACGAGGGAGGGGGCGATCTTCTCCATGGTCCTGGGGCTCCTCGCCGCCGGGTTTGCGGGCTACTGGCACCAGTTCGTCCAGCCGCTGCCGGTCCACTTCAGCCTCTTCGGCTTCGTCCTCTCCATCGGAGCCATCGTCGTCGTCAGCCTTGCGACGTCGAAGCCCTCCGAGAAGGTCCTCGACGAGACGATGACCGGCTTTTACATCCGGAAGAGGCGGTGACGGTAAGCCCCATCGCAAGAGGCCGCGGAAGAGCGGCCCTGAGCGATAGGGTCTAATATAACGAGGGATAAGGGAGGGGCCGGTGGGCCCGTGGTCTAGGTGGTTATGACATCGCCCTTACACGGCGGGGATCACGCGTTCGAATCGCGTCGGGCCCATCGCCCCTCGTTCATATTTTAGCTTTTTTTCGACCAATAGCTCCATGATAGGCCGCTGGCCGCCAGAAGATCCCGCCCTGCGAAGCCCTTCGTCTTCTTCGTCCTCTTCGTCCTCTTCTTCCCTTCTTCATCTGAACTGCCCCGCCCTCTGAATCCCTTCTTCACCTGAAACCCCTCCGCTCCCGCTTGTGACTCAGGACCATATGCCTGACCTCCTCGCCTCTGAACCCCTTCTTCACCTGAACCCCTCCCCTCCCTCTCCCCGGACCGGGATCTCGCCGGGGGATTTTTCTGTCGACAGATTTATCGGCCTTGTGGACGTCAGGAGATCTGATCCCGATGGCGAAACGACCCTTCAATAATCGAAACCTCTTCTCAAACCACTATCTGGATAACCAGATCAGGTCCGCCCCCGAATGGGCCCGGTCCGATCACGAAGCCGCCTTCCTGGATTTGAAGCGGATCTACGAGGGGGAGGCTCCCTTTGTCGGGGGGATGAGCGAGGCGCAGCTTGAGGCGCGGCTCCTGCGTCGGGTCTTCGCCGTCATCCTTCCGGAGTACGAGGTCCAGGGGGCGACGAGGTCCCGGGAGTTTCCCGACTACGCCTTCTTCCCCGACCGGGAAGCCCAAGATCGAGCCCAGGCGAATAAGGATACCGACTCCTTCTTCAAGGGCGCTTTTGCCATCGGCGAGGTGAAGAGGTGGGAGGCGGAGCTGGACAGGTTCGGGAAGGACCGCCAGGACAAGAGGCGTAACCCCTCCTTTCAGATCTGGCTCTACCTCCAGGAGACAGAGCCTGGCTGGGGGATCCTGACCAACGGCGAGAGGTGGCGGCTCTACCGGCAGGAGAGGCCGCTAGACGTCTACTACGAGGTGGACCTTCCGGCGATCCTCGCCGGAGGCGACGATGAGGCCTTCCGGTACTTCTACTACTTCTTCAGAAAAGAGGCCTTCCTCCCAAACGAGAGGGGGGAGGTAT
>JANKMW010000034.1:12026-15491 GCA_024649985.1 Methanothrix sp.
GGAGGTCCTCCGGGGGTCGGCGAACTACGCAAGAGAGATCGGGGAGAACCTGAAGGAGAACGTCTACCGGGCGATGAAGGTCCTCGCCGACGGGTTCATCCGCTGGCCGGAGAACCGCCTCGATCCGGCAGACTCGCAGACGAGGGTCCGGGTCCAGAGGAGCACCATGATCCTCCTATACCGCTTTTTATTCCTGCTATACGCCGAGGGAAAGGAGCTTCTCGACCTCAGAGACGAGAGGTACGCCTCCTCCTACAGCTTCGACCGGATCAAAAAGGAGGTGGCCCTCCGCCAGGACGGACCTGCTGCCCAGGGCTTTCTCCCCATCAAAAGGTCGCTGTGGTCGGACCTCTGCGACCTCTTTCGGCTGATCGACCGGGGAAGCGAGAGGCTCGGGATCGGGGGGCTGATCGACGTTCCCGCCTACAACGGCGGCCTATTCGACCCCGAGAGGCACTCCGACCTGGCGGAGTGGACGATCGGCGACTCCTATCTCGCCGAGGCGATCGACCTTCTCTCCCGGTCGGAGGCGGGGTCTGGGTCTGGGTCGGGCTCATCCGGTGGAGGGAGGGGCGGGGGCAGAAAGAAGGACGAAGACGGAGGGGCGGGCGGCGACGGGGGCGGCGCCGGTGGCGGGAAGGGGTTTGTCGACTACTCGACCCTGGAGATAAGACACCTCGGCTCGATCTATGAGGGGCTTTTAGAGTACAGCCTGGCGATCGCCGGGGAGGACCTGGTCGTCTCCGGCGGCAAGGACCGCCGCTGGGTGGCGGTCGCCGAGTACAACCTCGGCAAGAAGAAGCAGAAACGCTTCGAGGAGTTTTCGCAGTTCGACCGGGCGCGGGCCGGCGAGCTATACCTCACCACCGACCGGGGCGAGAGGAAGGCGACGGGCTCCTACTACACCCCCGACTACATCGTCGACTACATCGTCGAGAAGACGGTGGGGCCGGTCGTCGATGAAAAGTGGATGGAGGCCCTCTCCAAAAACGAGAGCCTCATCGAGGCGACCCTCTCCGTCAGGGTCCTGGACCCGGCGATGGGCTCGGGCCACTTCCTGGTGGGGGCCGTCGAATACCTGGCAGGAAAGCTCCTCCAGGCCGCAGAGCGGGATATCGAGTGGGGGTGGGTCGAGGACAAAGGCCAGTTCACATCCGAGTGGGCGAAGAGGGAGGCGGTCTCCCACTCTATCTACGGCGTCGACTTAAACGACCTGGCCGTCGAGCTTGCCAAGGTCTCCCTGTGGCTTGTCACCATCGCAAAAGAGAAGCCCCTCTCCTTCCTCGACCACCGGCTCAAGCAGGGCAACAGCCTCGTCGGCGCCCGCCTATCAGACCTGATGAACTACCCGGGCGCCGCCAGGGCCGAGAGGGACCAGGCGACGCTGCCCTCCTTCGTCTCGCCCCTCTTCATCCGTCACCTCATCGGCAAGATAAGGGAGCTGGAGGAGATCGGGGACGACTCCCTCTCCGATATCAAGAGGAAGGAGGAGGTCTTCGAGGAGTTTCGAAATCTTCCCGAGTATACGAAGGCGAGGGCGATCGCGAACGTCCATACGGCCGTCTACTTCGGCGGCGGGGTCGAGGCGAGGGCGACGCCGCAGGGGACCAAGGACGCCGACCAGGTCTACCACGACCTCTTCTGGGCCGTCGGCGGCGACGAGGGCGAGTGGCGGCGCAAGACCTCTCCCCGATGGTTCAGTGAGGCGCAGCGGATCGCCGGGGATAAGAGCTTCTTTCACTGGGAGCTGGAGTTTCCCGAGGTCTTCTTTGCGGGCGGCGCCGTCAAGGAGAGCCCCGGCTGGGACGCGGTGGTGGGAAATCCTCCATATGTCCGCCAGGAGGGGCTCGGGGAGTTCAAGGGGTACTTCGCTGAGAAGTACAGGGCTTATCACGGCGTCGCCGACCTTTACGTCTACTTCGTCGAGCTTGGAGCAAGCCTCCTCCAGAAGGGCGGCTTCTTCTCCTACATCCTGGCCAACAAGTGGATGAGGGCGAACTATGGCGAGCCCCTCCGACGGTGGATGAAGGAGCGGTGCATCGACGAGATCGTCGACTTCGGGGACCTGCCCGTATTCCCGGAGGCGACGACCTACCCCTGCATCCTGCGGCTCTGCGGCGGTCAGGCGAGGCCGAGCTTCCGGGCCGCAGAGGTAGAGTCCCTCGACTTCGGTCGCCTGAAGGATTACGTCGAGGATCACGCCTACTCCGTCAGCCTTTCAGGCTTAGACGACTCCGGCTGGTCACTGGTCGACGAGTCTGTCCAGAGGCTCCTCGAGAAGCTCCGCCGGGCGGGGACGCCCCTGGGCGAGTACGTCAACGGCAAGATCTACCGTGGGATTCTTACCGGCCTCAATGAGGCCTTCGTCATCGACGGGGAGACCCGGGCCCGGCTGATCCGGGAAGATCCAAAGAGCGCTGAGCTGATCAAGCCCTTCCTCGCTGGGCGGGATATCAAACGGTACGAGCTACTTGAAACGGATAAATACCTGATTTTCACGAGACGGGGTGTGAATATCGAGGACTATCCAGCGATTAAACGGCATCTGGAGCCTTTCAAGGATAGACTGATGCCTAAGCCAAAAGACTGGACAGGCGGAGAATGGGGGGGACGAAAGCCGGGTGCTTATGAGTGGTACGAGATTCAGGATACTATTGATTATTTCCAAGAGTTTGAAGAGCCGAAAATGCTCTTTCCGGATATGTCTGCAAGAGGCAATTTTACGCTCGATGTTAAAGAAGGATTTTATTCAATAAATACAATCTATATGATAATTTCGGGAGAAAGGTATCTTCTTTCCCTTTTAAATTCATCTTTACTAACTTTCTATTACAAAAATATGTTCTCAGAATATCGTGGAGGCTATCTCCGATTCTTCATCCAATACCTGGAGCAACTTCCCATCCGCCGCATCTCCTTCTCCACCCCCGAGGCCGACCGCCGCCGCCTGGCGGAGGAGTTGGCGGGCCTTTGCGCCGCCGGCCGTTTCGGCGAGGTGCTGGAGGCGGTCGACGGCTGCCTGCCGAAGGACGCCGCGGGCGAGGCAATCGCCGGGGGCGAGAGGTCCGACGTCGTCCACGACCTGCTGGCGCACTTATCCGAGGAGATGATCCGGATGAACAAAGAGAAGCAGGAGGAGATCCGCGGCTTTCTCGCGTGGCTCTCGGATTTTATCGGCGCCAGGATCGACGACCTCTCGAACAAGACGAAGGTTTCCGCCTACTACGAGATCGAGTTCTCCGAGCTTCTCGCGATCCTCAAGAAGAACAAGAAGAAGCTCGCCTGTGACCCCGGCCGCCGGGCCTTCGGCGAGGACCTGCGGCGGGAATACTCGGCGTCGATGGAGAAGCTCGCGCCGCTCTTGTTGCGGATCGGAGAGACCGACCGGCTCATCGATGCCATCGTCTATCGGCTCTACGGGCTCACCGCCGAGGAGGTCGCGATCGTCGAGGGGGGCCTTTCGTG
>JANKMW010000035.1:0-587 GCA_024649985.1 Methanothrix sp.
CGGACGAGGACCTCCATCGCCTCCACCATGACGAGGTCCAGGGGCGCCCTTCCGCAGCCGGAACACCGTTTCCGGCCTCCTTCCATCGCGGCGAGCCTCGTGGACAAGTCCGCGAAGCTCGCGGCCTTATCGAGGCCGGGCTCCGCAGGGCAATTCGGGCAGGCCATGTAAAGCAGATCGAGGCGGGCCAGGACCTCCTCTGCGGGGGTGATCGTCTCCGTCGGGAGCTTGGCTATCGGCATCGCCCGTCAATGGAGCAGGACGGTATTTCAGCCTTTCCGGGCACAATTCGGCCCCCTTTTCGTAGAAAGATTTGTAAACAAAAAGGGCCCTCACCAGGGGGAGGAGGTTATAAAGATGGCACAGAGAGGGATCAGGGAATACGACGCCAAGAGGATCCTGGCGGAGAGGCTTCCCAATTATATCGATGATTTCGATTACGACGGTGAGATAGCACTTATAACTCGGGATACAGACCTGGAGGTGGTGGCGGTCGATAACCCCTGGGTCAAGAAGAAAAGGCTGGTGGTCAAACCCGACCAGCTCTTCGGCAAGAGAGGGGCCCACGGCCTCATCCTCCTCGACGC
>JANKMW010000035.1:597-5785 GCA_024649985.1 Methanothrix sp.
CGACGCCTCCTGGGACAAGGCCAAAAGGTACATCCAGGATAATATGGGGCGCGAGGTTCTGGTGGGGACGATCGTCGGGACCCTGGATACCTTCCTCATCGAACCCTTCGTCCCCCACAGGCCGGAGGAGGAGCTCTACGTCGCCATAAAGTCCGAGAGGGATAAAGACGTGATCTACTTCTCCCTCCGGGGCGGGGTCGAGATCGAGGCGAACTGGGACACCGTCACCGAGATCCCCGTCGACGTCCTGGCTAGGCCCGAGGAGCTCGACCTCGGATCAAAGCTTCCGGCGGGCCTCGCCGACCGCCTGCAGCCGACGGCGGCCTTCGTCCGGGGACTATACCGGCTCTATAGAGACCTGGGCTTCTCCTACCTCGAGATCAACCCCTTCGTCTTCGCCGGCGGCAGGGTCGTACCCCTCGACCTGGTGGCGAGGCTCGACGACGCCGAAGCCTTCTGGCAGAGGAAGACCTGGCGAGGCCTCGAGTTTCCCGAGCCCTTCGGCCGGGCGCTGACCAAGGAGGAGGCCTGGATAAAGGAGATCGACTCCCGGACGGGAGCCTCCCTCAAGCTGACGATCTTGAACCCCAGGGGTAGGGTCTGGACGATGGTGGCCGGAGGCGGCGCCTCCGTCATCTACGCCGACACCATCTGCGACCTCGGCTTCGCCGGAGAGCTCGCCAACTACGGCGAGTACAGCGGCGACCCCTCGACCATGGACACCTACGATTACACCAAGACGATCCTGGAGCTGATGACCAGGGAGAAAGACCCGGAAGGGAGGCCTAAGTACCTCCTCATAGGCGGCGGGATCGCCAACTTCACCGACGTCGCCAAGACCTTCAAGGGGGTCGTCATGGGCCTCGAAGATTACCGGGACCGGCTGCGGGATACGGGCGTCGAGATCTACGTCCGCAGGGGCGGGCCCCACTATGAGGAGGGGCTTCGCATAATGCGACAGCTCGGCGAGCGGCTGGGGGTCCAGATCCACGTCTACGGCCCCGAGACCCACATGACGCGGATAGTATCGATGGCCCTGGGAGGAGGAGAGTGATGACCATGAAGGACTACCAGCTCTTCGACAGGAACACCCGGGCCTTCGTCTACGGCTTCCAGACCAACGCCATCCAGAGGATGCTCGACTTCGATTATCTCTGCAGAAGGTCAGTCCCCAGCGTCGCCGCCATCATCAACCCCAACCGGGCCGGCGTCCACAAGGTATTCTGGGGGACCGAGGAGATCCTCCTACCCATGTACAGGACGATCCCCGAGGCGGTGGCCGCCCACCCATCGGTGGATGTGATGGTAAACTTCGCCTCCTTCAGGTCCGCCTTCGACACCAGCATGGAGGCCCTCGCCTCTCCGGGGATAAAGACGGTGGCGATCATCGCCGAAGGCGTCCCCGAGAGGATGGCCAGGGTGATGGCAGCGACTGCAGAGAAGATGAAGAAGACGATCATCGGCCCCGCCACCGTCGGGGGGCTTGCCGCTGGAGCCTTCAGGATCGGAAATACCGCAGGCACCATCGAGAACATCATCGAGTCGAAGCTCCACCGCCCCGGTTGCGTCGGCTTCGTCTCCAAGTCCGGGGGTATGCTCAACGAGGCCTTCAACATCATAGCGCGAAACTCCAGCGGTGCGGTGGAGGGGATCGCCGTCGGCGGAGACAGGTATCCGGGATCCGACCTCCTCGACCACATCCTCCGGTTCGAGGCGAACCCCGACGTCGCCATCATAGCCTCCCTGGGCGAGGTGGGAGGTGCCGACGAGTACAGGATCGTCGAGGCCCTCAAGGAAGGGAGGATCAGAAAGCCCCTGGTGATCTGGGTCACGGGGACCTGCTCCAAGGTCCTCCCCGGTTCTGTCCAGTTCGGCCACGCCGGGGCCAAGGCCCAGACAGACCTCGAGACCGCCGACGCCAAGAACCGGGCGCTGAAAGAGGCGGGGGCCATCGTCCCCGACTCCTTCGACGGCTACGGGGACGAGATCAGACGGGTCTACGAGAGGCTCCTCGCCGAGGGGAAGGTCCGGAAGGTGGAGGAGCCCGAGATCCCGACGATCCCCATGGACTACGCCAAGGCCGTCTCTGAGGGGATCGTTCGAAAGTCCACAAACCTCATCTGCACCATCTCCGACGACCGGGGCGACGAGGTCCTCTACGGAGGAAAGCCCTTGAGCCGGGTCCTGGACGACGGTATGGGGATCGGGGGGGTCATCGGCCTCCTCTGGTTCAAGAAGGAGATCCCCCCGTGGGCTGCCGAGTTCATAGAGCTCGTCCTCCAGATCGTCGCCGACCACGGCCCCGCCGTCTCGGCAGCCCACAACGCCATCGTAGCCTCCTGCGCCGGAAAGGACCTCATCACCTCTCTTGCCAGCGGCCTGCTTACCATCGGGCCCCGGTTCGGTGGGGCGATCGACGACGCCGCCCACGAGTTCAAGAGGGCGAGGGACTCGGGGCTCTCCCCCGAAGAGTTCGTAAAGGAGATGAAGACGGCGGGGATCAACATCCCCGGGATCGGCCACAGGATCAAGAGCGTCAAAAACCCCGACAAGAGGGTGGAGCTGCTCATAGGCTACGCGAGGGAGAACTTCGAGAGGACCGATCTGCTCGACTACGCTCTCTCCGTCCAGGAGATCACCACCGCCAAGAAGGGAAACCTCATCCTCAACGTCGACGGCTGCATAGGGGTCCTCTTCATCGACCTGATGAGCTCCTGTGAGGTCTTCGACGAGAGGGATATCGACGACGTCATAAAGTACGGCTACCTCAACGGCCTCTTCGCCCTGGGGAGGTCCATAGGGATCATAGGCCACATCCTCGACCAGAAGAGGCTCGACTCGAGGCTCTACCGCCACCCCCAGGACGACATCGCCTTCATGCTCCCGGAGTTTCCGTGAGGCTCCCTCGGTGGCGAATATCGGGCCGGCCCCTCCGGCCGGCCCCTCTTTTATGGAGGATCTGACCGTGGCAACCATCAGCGAGAAGATATTCAGCAGGGCCTGCGGCCACCGGGCCGAGGCGGGAGAGATCGTCGATGCGGAGGTGGATTATGCCATGTCCCACGACGGCACCAGCGTCCTTGCCATCAAGGCCTTTGGCGAGATGGGGTCGGAGCGGGTCTTCGACCCTGAGAGGATCGTCATCCCCTTCGACCACATCGTCCCCGCCAACAGCAGCGTCTCTGCGGACCTGCAAAAGATGGTCAGGAACTGGGCTATCGATCAGGGGATCGTCCACTTCTTTGAGGGCGGCGAAGGGATCTGCCACCAGGTCTTCCCCGAGGAGGGGTTCGCCCTGCCGGGGACCCTCCTGGTGGGGGCCGACTCCCACTCCTGCACCTACGGTGCCTTCGGCGCCTTCGGTACCGGCGTCGGGGCGACGGACATGGCGGAGATCTACTCCAGAGGAAGGCTCTGGTTCAAGGTCCCAGAGACGGTGGGGATCAGGGTCTGTGGCCGGCTCGGAAGAAGGGTCCTCGCCAAAGACCTCACCCTGATGCTCGTCGGGGCGATCGGCGCCGATGGCGCCACCTACAAGGCCCTGGAGTACGTCGGCGAGACGGTGGAGGGGCTATCCATCTCGGGGAGGATGACCCTCTCGAATATGGGGGTCGAGATGGGGGCGAAGGCCGCCATCGTACCCCCGGACGGGGTGACCGAAGAGTTCCTGAGGGGGAGGGCGCAGGAGGCGTACCATCCCGTCCATTCAGACCCGGGATCCTACGCCTCGGAGATGGAGTTTGACGTCTCGGATCTGGAGCCCGTCGTCGCCGCCCCCTTCAGGGTCGACAACGTCCGGCCCGTCCTGGAGGTGGCGGGAACCGAGGTCGACCAAGTCTTCATTGGGACCTGCACCAACGGCCGCTACGAAGATCTGAAGGTCGCCGCTGAGATCCTCAAGGGGAAGAGGGTGAAGACGAGGACCCTAGTCATACCCGCCTCGAGGAGGGTCCTCCTCCGGGCCCTATCTTCGGGGATCATCGGGGACCTCGTCGGAGCGGGGGCGATGATCGGGCCGCCGGGATGCGGCCCCTGCCTCGGGGCCCACATGGGCGTCCTCGCCGAGGGGGAGGTCTGCCTATCCACCGCCAACAGGAACTTTCCGGGGAGGATGGGAAAAGGCGGCCTCGTATACCTGGCGTCTCCGGCGACGGCGGCTGCGACTGCCGTCGAGGGCGTCATCGCCGACCCGAGGGAGGTCTGAAGCTGGTGGGGGATGGGAAGGGCAAATCAAGGACCAAGGAGGGGGATCAGCCCTCCAACAGGAGGTCCGGAGGGGCCCGGTCCCGAAAGGGAAGTTCAACCCCCCTCCGCCTCGACCTTCACGTCCATTCGTCCTTCTCCGACGGCAGGGACGGGGTCGAGGAGATCCTGAAGGCGGCCCTGGAGGGCGGCCTCGACGGGATCGCCATCACCGACCACGACACCCTGGAGGGGTACTTCGAGGCCGAGAGGATCGTCCGGGAGGAGGGCCTCGACCTTTTGGTGATACCGGGAGTCGAGGTCTCCACCTCTGAAGGCCACCTCCTCGCCCTGGGGGTGAGAAAGCTTCCTCCCTCCGGGCGGAGTGCCGACGAGACGATCGAGTTCATCAGGGTTCGGGGCGGGATCGCCATCGTATCCCACCCCTACCACCTCTTCAGACACTCCATGTACAGGATACCCGATTGCGACGCAGTCGAGGTCTACAACTCCAAGTACGTCTTCGGGATCGCGAACTTCTGGGCTAAGAGGATGGCCGAAAGGCGGGGACTTCCCATGGTGGCGGGAAGCGACGCCCATATGGCCAGGACGGTGGGGCTTGGGGTGACCGTCGTGGACGTCGAGGAAGGCTCCGACCTGGGTGACGTCCTCGAATCTATCCGGGGAGGCCGGGTGAAGATCGATAGCAAGAGGATGTCACCGTCGGTGTTCGTCAGCCAGATGGTCCGCTGGACTAAGAAGCGCCTCCGTCGGAGGCTGAAAAGGTGAGCCCTTCGGAAGGATGCCGAAGGCAGAAGGATGACAAATCTCCAGACGATGGACGCGGGATAAAAAGTCGTCTTCCGCCAGCCTGAAATGAAGCGGAATAAAAACAAAGTAAAAAAATAGGCCGGAACCGGTCCGGTCACACGCTTTTTTGGGAAATATGCCAAAGAGGGATAAGGACTTACTGGATCTTCTCCACCTTTTCTGCTTTGGGGCCTCT
>JANKMW010000035.1:5795-15219 GCA_024649985.1 Methanothrix sp.
CTTCAAAACTGACCTTATCTCCTTCATCTATAGAGACGCCCGGCTTCAGACCGCTTGAGTGTACAAAATAGTCAGTCCCGTCGTCCCCAGCTATAAAGCCGAAATGTTTTGTTCTGTTGAAGAACTTCACTGTGCCAGTAACCATTTCAATTCCTCGTTGTCCTGAGATAAAACATACGACTATTTAAAGGTGCTCCTTTCGGGCCGATCCGGCCAGCTCGTGCGCACCGTCTTAGCGCCGACCCCTTCAGAGCTCCAACTTCGTCCCCCGGCCTTCCTCCGATCGACAAAAAATATGGAATTTGGAATCATCCTTCAGCCGACGATTGTTTGAGCGTCTATGCTCGATCCCCCCGGGATCTCATAGACGGAATCGCAGATCTCATCGCCGTCCTCGTCGGTGCAGTTGAAGGATCCGTAGTAGTTTCCGACGGTGCCGTCGTCCCACCGGTTTTTGCCGTCGTCGAAGGCGTCGAGCACCGTATTGTTGAAGAGCCTGTTATTGGTGAGGAGGTTGTCGGCGGAGTTATAAAGGAGGACTCCAACGGCGTTCTCAGCGGCGACGTTGGCGAATACTTCGGAGTTCCTCGACCCCTCCAGGATGATCCCGGCTCCCCGGTTCCCGGTGGCGACGTTATTTATGATGGTGGCGTTGTTTGAGAGAACCCTGATTCCCGCATCCCCTGACTCGTTTCCAGAGTCTGTGACCCTGATCGACTCAACTCTCACACCGTCTGCGCTGACGGTGATGCAGCTGCCGTTGCCGTCGGCGTTTATGATGGGAAGATCGCGGCCTTTCCACTTCTCGCCTTTAAGGATTATCGGCTTTGTGACGTTGATGTTCCCGATGAAGGATCCGCTCCTGACCAGGACGGTATCTCCGGGGGTCGCCATATCGATAGCCTCCTGAATGCTGAGGTACTGACAGCCGCAGGCTCTGCAGTCGCATACCCTCAGGGTGGCCGCACCCTCTGCCATCCCCGCGGCCCCGAGAACGACCAGAAGGGCGAGGATCGGTGAAATCTTGACATTAATTTTTATCATCCCATGATCCCTCTGAATTATCTCACCCGTCTTTGTGATTATAAAAAGCTTTTTTTTGGTCGCCTATCACGAGCCCCTCGAATAACTATATAACCCCTCGCCGCCCTCAGGCCCCGCATCATGGAGCACCTCCCCCCCACGATAAAAGAACGGCTTGAAAAACAGGGCTACCACCTCGTCGCCCACGGCGCCGTAAAGCCCTGCCTGTGGCTTCGGCGGTCCATCCGTGGAGGCGACCAGTGCTATAAGAACCACTTTTACGGCATCGCAAGCCACCGGTGCGTCCAGATGACCCCGACCCTCCTCTGCAACCACCGATGCCTTCACTGCTGGAGGCCCATCGACGAGATGCCCACCGCCTCAGGCGACTGGATGGAGCCCTCGGAGCTGTTGGACGGCATCCTTAGAGAGCAGCAGAGGCTCATCTCCGGCTACGGTGGCGCCCCGGAGACGACCGACTCCGCGAGGTTGGAAGAGGCGAAGAGGCCGGCCCACGTTGCCATATCCCTCATGGGGGAGCCGACGCTCTACCCCATGATCGAAGAGCTCGTCGAGGAGATAAAGGGGCGCGGGATGACCGCCTTCCTGGTGACGAACGGGACGAATCCCAAGGCGATCGGTGAGGTCAGTCCCACCCAGCTGTACATCAGCCTCAACGCCCCCGATGAGGAGACCTATCTCAGGGTCTCAAACCCCGCGACAAACCTCTGGAGCCGATTTCTGGAGAGCCTGGAGAGGATGAAAGACTCTCAATCCAGGACTGTGGCGAGGCTCACCCTCGCCAGGGGCCTCAACATGAAGGACCCTCAAGGTTACGCGAAGCTTATCGAGATCGCAGAGCCGGACTTCGTGGAGGTGAAGGCGTATATGCACCTGGGAAGCTCCCGAAACCGGCTCGCAAGGGGTTGCATGCCCTCTCACGAAGAGGTGATGGACTTCGCGAAGGATCTATCCGAGACCCTCGGCTACAGCCTGAAAGACCACGTCCCCCTCAGCAGGGTCGCCCTCCTCTCCAGGGGTAGCGCGAAAGAGCTCATCGATCTCTGAGGGTGGCTTCAGATCCTCTAATTTCATCCGACTTCGTACGATTTTTAATAATATTTATATGATTTTTTCATCATTACCGCCGGACCGCTGTATGTCGCGGGAAAAGTATTTTTAGGGGTAATCTCCCGTGGTTATTCGGAGACCGGGATCGATGTCTACGGCCATTAAAGAGCTGAAAACCTCGGAGATGTAGGTGAATAAAACATATCAGAATTTAAAAATTTTGCTCGTCGAGGACAACCCCGACGACGCTGAGCTGACCAGGCGGCTCCTGCGGAGGATCTGTCAGGATAGAGACATCTTTCTGGCCGCCGACGCTGAGGAGGCCCTCCGATGCCTGGAAGGCCTCCACGACGAGGGCGCCGGCCTCCCGGATCTGATGCTTCTGGACATAAAGCTCCCCAGGCTGAGCGGGATGGAGCTTTTGGAGCGGCTCAAAGGGAGTCCCAAGTTCCGGGGGATACCGGTGGTGATGCTCACAGGCTCCATCGTATCCGAGCATATCCAGAGGAGCTACGACCTGGGGGCTGTCACCTATCTGTTGAAGCCGATATCCGAGGACGACCTTCTCCTGACCTTGAGCTACCTCACCTGACCGGGGCTGAAGGTCGAAACCTTCATCCTTCGACCCCTCCCCAGGATCTCCCCCGCCGCCAGAGAGGCGGTGCCCAGGAGCCCTCCGAAGACGGCGTAGGCGAGGATCATGAAGGCGGGCATCCCAAAGACCTCGGCGGGGGCGGCGTACCACCATCCTCCGGCGGAGATGGGAAGATACTCGATCAGCGGCCCCAGGAGGGCGCCGGCTCCCATCATCGCCCAGGTCGCCCTTCCGGGGATGGCGACGATGAGGGCGGCGGCCAGGACCCCTCCCGCCGCCAGAGCAAGAGGCGGGTTAGACCCCAGGGAGACGAAGACCGCGATCTCCACCCCGATCCCTGCCATGGCAAGGAGGAGGATTCTGGGAGAGGTTTTGGGATGCTCCGTCCCCGGGAGGGCCCTGGTCAGGAGCACGACTGCGGGGGGGAAGCAGGCCCAGGCCGGAAAGTTCCAGGGAGGAACCAGAGGAAGGCCCCCGGTGTTGGCGTAGGTCCAGAGCCCTCCATAAACGCATGCCATCTCCGTCAACGGTCCTATGACGGCTCCCGCCAGGGCCATCGTCGCCCCCCTTCGCGGATCGGCGACCCTCGCCCAGAGGAGGATGGGTGGGGGGAGGAGGAGGAGGGCCGCGATATAAGGCCGGTCCCAGAACGCTGCGAGGACGAGGCTTCCGTAGGCGGCGAGGATCGCGACGGAGGCGACGTTCCCCCAGAGGGTCGGAGCGAGGAGGCCCACTTAACCCACCCCCGCCAGCTCTCGGACCTTTGCGATGTTCCCCCGGTCGTCCCTCCTGTCATCTACCGGCGTCTCAAGGATGAGGGGGCGGCCTCTTATGGCGGGGTGGCGGAGGATCTGCCTGAACCCATCCTCGCCGATAACCCCGAGGCCGATGTGTTCGTGTCGGTCGAGCTTCGATCCCCGGACCCCTTTGGAGTCGTTGAGGTGGACGACCAGGATCTTCTCCAGCCCCACCTCCTCATCGAACTCTTCGAGGGTCTCCTCCAGCCCCTCCTCGCTCCTCACCTCGTACCCCGCGGCGAAGGCGTGGCATGTATCGAAACACGTGGCGACCCTATCCTCCCTGTCGACCCGCCTCATGATATCCGCCAGATCCTCGAAAGATCCACCGACGCTGTTTTTGGAGCCGGAGGTCGTCTCCAAAAGGAGGATCACCCCATTCTCGGTGGCCGATATGGCCTTTTTGATCGCCTCCGCCGTCCTTCGAAGCCCCTTCTCCTTGCCGGAGTCCAGATGGCTTCCAAGGTGGGTGACGAGATAGGGGATCCTCAGGAGATCGCACCTCTCCAGCTCCAGGGCGAGAGCCTCCACCGACTTTTGGTACACCTCCTCCTTGGGGGTCGCGAAGTTGGGAAGGTACGGCATATGGTCGACGGCCGGGCCGATCTCTGTCCGTTGTATCTTCCTCTTGAACTCCTCTGCCGCCTCTTGGGATATCTCCTTGAAACTCCAGCCCCTGGGGTTTCGGGAGAATATCTGGAAGGTGTCGCAACCGATCTCTTCTGCCCTGTCCACCGCCCTATCTATAGACCCCGCTATGGAGACGTGAACTCCGACCCTGACCATAATACCTTCACCCACCTGTGATCTCATCCCCGCCGGGACGGCTCTGACGCCCCTCCATCAAAAGCGGTTATTATCTTCGAGGAGACCTATCTTGAGAACCGTTTTATACTTTCCCGAAGAGGCGGCAGGGGAGAGGAGGGGGGCATTTTGGCCCCCTCGCTCGCGCCGCCGATGAAGAAAAAAAGATCCCTGATCCTGTGATGAGCCCTATGAGTCCTGAGGCGGCCGGGGCCTCTCAAGCAGGATCGGCCTTCATCATCCTATAGAAGCATTCAGCCGTTCTTCGCCTTGGACCTGGCCCAATCGTCGACGTGGTCGATGAGGTTGAACTCGATGATCTTCTTGGTCTCTTTGAGCATCTCCGCCACCTCTCCCACCGTGAACCTGGTGGCCTTCCCTGCCCTATCGACGACCTCTATCTCTTCATCTTGCCCCTCCCCGGCGGCCAGGATCCCGGAGAGGTGCATGCAGGCCTTCTTCAGGTAGCTGATCGAATAACTTTCCATCGATTCTCTGTCCTGGAGGTTCTTGTTGACCTCTCTTATGGACCAGCATGTGGTAATGACATCCTCGTACATCTTCACCAACCTGCCGATTATACCCCATATGGATATTTAAGATCATCCTTCGTCAAAAATAGTGGGGCTGGTGCGATTCGAACGCACGATCGACGGGTCTCTCCGATACCGAGAGCGGAACTCTCAGTGCTCCAACGGATCATCAACGGCCTCCCCGTCGAGAGGCCTCAGCAGACCCGTTGCTCATCATCAATCATACCGCTGGAGCCCGTCGCCATACCTGACTAGGCCACAGCCCCTCAAAGCGGGCCGAGAGGGATTTGAACCCCCGACCTAAAGGTTAAGAGCCTTTCGCTCTGCCTGACTAAGCTACCGGCCCGGACTTTCCATATACGATGCTGGTTAAATACGTTTCGGCTCTGGAGGAAGTTGGCCTCCGGAGGCGGCGCTCCTCCAGAAGTCGATATCGATCCGCTTTTCGCCCTCCCTCAGATGGTGTTGATGTACCTCTCGACCTCCCAGGGGTGGACCTGGCGGTTGTACATCTCCCACTCCAGGGAGCCGAGCCTGCTGAAGTTGGCGTAGACGTGCTCGCCGAGGGCGTCCCTGACGACCATATCCTCCTCCAGGAAGTCGAGAGCCTCCCGGAGGTTGGAGGGGAGGAGCCTTATCCCGAGCCGCCCGCGCTCCTCGTCAGAGAGCTCGTAGATGTTCAGGTCCACGGGGTCTTCCGGCTCGATCTTCCTTCTGACGCCGTCGAGCCCCGCCGCCAGGATCGCGGCGAATCCCAGGTAGGGGCTGCAGGAGGGGTCCGGCGACCGGAACTCGAGCCTGGTGCTCAGGCCCCTGCCGCTGGGGACCCTGATGAGGGAGGAGCGGTTCGGCCCCGACCATCCTATGTATACGGGGGCCTCAAACCCCGATACGAGCCTCTTGTAGGAGTTGACCAGGGGGTTTGTGATGGCGGTGATGGCGGGGGCGTGCTCCAGAAGCCCTCCAACGAAATGGCGGGCGAGGTCGGAGAGCTGCATCTTCGCTTCAGGGTCGAAGAAGGCGTTCTCCTCGCCCCTGAAGAGGGATATGTTGACGTGCATCCCGGAGCCTGCGGCGCCGTAGACCGGCTTGGGCATGAAGGTGGCGGCGAGGCCGTTCCTCATGGCGATCGTCCTGGTGACGTACTTGAAGGTGACGACGTTGTCGGCGGTCCGAAGGGCCTCGCCGTAGGTGAAGTCGATCTCGTGCTGCCCTTTTGCCACCTCGTGGTGGGAGGCCTCGATCTTGAACCCCATCTCCGTCAGGGCGAGGACGATCTCCCTTCTTATGTCCTCGGCGAGGTCGACGGGGCCGAAGTCGAAGTAGCCGGCGAAGTCGTGGGGGATGGTGGTGGCCCTACCGTTCTCCATCTTGAAGAGGAAGAACTCCAGCTCCGGGCCGACGTTCATGGTGTAACCCATCTCCTCGGCCTTCTTCATCGCCCTCTTCAGAACGAACCTCGGATCCCCCTCGAAGGGCTGGCCGTTCGGTTTGTAGACGTCGCAGATAAGCCTTGCCACGTTCTTGTTCTCTCTCGCCCTCCAGGGGAGGAGGGCGAAGGAGGATATGTCCGGCCGAAGGAGCATATCCGACTCCTGAATTCTGGCGAACCCCTCGATGGAAGAGCCGTCGAAGCCGGTCCCCGAGTCGAGGGCCTTTCCGAGCCTGGTGGCGGGGATCGAGACGCTCTTCACCAGCCCCTGGATGTCGGTGAACTGCAGCCGGAGAAACTCGACGTTCTTGTCGCGGATCGTCTCTAACAACTGGTCTATTGAGTACATGATTGGTCTTACACCCCTTGATGGAGATCTATATCGATGACGTACCCCGTTCCTCGCCCTCCTCTGCGGTTGCCGTCCTGCGGGCTTGAGGACTTTGGGGGCGGGAGTTTCCTCTAAAGGTCCCAGATGGACCGACCTCCTTTAATATAGTCATCGGCCCGAGGGGGCTCAATTACCCTTATCTATTGGCATCTACCAGGAACTGCGCGGTAGATCAAATGTCTGGTGGAAAGGTTCTGGTAGTAGACGCCGGCGGCAGGGGAAACGCCATAGCCCATGCCTTCGCGAGGTCCCCCCTGGTGGAGCGGGTCTATGTAGCCCCGGGAAACGCGGGTAGTTCCATGATGGAGAAGTGCAGTATCGCCCTCTCCGGTGGAGATCCCATCAAGGAGATCCCCGAGCTCGCCTCCTTCGCCAGGAAGGAGAGGATCGATCTGACCTTCGTAGGCCCCGAGGGTTACCTATCCGACGGGATCGTCAACGTCTTCTCCGAGGAGGGGCTCGACGTCGTCGGTCCGCGACGGGAGGCGACGGTCCTGGAGGGGAGCAAGGCCGACGCCAAGGACTTCCTCAAAAGGATCGGCGTCCCCATTCCGCGCCACCGCAGCTTCAGCGATCCGGAGGAGGCGTTGGGGCACATTGCCGCCTTCAGCGCCGAAAACCCGGAAAAGAACCTGGTGGTGAAGGCCGACGGCCTTGCCGCCGGAAAGGGGTCGATCGTCTGCGCATCCGAGGAGGAGGCGGCCTCGGCGGTGGAGAGGATCATGGTGGAGCCGAGGCTCTTCGGCGACGCCGGACGGCGGGTCGTCATCGAGGAGAGGCTGGAAGGAAAGGAGCTGATGTTCTTCGCCGTCACCGACGGGAGGACGGTCCTTCCCCTGGAGTCGGCGATGGACTACAAGAGGGCCTTCGGCCCCGGCGAGGAGGTGGCGATCCGGCTCTACAACAGGCTATCGGGAAACCCGACCCTCGACCACAACCCCAACACCGGCGGGATGGGTGGCTACTCTCCCCACCCCTGGCTCGACGACGACCTCTCGGAGCGGATCATGGAGGAGATCGCCGTCCCCACCATTCGGGGGTTTCGAGAGGAGACGGGCTTTGAGTACCGGGGGATGATATACTTCGGCCTGATGATCACCGAGGAGGAGGGAGAAAGGGTTCCAAAGGTCCTGGAGATCAACGTGAGGCTCGGCGACCCTGAGGCGGAGGTGATCCTCCCCCGCCTGGAGACGGACATGTACCTCCTCTCCCGGGCGGTCCTGGATGGAAAGCTCGACTCCGTGAAGCTCAAATGGTCCCCCGATACCTGCGTCGGGGTCTGCGCCATCAGCGGGAGGGTGGTAAAGCCCGCCGCCAGCGGCCCGGCGGAGGAGCGGCCCGGATACCCCGGCCCCCACTACACCAACATGCCGATCCGGGGGCTCGATAAGGTCGATCCTGAAGTCCTAGTCTACCACAACGGGACCGCCTTCGGCAGGGACGCCAGGGGGGAGGAGAGGCTCTTCACCACCGGCGGGCGAGTCCTCACCGTCGTCGGCCGGGGCGCCTCCCTGGCGGCGGCGAGGGAGAGGGCCTACGATAACATAAGAAGGATCAAGTTCAACGGGATCAGGTACCGGCGGGACATCGGCCTCTCCCCCTGAAGGCGAGATGGGGAGATGAGCTCGGTGTTAGAGATGGTGAAGCTGAGGGGATGGTCAAGAGATGGGAGAGAATCTGGATAGAGGAGAGGATGGAAGGACGATCGTCCTGGGGCTGGAGGGGACGGCCTGGAACCTCAGCTGCGCCATCGTCGACGAGGAGGACGTCATCGCCGAGGAGAGCGCCACCTACGCCCCCGCCAAGGGGGGTATCCACCCGAGGGAGGCGGCCCAGCACCACGCCGAGCATATGGCGCCGGTCGTCAAAGCCGTCCTGGACGCCGCCCGATGTGAGGGCTTAGCCATCGATGCCATCGCCTTCTCCATGGGGCCGGGGCTCGGGCCGTGCCTGCGGACGGTGGCGACGGCGGCCCGGGCCCTTTCCCTCCGTTTCGGGGTTCCCCTGGTGGGCGTCAACCACTGCATCGCCCACATCGAGGTCGGCAAGTGGAAGACCGGCGCCGCCGATCCGGTCGTCCTATACGTCAGCGGCGGAAACTCCCAGGTCCTGGCCCTGAGGCGCGGGCGGTACCGGATCTTCGGCGAGACCCTGGACATAAGCGTCGGAAACGCTCTGGACAAGTTCGCGCGGCAGGTGGGCCTTCCCCACCCCGGAGGCCCCAAATTGGAGGCCCTGGCGAAGTCGGCGAAGGAGTACATACCGCTGCCCTACGTCGTCAAGGGGATGGACCTCTCCTTTTCGGGGCTCTCGACAGCGGCGGCCCAGGCTGCAAAGAAGCATGACCTCGCCGACGTCTGCTCCTCCTTCCAGGAGACGGCCTTCGCCATGCTCGTCGAGGTGACCGAGAGGGCGCTTGCCCACGCCGAGAAGAGAGAAGTACTACTGGTGGGGGGCGTCGGCGCCAACTCCCGCCTCCGCGAGATGCTCAATATAATGTGCGAGGAAAGGGGGGCGAGATTCTTCGTCCCCGAGATGAGGTTCATGGGGGACAACGGCTCGATGATCGCATACACCGGCCTTGTCATGCTGAAGGCGGGGGTGACGACCTCCCTCGCCGAGTCGCGGGTCCGGCCGGGGTACCGGACCGACGAGGTGGAGGTCACATGGGTGTGAGAGATCGGGTCGTGTGCTTGTATGACTGAATAATTTATATATTACCGCCTCCAATTATGATTGGGTGTAGCGATGGAGGAAAAGTTGGATTTATCTAAATTC
>JANKMW010000036.1 GCA_024649985.1 Methanothrix sp.
CAATATTGTGTGGCTTAAACTCCTTAACCGATGACCCATGGGTGGTTATAACGACTTCATAATCGGTGAGAAATAAAGACGCTCATGAGATGTAACAGGCATTAAAAACCATTTTCTAAGAGCTGCTATCCGGGGTAGCTCAGACAGGCCTGGACGTCTTCGGAGGTGAGGCCTGGATAGTTCCGCAGGACCTCTGACTCGGACCACCCCTGAGCGAGAAGGCCGATGACGAACTCGACGGCGAGGCGCGTGCCTCTGACCACGGGCTTGCCCGCCAGTATCTCAGATCATCTCTTATCACCTACGGAGCTATTGGATCTTCATCTTATCTAAATAGATGGCTTTAACGCATCGTGAAAGGTTAAGTCGCTCTTCGGATCATACTATCCCCAAATAAGAGAGAAAATGAGCAAACAAAGGTGCCGTATCATGAACTTCATCGAAATCGTTGTGGAGGGGAAGGGCTCGGCCCTGGCCGAGATCGACGGACGTAACCCCCGGACCGCCCGGGAGATCTTCGAGAGGCTTCCCCTGGAGGCTAGAGCCCAGCTCTGGGGGGAGGAGGTCTACTTCGAGCTTCCTTTCGCCTTAACCGACGAGAACCCCTCGCCGGCGGCGGAGGCGGGGGATGTATCCTACTGGACGCCGGGCTCGGCCTTCTGCATCTTCTTCGGGAGGACCCCGCCCTACTCCGCCGTCAACCACATCGGCAGGATCGTCTCTGGCATCGACGTATTTGCCAGGGTCGAGGAGGGGGACAGGATCATCCTGCGGAGGGGGGAGGCTTAAGGCGGAGCCCCAGCCTTGCCGCCGGTGGGGCTTTCTCATGATCAGAGGAACATTAATAGTGAAGGCGGCAGATATAATCTGAGCACGATACTTTGAGCTGGATCTTGAGGTGAACGAGATGACGAAGGTACTGATAGTTTATCATTCCCGGAGCGGGAATGTCGCCAAGATGGCGCAGGCCTTGGCGGAGGGCGCGAAGGAAGGAGGGGCGGACGTGGTGGTCAAAGAGGTCGACAAGGCGACCCTCGAGGACCTCGCCGCCGCCGACGGGATCATCCTGGGGGCACCCACCTACTTTGGGACCCTCTCCGCCGAGATGAAGGGCTTCATCGACGGGTCGGTCCGGATCCGGGGCAAGCTGGAGAATAAAATCGGCGCTGCCTTCACCTCCTTGGGGAGCCCCACCGGCGGTAACGAGACGACCCTCCTGTCGATAATCCAGGGGATGCTGATCCACGGGATGGTGATCGTCGGCGACCCGCTAGAGACCGGCGGCCACTACGGAGCCGTCGCCGTGGGGGCCCCCGCCGCCGGGGCCCTGATCGCCTGCCGAAAGCTCGGCGAGCGGGTCGCCAAATTGGCGAAGGTCGTCGGAGCGCCCTGAAATCCCGGAGGATCATGACCCTACCGATGGAAGAGCTGCTGGATACAGCGGAGAGGATAAGGTCGATGGAGATCCGGGGGGCGGCCCTCATTGGAAGGGCCGCCGCCGGGGCCCTCAAGGACTTCGCCCTGTCGATCGAGGCCGCAAGCCTCGAGGAGTTCAACGGAGAGGTCCGCCGGGCCGCCGAGGTCCTCCTGAATACGAGGCCTACGGCCGTCTCCCTATCCAACGCCGTCAGGATAGTGATGCGCTACCGCGGCGACGACCTGGAGGCTGCCCGGTCGTCCCTGGCGAAGAACGCTGATTCTTTCGTAGAACGATCCCTCAAGGCCGTCGAGAGGATCGGGGAGATCGGGTCCCGGAGGGTCCTCGACGGCGATGTGATCCTCACCCACTGCAACTCCTCGGTGGCGTTATCCATCATCAAGACCGCCTTCGACTCCGGCAAGGATATCAGGGTCATCGCCACGGAGTCGCGGCCAAGGTACCAGGGCCACCTGACGATAAAGGCGCTGGACGGCTGGGGGATCGAGACGGAGCTCATCGTCGACTCCGCCGTCAGGACCGTCATCAACGAGGTCGACCACGTCATCGTGGGGGCGGACGTAATAACCGCCAACGGCTCCCTCGTCAACAAGATCGGGACCGCCGCGATCGCCCTCGCCGCCTCCGAGGCGAGGACGAGCTTCGTCGTGGCGGCGGAGACCTACAAGTTCAGCCCCGAGACGATCATGGGGGAGCTCGTCCCCATCGAGATGAGGTCCCCTGAGGAGGTCTACCCCGAAATATCAAAGTTGCAGCACGTCCGGGTGAGAAACCCCGCCTTCGACGTCACCCCCCATCGGTACATCGACGTCATCTGCACCGAGATCGGGGCGATCCCCCCCGAGATGAGCTACCTGGTGATAAAGGAGATGCTCGGCGGGGAGCTGGAGAGGCAGCGCCTCTAAAGATCACCCCCCTCCGATCCTCCTCCCCCTTCTAAAAATCAGCACCGCTGCGGCACCCAGGGCGGCGCATATCCCGAACCCCGGCATCTCCTCCCTCTCGGATGTTCCATCTCCTTCTGCTCCACCCAGGTCTCTCACGACGGGGCAGGCCGGATACTCCTCCTCCTGCTCCATCAGATCCTCATAAGGCTCCTTCGAAACGGCATCTTCGGCACGGTCTGCTCCTGGAGCCGGATCGTCGGCGACGATGACCTCGACGGGGGTCCACTCCGGCGGGGCTCCCGCGGCTGCGATCCCGACTTCAAAGGTGTAGCTTCCCGGAGGAACGGCCGCCGCCTCCACCAAGAGCTGACAGTCGAACTTTCGCCTCGTCCCTGAATCGACCCATTTGGTGCAACGGGGGCCGACTATGGAGAGCCCCTCGGGGATGTTTCTGAAGATGAGCCCCGCATAGGTGCTCTGGGACCCCAGGTTCTGGACGGATATGGTGAAGCCGGCTTCGCCTTCTGGGCTGACGAAGATGGTCGGAGCATCCACGATCTTGAAGAATACCGACGCCTCCGCCCCTCCTGCGATTATGAGGAGGAGAAGAGCAGCAAAGACTCGTTTCATGCTCTTTTATAGGCTGACCATGATTAAACTCCTTTCGGACAGATATGAGATCCTGAGGAAAAAGCCGATCTGAAGGTGAGGCCGCCAGATATACGGACCGGATAAAAAATGGTGGAGAACTGCGGCCACCCCGCCGGGGGGGACCGCAAACCCGACTTGGAGTCTCCTAAAAATTAACCTAAATCGGCAAAGGTGCGCCGGCTCCAACTGGGAACGACATTAAGGTGGTCACGTCCACCGGCTTTTTTCGGCCGTCGTCGGTCGTCGGTGCCGTCATCGCGACGGCGGGGGTCTCGGCGGCTGGGGTCAACGTGGCGGCGGTCGTCACCGGGGCTGCAGCGGCCACCCTGGCGGGCTCATACCCCGAGGTGTCGGGGTTGGCCAAAAAGCCGGAGATCATCCCCTCGTTGACCTTCCCGTTGCTATCGGACTGGACGAAGCTTCCCGCGAGGTCATCTGCGGTGGCGGTCCCGACGATCAGCGTCGATACCAGGACGCCGTCCTGGAGGGATAGGATATGAAGCTCGATATCGTCACCTGACACTGACCCGGAGACTACGCCGTTCCAGGGCTTGGGGGTCTGGGAGTTGGCGGCGCCGAAGAGGATATCCTCCGACTGGTGGATGACCATGGAGATTAGGGAGTCGTCAGCGGTCAATATCCAGGTTCCCTGGAGGGTCAAAGCCGCAGACTCGGCACCTTCGGTGGCCGACGTCTCTGGTTGCGTCAAGGCCTCGGGTTCTGCCGCATCTAAGTCGGTCGTTGACGTCTCCGTCGGCCCGGCGACGACCGTCGTGTCGATCTCCGTCCCGTTCGTCGATTCGTCGGCATTTTGTGCCATCGAAAATCCTGATAATAGGGAGATGGCGAGGATCAAAGATAGAACGATACATCTATATTTCAAGCTAACACCTCTTTCATTTTTTCCCACTCCGTTAGAGGGCAGCGTTTTTATCCCCACTGCCATCTCACAATTTCGTTCCACCGTTAATAAGCTTTTCATCGACAAAAACCCGCCTTCGAATCTCAAGAGCCCCGAGATGGCCGGTCGATCCTCGCCAGCATCTCCAAGGGGTCCGTCGTCGGCCGGTGGCAGACGTACTCTCTGCAGACGTAGGCCGTCGCCTTTTCGTCCACCATCGAGAGGTGCGCCGCGAACTCGGGGAACATAGATAGATCCGGTTCCTCTCCCGCGGGCCTGAAGAGAACTACCTTTCTGGGCAGATACCTCGACCAGAGGGCCCTCTTCATCTCTCCGGTATCCGGGGAATCCGGATGCCCTATTATCACCACCTCCGATGCCGGTCCCAGGGCGAAGTCGAGGGCAGAGAGGAGGTGGAGGTGTGCGGCCGGAGCAGCCCACGCCCGGGGGGCGAAGGCATCCAAGGCTTTTGAGGCGATCACTTCGAGCTTCGGATCGGCGTTCATCCTGGCGAGCCTCAGAAGGTCGAAGACGGCCACGGCGTTTCCCGAGGGGAGGGCGCCGTCGTGGGAGTCCTTTCTCCTGTGGATCAGATCCTCGCCGTCGATGGGGGTGAAGTAGAAGCCTCCACCCTCCTCGTCATGGAACCTCCCCACCATATCTCCCGCGAGGTCGTTGGCTGCTTGGAGGTATTTCGTCTCGAACCCCGCCTCGTAGAGCTCCAGGAGCCCCCATATCAGGAAGGCGTAGTCGTCGAGGTTTCCCAGGATCCCGGCGGATCCCCGGCGGTAGCGGTGGAGGAGCCGTCCATCCCCGTCCCTCATCTTCTCCAGGACGAAATCCGCAGCCCTGGATGCCGCCTTTTCCAGGGCCACCTCCCCCAGTACCTGGGCGCCCCGTCCGAGGGCGGCGATGGTGAGGCCGTTCCAGTCGGCGAGGATCTTGTCGTCCAGGAGGGGCCTTGTCCTCTCCTTTCGGGCGGAGAATAGCTTCTGGCGGGCTACCTGGAGCCTCTCATACAGATCAGCCTCTCTGACCCCCAGCTCTTCCGCCACCTCTCCGACTGCCCTCTTCAGGTGGAGGACGTTCTTTCCTGTGAACCGTCCCGTCGCCTCCTCCCGGAAGTTTCCCTCACCCCGGACGTCGAAGACCCTCGCCGCGGCTGCTGCCTCTTCGCCGTCGAGGAGAGCGTTCAGCTCGCCATTCGTCCAGAGGTAGAACTTCCCCTCCTCTCCCTCGCTGTCGGCGTCCTCGGCGGAGTAGAAGCCCCCTTCAGGAGAGGCAAGATCCCTCAGGACGTACTCGAAGACCTCCCGGCCGATCCTGCCGTACCTCTCGTCCCCGGAGGCCTGGTGGGCCTCGAGGCATGCGATGGCGATCATCGCCTGGTCGTAGAGCATCTTCTCGAAGTGGGGGAGGATCCAGCCGGCGTCCGTGGAGTAACGGTGAAAACCGTATCCGAGATGGTCGAAGATCCCACCCCTCCTCATGGCGTTCAGGCTGATCTCCGTCATGGAGAGGCCTCCGGGATCGCCGGTCCTCTTGGCGTGGCGGAGGAGGAAGAGGAAGGTGGCGGCCGAGGGGAACTTGGGGGCGGACCCGAAACCCCCGTTTCTGGCATCGAAGCGGGCGACGAGGCTCTGGTATGCCTGTCTGATCGCCGCCTCGTCGAGCCCCCTTCCGGGGACCTCCGGTGGGGACCGTCGGAGGGCGGCGGTCACCTCCTCCGCGGAATTGAGAAGCTCGCCCCGCTCCGTCCTCCAGAGGAGGCCGATCCTCGGGACGAGGTCCAGCATCCCAATCCTTCCGAACCTCGACTCCCGGGGGATGTAGGTGGCGGCGAAGAAGGGCTTCTTATCGGGGGTGAGGATGACGTTGAGGGGCCAGCCGCCGGAGCCGGTCATCATCTGCGCGACGTTCATGTAGACGGCGTCGATGTCCGGCCTCTCCTCCCGATCCACCTTTATGCAGACGAAGGTGGCGTTCAGAAGGCCGGCCACCTCCTCGTCCTCGAAGGACTCGCGGGCCATGACGTGGCACCAGTGGCAGGTGGAGTACCCTATCGAGAGGAAGACCGGCTTATCCTCCCTATCCGCCTTCCTGAAGGCCTCCTCCCCCCAGGGGTGCCAGTCGACGGGGTTATCAGCATGCTGGAGGAGATAGGGGCTCGATTCGTAAGCCAGTCGGTTCTTTTTAGTTCCCATAATGATCACCAGCTCGACTCTTCATGGCGGCGCTGTTCTCGATCACGCCGCCCTTCAATCCCCGTGGTATATTCGCAGAGCCTCTTCGACGCTTCTGTCCTCGACGGTTATCGCGTAGATGGCGTCGCAGATCCTCGCCGCCTCGTCGAGCCCCTTCTGATGAATGTTCCTTCCGGTGGCGTTCCCGGCGGCCCCGCTGATGTGGATCTGGTCGTGGAGCTCCCGAAGGAACTCTTCGGGGTCGCGGCTCGCCCCTCCGGCGCAGACGACCTTCGTCCTCCCGGCGGCGGCCACCGCCTCTTTGAAGATCTCCTGGGACCTCTCGCCCTCCCTCTTCGGATAGTTGACCTTTACAAAGTCTGAGCCCAGGGCTGCGGCGACCCCGGTCGCTCCCGCGATGAGGTGGGGGTCCTTCTCATTGCTTACGGCTCTGCCCCGGGGGTAGATCCAGAGGACGGTGACGAGCCCGAGGCTGTGGGCCTGATATACCGCCTGGGCCGCCTCCCGGAGCATCTCTGCCTCGTGCTCGCTCCCCAGGTAGACGGTGTAGCCGACCCCCAGAATGTCGAGGCCGCTGTCGTCGGCAAAATCCGCCACCTGATCGACTTCTATGAGCTGGAGGCTTCTGGGGTCCATCTGGTCAGTCTTGACAAGGTCGGTCTTGGAGTTGAGCTTGACGAGGTAGGGGACCCTCGGATAATCCATTCCGTATCGCGCGATGAGGCCGAGCTGGGCGGCGAAGACCCCGATCTTACCCCTGTTGGCGATCCGGAAGAGGTGCTCGGGGTCCGCGTCCTCGGGGCTGATCCCCTCTCCGAAGAAGTCCCGGTTGAGGTGCTCTACCTTCTGGTCGCCGGCGAAGAGCATCAGCCTGCCGCTCTCCTTTGTGATCTCGAGGTAATGGTCGATGTAATCGTCCCTCATTCCCGGGGGGACGTCCAGGGGTACCGATACGTCCTCACGTCCTATCTTTATCGTCATCTTCCTCAATCCTCCGATATCGTCTCAACCTCCACCAGGGGGACGATCTTCTCGACGTCCTCCCGGGTGGCGAGGGCCGTCCCCCGTCGCAGCGTCGTCGCCGTCCCGGCGGCCGTCGCCCAGATCAGGGCCTCTTTAAGGTCATCTCCTTTCGAGAGGCCGTAGATGAACCCCGCCACTGAGGAGTCTCCGGCGCCGATGGTGTTCACCACCTCCACCTTTGGAGGTACCGCTTGGTAGGCCTTCCCGTCGGAGACGAGGAGGATTCCCTTCGGCCCCATGGAGACGAGGACGGTTTCCACCCCCTTTCTGTTGATCTTTCGGGCCGCCTCCAGGATCTCCCCCCTCTTCTCAAGCTTTTTTCCTGAAAGGTGGCTCAGCTCGTGGATGTTAGGCTTGATGATGTCGGGCTTGCCCCTTATCCCCACCGAGAGCGCCTCCCTGTCTACGTCCAGGACCACCTTCGCTCCTCGAAGCCGTGCGGTCTCTATGATCTTCCGATAGATCTCGGGGTGGGCTCCCGGCGGGAGGCTTCCGCCGATGCTGACGAACTCCGGCTCCTCCACCCGTTTCACCACGTCGACGATCTCGATCAGCTCGAAGGGCTTGACCATGGGGCCTACGGAGTTGAAGATGATCTGACGGCCGGTGGCGATCTCGTGGACGATGACGTTGATCCTCGTCTCGCCGGATACGGGGATGAAGCTGCAGCCGGTACCGTCTCTGACCAGCTGGCCCTCCAGCTGCCTCCCCGCAAAGCCGGCGATGAAGCCGAGGGCTCTGTTCTCTATGCCGAAGGCGGTCAGGACCTTGGATACGTCGATCCCTTTCCCTCCGGCGTAGCTCTCCTCTCGGATTATCCTGTTGGGGACGTCCTCTCTCATCTCGTCGATGAGGAGGGTCCGATCGAGGGCAGGGTTCAGGGTTATGGTGTAAATCATGCCCATCCTCTCCTCTCCCGGTAGATCTTCATCATAGTCTCCACCGTCTCGGGATCGACCATCCCCACCGTGGAGACGGTCTCGTAGAACCTGGCCGGTATCCTGGCCTTTTTCAGGTCGAAGCCCTCCCGCACCTTGAACCTGTACTTCTCTTCGAAGATCTTTCTTCCCAGGATCTCCAGATCCTCCACGCTCCTCTCGATCCCCACCGATCCCAGGGCCTCGATGATGTTCTCGGTGGAATAGACGCCTCGAGCAAAGAGGCAGCCAATGAGGGAGTTGTAGACTCCCCTCGCGTCGTCCTCCTGGATGATGGCGTCGACCATCTCTTCGGGGCTGAGGCTCTTCTTCGCTGCCTTTTGGTCTATGCCGTATCCGGCGTTGTCCAGGTGGGAGTGCCTCACCCCCACGGTGAGGCCTACGATGGATGCGGGACCGGTGTGGTAGCCAGGAACCTCGTTTCCGCCGAGGGCCATGGCGAATTCCCTGCCGCCGTACTTTTCCGAGGCGACCTCGACCCCTTCTGCCAGGGCCGAATAGAACTCGTTCTTCTTCTTGACGATCTCGTCTATCGCCTTCAAATAGCCCTCGACGTCGTCCCATTTTAGGGCCAGGCCCAGGGTATCCTCGGTGGTTATGAGCCCCCGCTCCAGGGCCTCCGTCGCCCAGGCGAGGACGACTCCGGTGCTGATGGCGTCGATCCCCTGCCGCTCGCAGGCCTCAATCAGCTCTAAAATCCCCTCGGGAGAGGTGACGCCGAGGTTTGATCCCAGGGCGTAGATCAGCTCGAAGTCGTAGGATATCTTTCTGATCTCGTACTCGTGATGGCGGGAGAAGGAGGTCTTGAGCATACCGATGTGGATGCAGCCGATGGGGCAGTGGGCGCAGGATACCCTCCGGAATAGGTAGTTGTCGGCGAGAACCTCGCCGCTGATCTTCTCCGCCGCTTCGAAGCTGCTGTCTTGGAAGTTTCGGGTGGGAAGCCCTTTCAGCTGGTTTAAGACGTTGATGTTGATGGGGGTTCCGATGTCGTGATACTTCTCCATGGCGTCGGTCTTGACGACAGTCCTGTAGAGCTGGTTGTAGATCTCCCTGTACCTTTTGGGGTCTGGGACCTCCACATCCTCCGTCCCCGAGACTACCATCGCCTTCAGGTTCTTCGAGCCGAAGACGGCGCCCAGGCCCAGCCTCCCGAAGTGTCTGTAAGTGTCGACGACGACCCCGGCGTACTTGACGAGCTGCTCGCCTCCGGGCCCGATCCTGATGATGCTTCTTCGGCCCACACCCTTCTCCACGTCGCGCAGGATGTAGCCGACGACGGTGGCGGGTATCCCCCATATCGACCTTGCGTCCTTGATCTTCACCTCGCCATCCCTGATGGAGATGTAGCAGGGCCGGTCTGCTGCGCCCCTGATGACTATCGCCTCATGGCCTGCGAACCTCATGGACATGGCGAGCCTCCCGCCGGCGTAGGACTCCCCCAGCTCGCCGTTGAGGGGGGATTTGAAGGTCGCAACGGTCTTGGTCATCGCCGGAAATAGGGCGGTGAGCGGTCCGATCCCGAATATTATGGGCGCCTCCGGCGAGAGGGGGTCTGTTCCTTGCGGACACTCTTCCAGGAGGAGCTGGGTCGCCACACCGGTTCCCCCCAGCCACTCCTCAAAGAGGTCGCCCCTATCCTCGACGAAGCTCTCCTTTTTGTCGAGATCGATGTAAAGAACTCTTCTGAGCATCCGTTCCACCTCCTTTCCCGATAATCTTCACTCCTCCACCTCTTCCATCTCCAGGACCCCGTGGGGGCAGAAGGCGACGCATGCTCCGCAGTGCTTGCACTTGATCGCCTTCCCTTCAGCGTCCATGGATATCGCCCGTATGAGGCAGGCGTCGGCGCAGGCACCGCACCCGTCACAGAGGTCCTTCTTGAAGACGACCCTCCCGTCCCCCCTCTTCTCCAGCGCCCCCCGGGGGCAGGCCGCAACGCATGGAGGGTCTTTGCAGGCGCGGCAGATCACCACGGCGAAGTCCCCTTCCAGCCCCCCCTGGGTCTTCACCCTGATGGCGCTCCTGTCGAGGGAGGCTCGGCCAGCGTTGATCCTGCTGCAGGCGAACATGCAGGAGAGGCAACCGATGCACCGTTCGGGGTGGGCGACCTTCAGCCTCCTCCTCTTCCTCTTGGCCCTCTCCGGGGGGGCCTCCTTCGACTCCCCGCCGGTCCCAGCTTCAGCCTCTTTCATAGCTCCTTTACCTTCCTCAAAAGATCGCGGTCGCATCTTCGCTGAATGGAGAACGGCTTGGCCGGTCCATCCCTCCGTGCCGACCTAAACTTCGTGCCGACCTAAAATTAGTTCGCATAATTATTAATCATTTCTAGTCCCCCGAGGGGCGGCGGAGAGGTCGGCAGCAGGTGGATCATCGGTGGAAGAGGGGCCGTCTGAAACGGCTGGTCTCTAAACCTCCCCCCTAGGCCGCCGTCGGAACTCACTTGGCGTCTTCGAACCTCTTGCCCAGGGCATCGAGGACGTGGGGGAGGGTGGTGTACTCCATATCCTCCATGGGGAGCCTGTGGGGCTCGAAGGGACCGTGCCTTCTCATGTAGTCTGTGACCTCGTGGACCCTCTGCCTGGTGAGGTCGAAGGCGGGGTCTCTGAAAAGGTCGACGGGGCCGATGAGCATCCCTCTCGCGATCTGGAACCCCGCGGCTATGACCCTGGGGGGTCCGTCGAACCTGGTGCAGATGGCGTCCTCGAAGGCGCAGGGCATCAGGGGGCCGTTGTGGCTCCCTCTCATCCATCCGCTGACGAGGTGGCCGAGGGAGAAGGGCTCCAGGACCTCTCCAAGAGCGGGAAGCCCAGACTGGGCCCTTACCAGGGCGACGGGGTCGTCCTTTCCTACGTAGGTCCCCGCCGTCTGGTAGAGCTTCTCGGTGCTGATGACGGCGGCGGCCTCGTCTCCGGGGAGCTTCCCTGCTTTGGGGTAGACCCTCTTGATGACGTACCTGCTCTTGGCGCCGATGAGGGCGAGGATGTCGTACATCTCCGCAGGAGAGTCCATCAGAACCTTCTTGTGCTCCATGATATCCCAGATCTCGAAGATGAACCCCCCGTGGATGTTGGGGTCGATGACGAGGCCAGCGGTGTTGAAGGGGTCGGCGAAGATCTTGAATATGGGGAGGTTGAAGGCCCCCGGCTCGGTCTTGTCCATCATGAAGGCGACTACCGGCTCCGCGCCCCGCTCGGCGAACTCCATCTCTGCGACTCCGGGCCCCATCCCCTTGATGTTGCCGCAGAAGGCGTCGCATAGGAGGTCCTGGCCGGCGCCGTAGAGCTTCAGCTCCTCGGCCTTCTCCGTCGCCTTGCACATCACCTCCCAGGCCAGGCCGTGGATCTCGGCGTTGTCCTCACCCAGACTGTGGGTCATCAGGAGCTGGAGGTCGTCGCCGACGGACATCACCTTGAAGTCTATGATCTTTCCATTGGCCTTCTCCTGGGCAAGAGACGACTCGGCGATCTCCTTCAGAGCCGGGTGAACGGTGGCGTGTCCGGGCCATCCTCCGACGTCTGCCTTGATTAAGCTGATAGTGATTTTGCTCATTTACAATCCCCTCTATCCGGTCGACCCTTCTAATCGAAATCGAGATCTTTAACCCCCCCAACCGCCTTTGGCCGATGACTGACAAGGGGAGCGTTGATTCGGATCGTTGCCAACCGGTCGCGGTGATTCTATTGCATCACGCTGTACCTGAACCCTTTTACCTGTTACGGTTCCGTTTTTTTACACCCAGATCCCGAAAGGGTCGGTTATCGATGGTATCCTCTATTCCGGGGCCGGGACTGGGGCCCGTGAATCGGAGAGGTCCAGAGAGTTTTATTACGGGGGAGGGCCACCTCATACGTTGAGGAGCGTTCGAGGATTATGGAAGTCATAGCAAAATATCGCGTCGAGACCGATCTTCCCATTGAGAAGGCCGCAGAGGCTATCGCGGCGGAGCAGTCGACGGGGACCTGGACCGATGTAGAGCGTGAGAAGCTGGCATCTGACCTCTCGGCCCGGGTCGTGAGGGCGGAGGGAAACTTCGCGTACGTCGCCTTCCCCGAAGAACTCTTCGAGGCCGGGAATATGCCTCAGTACCTCTCCGTCGTGGCCGGAAACCTCTTCGGCCTCGGAGACCTCAAGAAGGTCCGGCTCCTGGACGTCATCTTCCCCCAGAGCCTCGTCTCGGCTCACAAAGGTCCGAGGTTCGGCATAAAGGAGGCCCGGAAGATCCTCGGGGTCTTCGACCGTCCCCTGGTGGGGACGATCATCAAGCCGAAGGTGGGGCTCAGCCCCAGAGAGACCGCAGAGGTGGCGGGGCAGGCGGTGCGGGGCGGCCTCGACCTCATCAAGGATGACGAGACCCTCACTGACCAGTCCTTCTGCCCCATGGACGAGAGGGTGGAGGCGGTGATGGCGGAGCTATCGAAGGTCGAGGAAGAGACCGGGAAGAAGGCGTTCTACGCCGTCAACGTCACCAGTGGCGCCGAGGAGATCCTGGGGCGGGCCGAGGAGGTCATCGATCGCGGTGCCAACATGGTGATGGTGGACGTCCTCACATCGGGCTTCTCCGCCCTGGAGGTCCTCTCCCGAGGGGTAAAGGTACCCGTCCACGTCCACAGGACGATGCACGGAGCCTTCACCCGGGACAGAAGTCACGGGATATCGATGATACCGATATCCAGGCTCGTTCGGATGGCTGGGGGAACGAACCTCCATACCGGAAGCTACCTCGGCAAGATGGCCGGCGACAGGGAGGAGAACGACCGGTGCAGGGACGCCCTGCGGGACGAATGGTACGGCCTATCCCCAGTCTTCCCCGTCGCTTCAGGGGGCGTCCACCCCGGGAACGTCCGTCCCAACCTCGAAGGCTACGGGACCGACTGCATAGTCCAGGCGGGGGGCGGGGTCCACGGCCACCCATGGGGGACGACCGGCGGCGCGAAGGCGATGGTCCAGGCTGTGGAGGCCTGGATCGCCGGCGTATCGGAGGAGGAGTACGCCAGAAGCCACAAAGAGCTGGAAGCGGCGTTGAAGTTGTGGTCCCGGTGAGATATTCCAGAACGGGAGACGATGTACCCCAAAACCGAAGAGTTTATATTGTTACATGTTATGAGGAGAGAGCGTTTATCACAGCTTGAGTGATTGTAGCGCTGTCTGAAAACGGTAAAGATGTAGTGAGGGTAGAGGGATCAGATGACGAGACACGAAATCTTATCGAAGATTAAGCAGGCGGAAGCCGATGCTCAAGCCAGCATCGAGCGGGCCCAACAAGAGCGAGACAAGCGAATCGCCGATGCCACTGTCGAAGCGACGAACATTGTGAGAAACGCCGAGGCTGAATCGCAAGAGTATTATGAAAAGCGTCTTGCAGACGCCAACAACGCAGTTCAGTCCAAGAAGCAGTCGATCATCGATGAAGGGATGAAGAGCGTAAATGCGATGAGGGGCAACGCCAGCGCGAAGGTGGACAAAGCAGTAGAACATCTATTAAAGGAGTTTATGGGGTTGTTGCATGCTTAGACCCGTTGAGATGAGTCGTGTTGTCGTCGCCGGGTCGAATAAGGTTGTAGAACCTATCATAGAGAAGTTGCACGAGATGAACCTGTTGCACCTCGTCAACTATTCTGGTGCTGATGAATCCTTCGAGATGGGCAAGTCCCTGGAAAAGGCTTCTTTATACGCCGAACAGCTCATAAAGCTCCGGTCCATCGAGAGATACCTGGATATCAGCGACAAGATGCCTGACAAACAGTTCCCAGAGTCTCAGGTCCTCTCGCAGATGGACGGGATCCTCGGCAGCGTCGGCGACGATGTTATCGCTACCGCCGAGCGGATCGCTGAGATCGATAACGAGATCAAGGTCAAGCAGGATCAGGCCAAGTCCCTGAAACCCCTGGCCGGGCTTCCGCTTGATCTGGAGCTTTTATACGGCTACGACTCCCTCGCAGCTTTTGTGGGGACCGTCGCATCTCCCGTAGAGGCCGACGTCTCGAAGGTCTCATACGTCAACGAGGTATTCTCTTCAACTTCAGGTGGAACGAACGCTGTGGCGGTCTTCGTGCCGGTGGAGAAGGCAGGAGATGTTTCAGCGGTTCTCTCTGAGCACGGGTTCTCTGAGGTATCCGTACCCCGGGGACTGACCGGAAGCGTCGCCGGTGCCATAAGCACCCTCGAGTCCGACGCCAAGAGGCTGGAGGGAGAGAAGGCGCCGCTGGAGAAGAAGCTGAAGGATCTCAAAGCTCAGCACGAGGACCTTATTCTGGCCATCGACGAGCACATATCGATACAGTCCCAGAAGGCTGAGTCGCCCCTGAGGTTCGCCTCGACGGAGAACGCCTTCGTAGTCGACGGTTGGGTGCCTACCGGTCAGTTCGATATGATGAAGAAGGAACTGGAGAGCGTATCTGGGAGCCGGGTCCAGGTAGAGATGCTGGAGAGTTCCGAGGCTGAGAAGCTCGTCGAGGGCGGCGAGGACATCCCCACAAAGATGGACAACCCCAAGGTGGTCCGACCCTTCGAGCTGATCACGCGGCTCTTTGCCATTCCTGAGTACAAGGAGTTCGACCCGACGCCTCTGATATTCGTCTTCTTCCCGCTGATGTTCGGCCTGATCTTGGGAGATGTAGGGTACGGATTGATCATATTCCTCGTCATGCTGATGCTCCGGCGAAAGTTCAGGACGCCAGGCTGGCAGTCTCTGATAAGCATCGTCATGATATCGAGCATATGGGCTATAATATTCGGTATCCTATTCGGAGAGTTCTTCGGGCCACTCGGATTGTGGGCCTACATATTCAGTGGCGCTCACCACGTGGGGCTTCTGGGGACGGTGGCCCATCCGCACAGCATCGGCATCGACTTTGGACCTGAATTCTACGGTCCCCTTGGAAGGATTGGCCCCACAATTGCCGGCTTTGCTGGCCCCGTATTCCCGATGTTCAGGTTGGAGACCGCCTCTGTTCTTGTGTTGATCGGGATCAGCCTATTCATCGGCGTCATCCACACGGGCGTTGGTTCTATCCTGGGCGTAAAGAACGAGCTGGCGTACGGTGAGAAGAA
>JANKMW010000037.1:0-6527 GCA_024649985.1 Methanothrix sp.
TGCCACATTCACCTAATATCTCTTCTCTCATTGAAACGGCGATAATCCTGTTAGCGGTAGCTCTTTTGTAGCTGGTCCCATTCGCTTATTTTGCTTAAGAAAGGGATTGCGAGAAACCCTACTCGATCTCATCGAGGAGATAGTCCCCTTTTAGCACCCCCAGAAGAGCCTCAAACTCCGGGGGGGTGAGGATCGGGACTGGATAGTTCGCCTGGTCGTCGAGGGCGATCCTCGGGCAGGCGGTGCAGACGGCGGCATCCACCCCCAGGTTGACCAGAACATCGGGCACCACTCTGTCCAGGTAGACCAGAACCATCTCCTTTCCGTGCTCTTCTCCGAGAGCCGCCATCTTCCTCGCAAGATCCATCCTCTTCTGCCCCGGCTTCTTGGAGACGATAACCGCGATCCTTTCGGCGTCACCAGCTCTGGCTATAGCTCCGTAGCGACGCTTCAGCATCGGCGTTGGATCGATTACTGCGACCTCTCCAGTCACGGGATCTGCAGCCAACACCCTCTTTTTCGTGGCGAGGGCGACGCCAAGGGGATGAAATCGACCTGTCCCGACAAACAGATACTCCTCTACGTCCGCATATCGGGCGGCCTCATAGTTGCATCCCAGCACCTGTCCCGGATAATGAGTCCTGCCTCCTCTTGGTCGGACGACGGCCTCGATCCCCCTCTTCTCCAGGACTTCAACGATATCTTCCATCCGGTGGACGTGCTGCACAGTGGTGACGACGCCGACCCGCCGGGCTAAGACGAGGTCGGCCGCCCTCTCGACCGCCTCCCGGACGTCGGCTTCCATCTTCGCCTCGACGTAGACGACCTTGTCGTGGAGGGGGTCGCCGACGAGCATCTCCGAGTGGCCGATGTGGATGACCAAATCCGTCGCCCTGCAGAGGTCGAGGTCGACGTCGCAGGCCCCGTAGCACGGGTCACCGGAGATGATCACCTCGGCGCCGGTCTTCTCCTCCATCTCTTTTGCGATCGCCGAGACCCTCCTCTTAAGCCCCTCTGGTACCTGGACCCCTACTTTCCTTGCCCCCGACCTCTTGATCAGGTCCAGGGCCTGATCCAGGTCAAGGTCGTAAAGCTCAGAGCTAGAACCACTTGTCGAGGGTGCTCTGCCCAACCTTCACCGCCTCCTCTAGCCTCTTGACCGCCTTCTCAACCCTCTCCTGCGAGAAATCCCTCTCATCGCAGAGAAATGCCATCACCTTATCAGCGTCAGGCCGTTTCATCTCGATCTCGTAATCGTTGTCTGTCGGGGGGTGGAGGAATAACTCCCTGATCTCGACGGCATCCTCTATCGTCTCTCCCCTCGCCTTCAAGACCCTCTCCAGGGTTCCGTGCTCTCTTATCAGCTTCAGGGCGGTCTTGGGCCCGACCCGTCTCAGCCCAACGTTGTAGTCGGTACCACAGAGAATCCCTATATCAACGAGCTGCTCTCTATCGATCCCGAGGCGGGAAAGCTCCCGGGCGAGGTCGATCACCTCCGGCTGGACGTCGACGTAGACGTTCTTTCCAGGAAGCTTCCTTTTGCCGGTGACCGCCATGTTCCGAACGACCTGTGGCGCGCCGAAGAGGAGGGCGTCATAGTCCTGGCTTGCTACGAGATCGACGTCCCCCCGGATCGCCATGAAGGCTGCCTGGGCCTCCCCTTCTGATGGTGCCTGAATGACCGGAATTCCCATCGCTTCAAGGAGCCGCTTAGAGTCTGCCACCATATCGTCGCCGAGGCGAGTGGCTGCCTGGGCGTACTTGAAGCCGTCAAGCCCCTCCTCCCTCGCCCGCTCCCACATCTCCTGGGCCCTGGACCGGGTCTCAGCCCTCTGGTCGAGGGTCCCCCTCTTGAATCGTGGCGGCTCTCCGTCGAAGACGAAGGCGACCTTCGCCCCCGCCTCCAGGAGGTTTGTCATCCTATAGAGGATCCCCGAGAGGTGGGAGGTGGTCCTCCCCGACCCGTCCTTGAGGGGGGTTCCGTCTTTCTGTCTGATGATGCTCAGAAACTGGTAGAGGGTGTTGAAGGCGTCCACCGCGATCCAACTCCCCGAAAGCTCCTTTATCTCTATATTCTCCCGTTCCAGGAGATCTCCCAAGTCGACTCCCATAAGGACTCCGCCCTTTAATCGTTCAATTCTACGGTCCTTCTCAACAGCGCCCTCTAATCGGTTCCGCCTTTCTGATCCCAAAGTTAAATATCCGTTGAACGAGGAGTAGATAAAGGCTAGTAGGTAGGTGATGACGATGATCGATATAACAGACGTGGCCGCAGAAGTTCTGAAAGGGAGCATGATAGAAGGGCGGGTCGTCAGGATGATCCTGGCCGCCACCGACGCCACCGGCGCAAACTACGTCCTGGCATGGGGAGACCCCGAAGACGAGGATGTGATATATGAGAGCAACGGCATAAATGTTCACATGACCCCCGAGGACGCAGAGATTCTGGGAGACAGCCCGACGATCATAGACTATGTGGACACCGAAGAGCTGGGAAAGGGTTTTCTGATTCAGGGGCCTGAAGAGGGGGATGGCTGTGGCTGCGGCCACGACCACGGAGAAGAACACGAACACGGGGGTTGTGGATGCTGATAATTCCGGTTTTAAATCCTCCGGGCAGGATCTATTGGCTGCGTTTATACATCTCTGAACATTAAACCCCATGATTTAGGAAAATAAATGTTGAGAGAGGGGTCAATCCCCCTCTCAATACTGCTTTTTTGAGTATCACCCTCAGATCAGAGGGATGTAGTCCACTGACTCGGGGTTGGCGAGAGCGGAGGTATCGCCGGTGGGGTTTCCGAGGGCCTTGGCCTTGATGACGCGGCGCATGATCTTGCCGGACCTGGTCTTGGGAACGTCCTGGACGGGGATGACTGCCGCGGGTATAGCCAGGGGGCCAAGTGAAGTCCTGACGTGGGTCCTCAGGGCCTTCATCAAGTCGTCGGTCGCCTCAACGCCCGTATTCAGGATGACGAAGGCGACTATGGCCTCTCCCTTTATCTCGTCGGGCTTGCCGATGACTGCCGCCTCAGCGACGTCCTTGTGAGCTACCAGCGCGGACTCCACCTCGGCGTTGGCGATCCTGTGGCCAGCGACGCTGAGAACGTCGTCGATTCTGCCCTGGATGAACCAGTATCCGTCCTTGTCCCTCGTCGCCTTGTCGCCAGCCAGGTAGGTGCCGGGCTTGACGTTCCAGTACATGTCCCAGTACTCCTTCTTGTACCGGACTTCGTCCTTGTAGAAGGCTCTGAGCATCGAGGGCCAGGGGGTCGGGTTGACGATGTTTCCGCCTGAACCGAGGGGCACCTCGTTTCCGTCCTCATCGAAGAGGGTGGTGTTGAAGCCGGGCAAGGGGTATGCGACGGATCCTGGCTTGCAGGGGGTCATGGGCAGCGGGGATATTACGTGGCACCCAGACTCGGTCTGCCACCAGGTGTCCATGATGGGGGAGACTTCGTTTCCGAAGTACTTCCGGTACCATATGTACGCCTCGGGGTTGAGGGGCTCGCCGACGGATCCCAGCAGCCTGACGCTGGACCTGTCGTACTTCTCGGGCCACTCGGTCCCCTGCTTCATCAGCATCCGAACGGCCGTCGGAGCGGTGTAGAAGACGGTGACCTTGTAGTCTTCGATGATCTTGTACCAGCGGCCGAAGTCTGGATAGTCGGGAGAACCCTCGTACATGATGCTGGTGATCCCGAGGCAGAGGGGGCCGTAGGCTACGTAGGAGTGGCCGGTGATCCAGCCGACGTCGGCGGTGCACCAGTAGACGTCATCCTCGTTGAGGTCGAAGACCCACTTGCAGGTGTAAGCGGGGCCGACGCAGTATCCTCCGTGGGCGTGCTCGATCCCCTTGGGTTTGCCGGTGGTCCCAGAGGTGTAGAGGATGAAGAGCCTGTCCTCGGCGTCCATGACCTCGGTCTCGCACTCCGCAGACTGGCTCTCTACGAGCTCGTGGAACCAGACGTCTCTCCCTTCGGTCCATGGGACCTCAAGGCCGGTCCTCTTCAGGACGATGACGTTCTTGACGCTTGCTGCGTCCTTGACGCCGTCGTCGGCCTGGGGCTTGAGGGGCATGGGCTTGCCGCGCCTGTAGAACCCGTCGGCGGTGAAGACGACCTTCGCCTCACAGTCCTGGACTCGGTCGCCGAACCCCTTGGAGCTGAATCCGGAGAATACCAGGCTATGGATGGCGCCGATCTTGGCGCATGCCAGCATCGCCATGACCGTCTCGGGGAGCATGGGCATGTAGATGGAGACTCTGTCTCCCTTGACGACGCCGAGGCTCTTGAGGCCGTTTGCCAGCTTGTTGACGGTCTCGTAGATCTCCTGGTATGTATATGCCCTCTCGGGCTGGTCTGTAGCTTCGGGGATGAAGTGGTATGCTACCCTGTCGCCCTTGCCAGCCTTGATGTGCCTCTCGACGGCGTTGTAGAACATGTTGATCTTGCCGCCGACGAACCACTTGAAGTAGGGCTTCTCCGAGTCGTCCATCACCTGAGTGTAGGGCTCGTACCAGTCGGCGTAGGTCTTGGCCATCTCGTCCCAGAACTCGATGTAGTTCTCGCCGCACCAGTCTCGCATCTCCTGTTCTGTCTTGAAGCCCTTCTTCTTCGCCCACTGCCACGCGTTGCAGTTCTCGGCGAGGTCTTTTGGCGGCTCAAAAATCCTCGTCTCTTCCATCAGAACCTTTGTGGTTCCAGTCTTTCCTTCAGCCACTTTTCTACCTCCTTTCTACTTTCAGCTTGAAACCGTTTCCGCAATAGTCCCCTCTCCGCGACGAGATCGACCTCGAAACTACTATCTGCGTCGAATGAAGCGCAAACCTCCCGGCAGCCACGAATCACGGGTTCGCGTCTATCTTTCGCGCCCATGAGTCAGCATCTTCATTTTATTCCGGGGCATCCTCGGAAACGTTGATGCGATCTTCCTCTTCTCGTTTATAAATGTGTCGAAAAATGCCGTTTTATAAGGAATTATAACGATATATGATGTTTAATTGTCAAAGATCTTGCACATTTTTAATTCAAAAAGTGGATTTGATTCCCCGACGGGTTCGAGGCGAAAAGATGAGGATGTAATCTGGCATATCGGGGTTAGTACTTCTTCGCGGCGCGCGGCGGGTTGAATGGCGGGGCGGGATGGTCGTGGGTCTTTGAGAGAGACGGGGGCGACCAGCAGATATGACGTAATCTATCCATCAAAATCGAAGAAAGCCGAAAGAGGCCATAAAGGGCCATCTAAAAAAATTATAAAAAAGGTAGAATGTGGCCGGACTCCCTCAGATGAGGGGGATGCCGTCCACAGCCTCGGGGTTGGCGAGGGCTGAAGTGTCGCCGGTGGGGTTTCCGAGAGCCTTGGCCTTGATGACCCGGCGCATGATCTTGCCGGACCTGGTCTTGGGGACGTCGTCGACGAAGAAGACGCCGGCGGGTATCGCCAGGGGTCCCATGGTGGTCCTGACGTGGGTCTTCAGCTCTTTGGCTAGGTCGTCGGAGGGGCTGACTCCCTTCTTCAAGATGACGAAGGCGACGATCGCCTCGCCCTTCACCTCATCGGGCTTGCCGATGACCGCAGCCTCGGATACCGCTGCGTGGGCCACCAGAGAGGACTCCACCTCGGCGTTGGCGATCCTGTGGCCTGCGACGCTGAGGACGTCGTCGATTCTGCCCTGGACGAACCAGTAGCCATCCTTGTCCCTCGTCGCCTTGTCGCCGGCGAGGTAGGTGCCGGGCTTGGTGTTCCAGTACATCTCCCAGTACTCTTTCTTGTACCGGACCTCGTCTTTGTAGAACGCCCTGAGCATCGAGGGCCAGGGGGTGGGGTTGACGATGTTTCCGCCCTCTCCCAGGGGGACCTCGTTTCCGTCCTCGTCGAAGATGGTGGTGTTGAAGCCGGGGAGGGGATACGCCACGGATCCTGGCTTGCAGGGGGTCATGGGCAGCGGGGATATCACATAGCAGCCGGTCTCGGTCTGCCACCAGGTGTCCATGATGGGGGCCTTGTCGTAGGCGAAGTTCTTCCTGTACCACATGTACGCTTCGGGGTTGAGGGGCTCGCCGACGGATCCCAGCAGCCTTATGCTGGATAGGTCGTACTTCTCGGGCCACTCCTCGCCCTGCTTCATCAGCATTCGGACGGCTGTGGGCGCAGTGTAGAAGACGGATACCTTGTGGTCCTGGATGATCTTGTACCAGCGGCCGAAGTCCGGGAAGTCGGGGGAACCCTCGTACATGATGCTGGTTGCTCCAAGAGAAAGGGGTGCGTAAACCACGTACGAATGGCCGGTGATCCAGCCAACGTCGGCTGTACACCACCATACGTCACCTTCCTTGAGGTCGAAGACCCAGTGGAGTGTCTGGGGTGGGGAGACGCAGTACCCTCCGTGGGCGTGCTCGATCCCCTTGGGCTTGCCGGTGGTTCCGGAGGTGTAGAGGATGAAGAGCCTGTCCTCGGCGTCCAGCTCCTCTGTCTTGCATTCGGCTGACTGGTCCTTGATGAGCTCGTGGAACCATATATCCTTG